>NZ_JARESS010000005.1:0-317643 GCF_046027915.1 Paraburkholderia sp. RL17-347-BIC-D
CCTGTACAGCTTGCCGAGCGCCTCGGTGCCACGTAGCCGCACGGGAGACAGGACCGGCACACCGCGATCAACCGGGAACGCCTCGCACGACACGCTCAGGGTGCGTGACTGGCTGGGGTTATACATGGACACTCCCTGGACTGACTTGCACCAGTAGGTCTTCGCGTTTCTTCATACGCTTTAGCCCGCTCAAATTTGAAATTTTCATTATCAAATTGGATTTTGCTAGGCGTATATAGGACAACTGTCAAAATTGGTCAACGCGATAAAGTAGATAGGTATTTCGCATAACCAGGCGAATGGTTGATCGAAGACATAAGCGGGGGACACTGTTTAAGGCAGGGAGAGAGTTTCCCGACCAGATGCTTTGCACGGGATTGTCGGATCGAGCGAACTGCAGGGCATAAAAAAACCCGCCGGGGGGCGGGCTAAAGGCATACGCACGAAGCGAAACCTGTCGGGGAGGCCGTTATGTTCCGCTCGCATACGCAGATCGATTAACCGCCATCCGGCGGGATTCACCAATTGGATGAATCTGCATCTCGCGCGAGGTCATCTCCGGATACGGTTGATTCTGTACAGCTGCATGCTTTCACCCGTGCCTGAATGATGCATCGCTAGCCACAGGTCCACATCGTATTCGCGGTCAGGATGGCGCTTTATCATATTGGCAATGGGACGCGCAGACTGGTACGCCCGCACAGTCTCATGCGATCCCGGCTTGAACAGTGCGTCGCCTGGCTCAAGCTGTTCGATCTGCCAGGTCAGCGACCCCGCAACCAGTTCGCCCGCCCGGGTGGTCGGTCTATGCGGGTGTGCCGCATAGATCATTGCGCCCCCCGGGTCCGTGGTCGTCGCTAGTGCTTCCCGCCCGGGCGTTGCTACCGCGCTTTTCCGCACGTTCCTTATCCGCGACTTCTGTCGCAGGCTGTGGATTCTGATCCGTCTGTAGCATTGTCAGTGCCTCCGGTAAGAGAGCCGCACTATAGCAACGCCGAAAGCTGGCAGAAGAACGTCACGGCGTCATCCTCCGTTTGCCGGTGGATCAGATGCTGCCCTTTGCGAAACGAAGATAAGGGGTCATTGCGCGTCCGATCGAGCGGTACTCCGAGGGGAAAAAGTAGGCTTGTTACTGCTAATACTTATGACAGAAGCCCCACCGCTCGTCAGGCATGCATCGCGCACCATGGATACAAATGCGCCGTTTGCGGGTTCTGTTTCGAGGAAAAGTACGGTGCGCTTGGTGCGGGTTACATTGAGGTGCATCACCTGAATCAGGTCGCGGACATCGATGAGGAGCACCTGATCGATCCAATCACGGACCTTCGTCCCGTGTGCGCAAACTGCCACCGCATGCTTCACAAGCAGAGACCCCCACCTGTCCATAGACGAACTCAGGCTGCGTAGCGACCCGGCGAACAGGAAGTCGGCTACCAGCGAATAGTTCAAATAGCCGATGGGTTGTGGCGTCAATCCTGAGCTATCCACAATCTCTCGGATCTGTTTGCCGACTCGCCCATCCTTTCAGCCTCTCTCGCTGCGGCTAACGACGGTTGCACGTCCACAAGACGTCGTTGAGGGCCTTGCCCGGGCGAGCATCCGAGGCGGGTCGATCAGGGGCGGTCACAGCAGACGGGCTGCTGGTTAAACGCACCAAATCCAACCGAGCAGCGGGTCGCAGAAATTCCCCTATAGCTCCCCTAACAGATAGGGGAAATTTTCCCTGTCGGGGTAGAAGCGCTCAAACCCTTACCGGATAAGGCTTTGCGCAAGGCAGGGTTTCACCCAAGGTTGCCCCGCACAGGGGCAACGCCAATAGACCGACAAGATTCCAAGGAAAGGCCCAAAACCCCAAAAAGACCACATCCAATTCAACCACCCAAAAAAACCAACCTCAAAAATTATGCCGCAGCCCCACAATCACAGAAACCTGCTTATCCGTATCCGAATTAACGATATTCGGAATCTGCGCCAGGTTCTCCGTCGCGCCGGTTGCCGGGTCAATCCCTAATCCAGCCCCTGAGGACTTCTGCCCAATCGCGACCGCATAAACAGCGGTGCGCTTGGACAAGCTATACACAGCACCGAGGTTGATCTGATGCACGCGAGTAGAAGCACTGCCGCTCGGCTTGGCGTCATTGAAAATATAAGCAAACCCTAGCTGCAAATCCGGCGCGAGCGCATAAGTCGTATTCAACTCGGCAATATCGAACGACACATCAGCCCCGGCAGGCCGCGCCGCACTCGCAATGTACTGACTCTGCGACAACCGCGTATGCGTATACGTCACCGCCACATTCGCCTTGCCGAACGAATACGAACCCCCTGCCCCAAAAATCCGTATCTTGCTCGCATCCTGCAACAGACAATACGACGCGTCCGCATTCGCACAGCTGAAGTCGCCGATATAGCCACTCGTGCCCCCCAACGCCGCCTGCAATGGCTGATTCAACTCCAGATACCCCGCGCTCAGCGACAACGGTCCCTGCACATAATTCGCCGCCAGCGCCCACCCCTTGTTCTGCGAAAAATTCCCCGCCACGCCACCAAGGCTGAACAATCCCCCAACGGTCAACCCGCCAAAACTCGGACTGATGTACTTGATCGAATTGTTGAAGTTGAACGCCTCGTTCAGATTGTCGACGTCGCCGAAATGGGAACCGTACAACGTCGCCCAGTTATTACTCGATGCATACGCGCCCATGTAGTCCGAGAACGGATCGTATTGCCGGCCGAACGTCAGCGCGCCATACGTCGAGTTGTTCACACCGACCCACGCATTGCGATTGAACAGCGTATTCGATTGCAGCATCGCGCCGCTGCCGATCAGAAAGCTGTTCTCCAACGCGAAGTTGACCGTCGTGCCGCCGCCGATATCCTCCGTGCCCATCAAGCCCCAGCGCGACGGCACCAGATTGCCGCCCGCCAGTTGATAGTTCGCGTGTCCGTTGGTGTTGCCGTCGGCGAGCGTAGTCTGCTGGTTGTTCGTGTAGACGAGGCCGGCGTCGACCGTGCCGTAAAGCGTCACCGAAGATTGCGCGTGCGCGCCCATCGAAAGGCCGAACGCGGCCAACGCAAGCGCCGAGCGCTTGACGAAAGTGTCTGCCATGATTGTCTTGTCGAGAAGTGAGGTAGGTGGTTGTCGCGCGATTCGCGCGTTTCCCTTACTGGCCGAAGCGCGCGTAGATATCCGGGCGCTTCTTGCGCAGGATGAGACCGATCACCACGCCGACCAGCGCCACCGTGAACACGATCCAGGGGAAGGATTTGACGACCGGACTATCGGAGCCGCTGAGCGCATCGAGGTTGCGCACCAGAATCACGCCGATATACAACAGGCCGAAGCCACCCACCAGCGGTGCGACGAACGAGTGCCATACGCGTGTGTCCTTGCGCGTCTTGCGGAAGAACGCGATCACCGAAAAACTCGTCACCGCCTGCAACATCACAATGCCGATCGTGCCGAGCGCCGAACTCCAGCTGAACACGATATTGAACACGTCGCTGCCCGCCGCGATAAAAAGTCCGAGCAGCACGCACACGGAGAGTGTCTGCAGATAGCTCGCCACATACGGCGAACGATATTTTTCGTGCACGCGATTGAGTGCTTGCGGCAGGATGCCTTCGAGACTCAGCGCATGGATATAACGTACCAGCGTGTTATGAAACGACAGCAGGCTCGCGAAGATACTGCTGAGCAAAAGGAAACTCATCACCGTCGTCACCGCGCCGCCCAGATATTTGCCGGACTGGATGAACCAGAAATCGCCGGGCTCTTTGGTCGCGACCGTGACCACATCCGCAAGGCCATACGCGCAGACGATCGTCCACGTGACGAAAGCGAAGAACACGAGAATCAGCATCACGGATACGTACGTGGCGCGCGGCACCGTCACCTTCGGATCGCGACATTCTTTGCCGTATATCGCGGTCGCTTCGAAACCGATGAACGAGGCAAAGGCGAACATCACCGCAATGCCAAGGTGACCGCTGAACACATGCTGCGGTGTGAACGGCGCAAGCGTGAGGCCGTTAGGTCCGCCGCCATGCACGACGATCGCAATTGCGAGCACCAGCAGAATGCCCAGTTCGAGACACATCAGCACGCCGAGCAGGCGGCTATTCAGATCGATGCCGCGGATGCCGGTGAATTGCACCACGGCCACGCAGATCAGCGAATACCCGTACCAGGGCAACGCGGTATGCAAAAGCGGCGAGAGGATCACCGTGCAGAAGAAGCCAAACAATCCGTACAGCGCGATCTGGATGAACGTGTACGACATCAGCGCGACGAGCGCTCCGGCCATGCCCAGCGGCCGCCCGAGTCCGGCGGTGATATACGCGTAAAACGCGCCGGCGCGCACCACGTGCCGGCTCATCGACGCAAAGCCCACGCTGAAAATCAGCAGCACCGCGCCGGCAATCACGAACGCGCCCGGAATGCCCGCGCCATTGCCCAGACTGATCGCGGGCGGCACCGCGCCGAGCATGCCGGTCAGCGGCGCGGCCGCCGAAATCACGAGGAACACGATCTGCCATAAGCCCAGCGTATTGCCTTTCAATTCCACGGGGTTCTCCGCGTCGACCGCTCGGGTCGGAGAATAGGGTTCACTCATCGCTGCCTCTTGTGTGTTGGCTAGTCTGGGACTCGCCTGAACCCCGTACTGCTGATCCAGACGCTCACTTGACCGATCTCCGATGCTTCGGTGTGTGCGCATGGTAGGTAGCTAAAAAATAAAACGACTTCGCGAACCGCGCCAAATTTTCGATAATTTGCGCCAATGCGGGGAAGCCCGAGTGCGGTGGTTTGCAGCGAATACTTAGGAACCTGAATTATTCTCGCGCGGCAATGGTAAAGCCGCGCGATGCTTTCAGAGTGAAAGAAAATGCACCGACGTCACGCGCTATTCTTTTTCCAGTTGCGTGTGGCGCGCCACAAGACCGTGGCATCGGCATAACCAACGGCGCGTGCAATCGCCGCATTGGTAAGCTCTTCTCGCTCGAGCAACCCTTCGACGCTGCGCTGCCGTTCCTCGCGCACGATCTGCCGCACTGATGTGCCCTCCTGCGCGAGGTGCCGTTGCAACGAGCGATGCGAGAGACCGAGATCCTTCGCGATGTCGGCGACGATCAGTTTTTCGTGCGCGAGCCGCCGCGTCACCAGATCGCGAACCTGCTCGACGATGCTGTGCGGCATTGCATCCCGCGCGATCAGATCGGTGGCGTGGCGCTCCATCATGCGCGCCATTTGCGTGTCGGCGCTTTTGAGCGAAGCGTCGAGATCCTGGGGCCGCAGAATCAAGCCGTTGAAAGGCTGCTGAAAGCGCACCGGCACGCGAAAGATACGCGCATACGGTTTGAGATCGGCTGGCGCAGCGTGTTCGAAATGCACTTCGACCGGATTCCACGCGGCGCCGCGCACGAGCCGAACCATGTGGCACATCGTCGAAAGACTGTATTCCGCATCCTGCCGGCGCGGCCAGATTTGCGGACTGGCGATCTGGTAGGTCCAGATCGGCCATTCGTCGTCGCGCAGCAATTCGCAAGTGGTGGTGTTCTGCCACGAGGCGAGCGCGAGCGAAAACTTGCGCATGGCCGCATTCAAGGTCGGCGACGACAGAAACACCAGACCCGCCGGCCCCAGCTCCGTCAATTGCAATTCACTGCCCAGGCGCAGGCCGAGCGCGGACTCGCCGAGCACCTCGGCGGCGCGCTCGAACGCCGTCACATAGCGCGTGAGCGGCAGAATTTCATAGGGATTCGACAGGAGCTTGCGGCTCATGCCGAACTCCTCCAGCAGCGCGTCGCATTGCGCGCCCGATGCATCGAGTGCGCGCACAACCGGTCCCATGACCGCGGCGCGGATCATCGGGAAACTGCCGTTGAGCGTGACTTTTTTCATGCTGAGCGTCTCCTCTCCAGTCTTCGCTGATGGTGGCTCGTGTCATTCCTCTTGGCGCACTTTATCGTTCATTTGGCGCGATAGGCAAGCGCGAAAATATTATTGGGTTCCTACGATTTGCCATCGACTCAGCGTTCGCCGCGCCTCATTCGCCTCGCGAGCGCGCTGTCCGGTCCAGCAACTTCTTACGGGAATCTTATGAACACGAATGCCACGAAAGCCGCTCACGCCCCCGTTCATCCGCTCGACCCGCTGAGCGGCGCAGAAATGCAGCTCGCGTGCGACCTCGTGAAAGCCGCCGAAAAACTCGATTCGCACGCGCGTTTTCCGATGGTCGAATTGCGCGAGCCGCCGAAAGCCGAAGTGGTGGCATTCAAGACCGGCGAATATTTTTCGCGCACGGCCTTCGTGCTCGCAATCGATCGGTCGAATGGCGCGACGATCGAATTCGAGGTGGACCTGAGAGAAAAGAAAATTGCCGCGCGCCGTGTCATGCCGTTCGGCGCGGCGCCTTACGGCCAGCCGCCCATCATGATCGACGACTTCATGAACGCGGAACAGATCGTCAAGAGCGATGAAGCATGGCGCGTGGCCGTGATGAAGCGCGGCCTCAGCGAAAAAGATCTGGAACGCGTGCAGGTCGATCCGTTCTCGGCGGGCTGTTTCGATCGCGAGAACGAAAACGGCCGGCGTCTGGTGCGTTGCGTGAGCTACTACCGCGAGACCCTGACCGATAACGGCTACGCGCACCCAATTGAAGGCGTGATGGCCGTGGTCGATCTGCTCGAAAAGAAAGTGATCGAACTGGTGGACGACGGCCGCATCATTCCGATTCCGCGCGCCAAGCATAACTACGACACGCCGAGTCTCGGCGAGCCGCGCAGCACGCTCAAACCGCTGTCGATCAATCAACCCGACGGCCCGAGCTTTACGATCGAGGGCTGGCATGTGAACTGGCAGAACTGGAACTTCCGTGTCGGCTTCACGCCGCGCGAAGGGCTGGTGCTGCATCAACTGTCGTGGGACGACGGCAGGAGCACGCGCCCGATCATCTACCGTGCGAGCGTCACGGAAATGTGCGTGCCCTACTCCGACCCGAGCACCAACCACTACTGGAAAAGCGCGTTCGACGCGGGCGAATACGGTCTCGGCAAACTGGCGAATCAACTCGAACTCGGTTGCGACTGCCTCGGCACGATCCGCTATTTCGACATTCCGTCCGCAGACGATTTCGGCAACGCATTCGTGATGAAGAACGCCGTCTGCATGCACGAAGAAGACTACGGCACGCTCTGGAAGCACTACGAATTCCGCACCGGCGTGTTCGAAATGCGCCGCTCGCGACGCCTTGTGATTTCCTTCTTCGCCACCGTCGGCAATTACGACTACGGCTTCTACTGGTATCTGTATCAGGACGGCACGATCCAGCTCGAATGCAAGCTGACCGGCATCGTGCAGACCTCGGCGGTGGCTGATGGCGACACTTATTCGTGGGGCGGCATGATCACGGAAAACCTCGGCGGCCCGACGCATCAGCACTTCTTCAACGCGCGCATGCACATGATGGTGGACGGCGAGCGCAACACGGTGACCGAACACGAATTCGTGCCGCGTCCGATGGGCGAGAACAATCCGTACGGCAATGTGTTCGACACGACCAAACGCGTGTTGAAAACGGAAAGCGAAGCCGCACGTGTGGCAAGCGGCAGCACGGGTCGCTACTGGAAGGTCAGTAACCCCAACGTGAAGAATGCCGTGGGCGCAAATCCGGGCTACAAGCTGGTCGTCAATGACTCGCCGCTGATGCTGGCCGACGAACGTTCGAAGGTGCGCCAGCGCGGCGGCTTTGCCACGCGTCACGTGTGGGTCACGCCGTTCGATCCGGCTGAGCGCTATGCGAGCGGCGACTATCCGAATCAGCATTCGGGGGGCGACGGCCTGCCGCGCTATATCGAGGCGAATCGCAACATCGAGAACGAAGACGTCGTGCTGTGGCATAGCTTCGGCCACACGCATGTGTGCAAACCCGAGGATTTCCCGGTAATGCCGGTGGAGTACGCCGGTTTCATGCTCAAGCCGAACAACTTCTTCTCCGGCAACCCGACCATGGACCTGCCGGCCGAACGAGATCTGAACAGCGTCGAAGACGGCAAGTCCACGGATCATGGCTGCTGCAAGCACTGATCCGGTCGTGCGTCGCGCACGGCACGCCGCTCTCGCGTGCATGCTGTGCGCGAGTGCGGCATGCGTGTGCCTCGCGGGCGGCGGCGCTGCGCTGTTGACGCAGGCCGCTCTCGATCGGCACGCCACGGCGCTGTGGATGAGCGCGCTGATGCTAACGGCCATGATGAGCGTGCCATTGCTGATGTCGCGCTCATCGGGCCGCTACACGATGCTGATGAGCGCCGCGACGCTCATCATGACGATCAGCGCAATGAATAGCGTACCAGCGTATCTGAATGGTTCAGCGCATGGCATCGCCATTGCCTTGCTGATGATCGTGACGGGCTTCCTCGGCATGTTGTTCTACCGTTTGCTCGTCAACGCCGAATCGCGTCACGACGTGGATCGCAGCAGCGCGCATGACTCCGACTCGGTCAAGGCGGCGACTCCTTCAGGCGCAACGGCTCTGCTCGCGTTGCTTGCGGGACTGTCGAGCGGCAGTCTCGCCCGCTTCCAGCTCTTTGCGATTTGCGGCCTAAGCGGTGCACAGCCTTTCTGGCACATTGCGCTTTCACTTGCCGCAGTCTGCGCGCTGGCATTCATCGCCGATCGCTCGCGCGGCCATCGCATGCTGATGGGGTTGTACATCGCGCGTGCGGTGCTGATCGGCACGCTCGCGGCAAGCGACAATCCCGCGCTCGCACCGCTTGCGGCAGCGATCTTCCTGATTCTTGACTGCCTGACGATCCCGGCACTCGTGAACTTGCGCGGCAACTCGACCAGCGTATTGCGTGCGAGTTGCCCCGGCGTCGCGCATCACATCGGCATGGTGCTGGGCGCGGCGTTATCTACCACACCCTACTTTTTCGGCGACGGATTCGTCGTGCTGTACGCATTGAGCGCGACAGCGAACGTGATCTGCGCCGCGTCGTTAGCAACACACTGGCGTGCAAGGCAACACATCCACCTTCCCCCAAGTCCATACCGCCGTCAGGCGAACCCTTCCGGCTAGTGCCACGGCCACTCACCCCCAACGGAGACGAACCACCATGAACGAACACAAGCTAGCGGCCGCGTTGCCGCGCACCATGTTCATCAACGGCGAAAAAACCGGTAGTGCCGCGGGCAAAACTTTTCCGGTCTTCAACCCGGCCACCGCCGAAGAAATCGCGCAGATCCCCGACGCATCCGAAGCGGATATCGATCACGCGGTCAGAACCTCGAAGGCGGCCTTCGAATCCGACGCCTGGCGCAGAATGCCGCCGGCCGTTCGCGAGGGCCTGCTGCTCAAACTGGCCGACCTCGTCGAGCGGCACAGCGACGAACTCGCCACGCTGGAAACGCTCAATCAAGGCAAGCTGATCGGCTTCTCGAAGATGCTGGAAGTGGCGGGCAGCGTCCAGTGGTTGCGTTACATGGCCGGCTGGGCGACCAAGATCGAAGGCACTACCTTCGATCTGTCGATTCCTTTCCCGCCTGGCACGCGTTACAACGCGTCGACCAAACGCGTGCCGGCCGGTGTGGTCGCGGCGATCGTCCCGTGGAATTTCCCGCTGCTGATGGCGGTATGGAAAATCGCCCCGGCGCTGGCCTGCGGTTGCACCGTCGTGCTCAAACCCGCCGAAGAGACTCCGTTGACCGCCATCCGCCTCGCCGAACTCGCGCACGAAGCGGGTTTCCCTGCCGGCGTATTCAACGTGGTCACTGGCCGTGGCGAAACCGCTGGTGCGGCGCTCGTGCGGCATCCGCTGGTAAACAAGGTCACGTTCACCGGATCGACCGAGGTCGGGCGCATCATCGGTCGTCAATGCGCGGACGATCTGAAGCGTGCGTCGCTCGAATTGGGCGGCAAGAGCCCGGTGATCGTGCTCGACGACTGCGACCCGCGCAAGGCGATCGAAGGCGCGGCCGGCGCGATCTTCTTCAACCACGGCCAGGTTTGCACGGCGGGCTCGCGCCTGTATGTCGCGCGCTCGATCTATGACGAAGTCGTGCAAGGCATTGCCGCCGTCGCGGACGGCATCACGCTCGGCTCCGGTTTCGACGCGGCGACGCAGATGGGCCCGATGGTCTCCGCGCGGCACCGCGACAAGGTGGCCGGCATGATTGTCCAAGGCAAGGACGAAGGTGGCGAGATCCTCTCGCGCGATGCCCACGTGGACCGCGACGGCTACTTCGTGCGTCCGGCGGTGATCGCCAATCGCGCCTGCAAGCCGCTTTCCGTCATCAAGAAAGAGGTGTTCGGCCCTGTGCTGGTCGCCATGCCCTATGACGACCTGGACGAAGTGCTCGCTCAGGCAAACGCCTCAGAGTACGGACTCGGCGCGAGCGTGTGGACCAACCAGCTCGACAAGGCGCTGCGGCTCGTGGACGGCATCGAGGCCGGAACGGTATGGGTCAACACGCACAACATGGTCGACCCGGCCATGCCGTTCGGCGGCTTCAAGGCATCCGGCATCGGCCGCGAACATGGCAAGGCGATCATCGACTCGTATACGGAGAGCAAGTCGATCTGCATCGCTTACTAATGATGCGATGCCCGCGCGGCGCGTCGCGAGCAAGGCAACGCGCCGCGCCGCGCAGGCAAACCAGTAAAATACCGGGACATCGCGCTACCGCGCCTTACCTCCGGTCGAACATCTTGAAACGCAAAATGCCCGCGCTGAATGCGCTGAAAGCCTTCGAAGTCGCCGGCCGCACGGGCAGCTTCACCCGCGCCGCGGAACTGCTCAACGTCACGCAAAGCGCGGTTAGCCGCCAGGTCCGACAGCTCGAGGCGCAACTGGGCGAGACGCTCCTGCAGCGTCACCATCACCATCTGGAACTGTCGGCTGCCGGCCGCATTCTTCTGCAAGCGCTGCAGCAATCCTTTGACCGCATCGAACTCACGGTTCGCGGCATACAAGAAAAAACCCACCGCAACCGCCTGCGCATCAATGCGCCGCCCACCTTCACGAGCCGTTGGCTGATGCCGCGCCTCGGCCGCCTGCGTGATGCGCATCCGCAACTCGAACTGAGTCTGTCGACTCGTGTCGACGATAACCTCGCGGAATCCGGTGTGCTCGACTGCGCGATCCGCTTCGGCAATGGCGAGTGCGAAGGCGTCGACAACCGTCTGTTGATGAGCGAGCGGCATATCGCCGTCTGCTCGCCCGCGTTGCTCGCACGTCAGGCGGGCCGCGCCGCGATCGACCTGAATCAGTTCACGCTATTGCACGTGCTGGCGAGCGCCGATCAGCGCTACCTCACCTGGCAGCATTGGCTGAAGGCGGCGGGGATTGAAAACGTGGATACTCGTGGCGGTTATGAATTCGATCTGCTCGATCACGCCATTCGCGCCGCGATCGACGGGCTCGGCGTGACCATCGCCGACCGTCATATGATCGCGCGCGAACTGGCCGAAGGCCAACTCGTGCAAGTGCTGAATGTGCATGTGGACGGGCATCAGTCGTACTGGTTCGTCACGCGCGCGGAACAGGATGAACTACCGCACGTCGCGTTGTTCCGCGACTGGCTGCAACAGGAAATCTGGTTGAGCGGACGGACGCTCGATGCATCGGAGTCGGCGCCATTGAGCGACGCGGGTTGAGGCGCTGAGTGGCATCGCGGTGCGCCCTATGCACCGCTTCGAACGAAAAAAACGCGCCGATGCGATGCCATCGGCGCGGTTTCACACTACGTGGCTGCTAGCCCAACACCGCCAGGCCAATCAAACCATCAAGCCGCCGCGGCCATCTCCACTGCCGCGGGCCGATACGCAACTTCGCTCGCCGCATCCTCGAGAATCATGTCGGCGCCCTTCTCCGCCACCATCATGGTCGGCGCATTGATATTGCCCGACGTGATATTCGGAAAGATCGACGCATCCACCACGCGCAAGCCGTCAATGCCGTGCACACGCAAACGCGCATCCACCACCGACGTGCGTGGATCGTCGCCCATCGCGCACGAACCGCACAGGTGATAGATCGACCCCGACTGCTCGCGGAAGTACCGCAGGAATCCTTCGCGCGTATTCACCTGCGGTCCCGGCGAGATTTCCTCGACCGTGATCGCCTTCAGCGCCGGCGACGCCATCACCTTGCGCACCAGTTCGCAACCCTGGATCACTTCGTCGATGTCCTTCTCCGTGGTCAGCGCGTTGATACGGATCTTCGCGGCGTCCTCGGCGCGATTCGACGCGATCTCGATCGAACCGCGGCTCGTCGGCCGGCACGGATTGAACGCCAGCAGAAAGCCCGAGTACGGTTCAGGTTCGAGATTCGCCTTGTTGCTCTTCGGAATGCGGTACGACAACGGATTGAAGTACAACTGCAGATTCGGCTGCGCTTGCTGATCGTTGCCCTTGAAGAACCCACCCGACTGATTCACGCTCATCGCGAGCGGCCCCTTGCGCGTCAGCAGATATTGCAGACCGAGCTTGAGCTTGCCAAGCAGCGGCCGCATCTCGTCGTTCAGCGTCTTCATGTTCGCGCGATAGTAGAAGCTCACGCACAGATGGTCCTGCAGATTCTGGCCCACGGCGGGCAGTTCCTTGACCATCGCGATGCGATGCTTCGCCAGCAGTGCGCTGTCGCCCACGCCGGAGAGTTGCAGCAGCTTCGGCGAATCGACCGCGCCCGCCGACAGAATCACTTCGCGCGTCGCCATGAATTGCCGCGTGACGCCGTTCTGCGTGACGCTCACGCCGATCGCGCGTTGGTTGCCGTCGAATAGAACGCGGCTTGCCAGCACGTCGCGCTCGACGGTCAGATTCTTGCGCGACAACACCGGGTGCAGATACTCGAAGCTGCTCGATGAGCGCTGGCCATTACGCGTGTTCACGTCGTAGATGCCGGCGCCTTCGAATTGCGCGCCATTGAAGTCGTCGCTGCGCTGATAACCGGCCTGATCGCAGCCTTTCAGAAACACGTGGCAGATCGGATGCACCGCATCTTTCATCGGCGAGATGCGGATCGGGCCGTCGGCGCCGTGATATTCCGTGTTGCCGAGCGGATGCGATTCGAGCTTGCGGAAATACGGCAGCACGTCGCGAAACGCCCAACCCGCGTTGCCGGCGGCGGCCCAATCGTCGAAATCGTGCGGCTGGCCGCGCACGTAGATCATCGCGTTGATCGAGCCCGAGCCGCCCTGCACCTTGCCGCGCGGACAATAGATCGGCCGGTTGTCGAGTTCTTTTTCCGGCTCGCTGTAGTACATCCAGTTATAGTTTTCGTTGTAGTACGTCTTGGTGAAACCCACCGGAATCTTGAACCAGAACGAGCTGTCCTTGCCGCCCGCTTCGAGCAGCAGCACCGAATATTGGCCCGACGCCGACAGGCGATTGGCGAGAATGCAGCCCGCCGAACCCGCGCCGACGATGATGTAATCGTAGTTCATGCTCTATGTCGCCAGACGGCGCTCAATCCATTGAAACGTAGTGGTGAAACCCGCCAGACTCAAACCGCGCTCAACCCTTGGCCGGCGCGAGGTCTTTCACATCGGCCGGTTGCGCCGCCATCTGCAGATGCAGACGCTCGCCGGTGTAGGGCGTGTGCTGCCTGACGACCTCCATGTTCAGTTCGACGCCGAGACCCGGTTCCTGCGACGGAATGATGTAGCCGTCTTCCCATTGAATCGGCTTCTTCAGCACGGCTGCATGAAAACCGTCCCACGTGCCGATGCTTTCCTGAATCAGGAAGTTCGGCGTGCACGTCGCGAGCTGAATGCTGGCCGCCGCGCCGATCGGCCCGTTGTACAGGTGCGGCGCAATCTGCGCGTAGTACACCTCGGCCAGCGTCGCGACTTTCTTCGCTTCGAGCAGGCCGCCCACGCGTGCCACATTCAGTTGCAGAATCGACGCGGCGCCGGCTTCGAGCAGCTTGAAGAATTCGTACTTGGTGGTGAGGCGCTCGCCGGCCGCAATCGGAATGCTGGTGTGCTGCGCGACCTGCGCCATCGCGCCTTCCTGACCCGGCGGCACCGGCTCCTCGAACCACAGCGGATCGTATTTTTCGAGGCGTTTCGCGAGCCGGATCGCCGACGAGGGCACCATCTGCCCATGCGTGCCGAACAGCAGGTCGGCCTTGCTGCCCACTGCTTCACGTACACGGCGGCAGAAAGTTTCGCAACGGTCCAGCACTTCCATCGACAGTTGATGACCCGAGTACGCCGTGTACGGTCCGGCCGGATCGAACTTCACCGCAGTGAAGCCGCGATTGACGTTTTCAAGCGCGCATTCGGCCGCCAGATCGGGATCGTCGTAGTCGTATTCGCCGCGGCTGTTCTTCGGGTACAGATAGGTATATGAACGCAGGCGCTGATTCACCATGCCGCCCAGCAACTCATACACCGGCTTGTTAGCCGCCTTGCCGATAATGTCCCAGCACGCCATTTCGAGGCCGCTGACCACGCCCATCATCGTCAGATCGGGGCGTTGCGTGAAACCGCTCGAATACGCCTCGCGCCAGAGCCGCTCGATGTGATGCGGGTCCTTGTCGAGCAGATAGCGGCCGAATACATCGTCGATGATGTGGGTCATCGCTTTCGGATGGAACGTCGCCGAATAGATTTCGCCGACACCTTCAATCCCGCAATCGGTCTTGAGCTTGACGAAGATCCAGTACATGCCGCCCACATGCGGCGGCGGTACGGCGACGATATGCGTTTCGAGCGAGGCAACTTTCATTTACGCACCTTCCTTTCTGTTGAGCATGTTTCTCAGCGCGAGCCCGGCAACGCCGCCGAGCGCCGCCATGGCGGCCACATAGCCGAAGTAGAGCTGGTAGCCGAAGACGCCTGGAAACGTCTGCGTCAGATAGCCGTTGATGAGCGGCAGGAACACGTCCGGCGAATAACCCAGCACGGAGATCAGGCCGATCGCGAGGCCCATCGTGGTCACCGGAATATTGCAGCGATCCAGCAGCGACCAGTACAGGCCGCGAATCGCGTAAGTCAGAATGCCGATGAACAGCACGAGGAACACCAGCAGCGCGTGGCTCGAAATACGCGGCGCCGCCATCAGGCCCACCAGCGACAGCGCGGCGAGAAAGAGCGCGATCACGAGCACCGAGACCTTCGAATAGCGGTCGCCGAGAAAGCCGCCGCCAATGCCGCCGATCGGCCGCATCCACAGCTTGAGCGTGGTGATCGTGCCGGCCATCACGACCGTCAGGCCGATCTCGCCTTCATGCAGATAGGCGGAGAAACTGTAAGTAGCCCAGAACACCTGGTAGCCGCAGAACACGATGGCGGCGACCAGCCACAGTTCTGGAATCTTCGCGAGCGTCTTCAGATCGACCAGCACGTTGTTGCGTTGGCGCGCGGCGCGATTGGCGGCTGCATCTTCGGTGCCTTGCGGATCTTTGACGAGTGCGAGCACGACGCCGAGCGCAATGCAAAGAAACGCGTACATGTAGACCACCAGCTTGAAACCGGCCGCGACCGGTTCGCCTTTGGTCTGCGTCACCCATGCGAACAGCGTGATCGCGATGGTCGCGAGCATGGCTTCGATCAGGCCGCGTCCGCCGTCGAGCAAGCCGAAGAAACGGCCCTGCTCATGCGTGCCGGCAATCATGGTCACGCGCTTGATGACCGCGGCCCAGAACGTCAAGCCGGTCGACAAACCCCAGCCGCCGAAGATCATCATCAACATCGGGAACGATGGTGCGGTCGAATACCACAGCCCGAGCACGCCGGTGGCGATCAGCGAAAAGCAGATCAGCAAACGCGGCGCGATCCGGTCCGCGAGCCAGCCGCTCGGCAGATAACTCAACAGAAAAATCGTGCCCAGCGACGAATACAAGTAGCCGAGCTGGCTATCGGTGATGTGGAACACTTCGAGCATCGTTGGCTGATACACCTGCCGCAGATACAGAATCGGGTAGATCGCGCCGGCTGCGATCACCAGCAGGATGAGCTGGATATAGCGTTGCGCCTTACTGTTTTGCAGGGCGGCCTCTTCGTCGCTTAAAGCGAGCGAAGCGTCGGTTCGGACGGGTTGAGATGACACGTGAGCGCTCCTCAGAGACACAGCGCCAGCCCATCGGGCCGCCCGGTCTCCAATATGTTTTGTTATGGACTGGCAGCAGATTCGCCGCGCTTTTCAGGTTGCAAAGGAGACACGCGCCGTCGTTTCAACGTGCGGCGTGTGCCGGTTCAACTTCAGTACTTCATGACCACGAGACGGGTCTGGGTGAATTCGAGCATGCCGTGCTTGCCGTCGTCGCCGCCGAGGCCCGAACGTTTCCAGCCGGCGTGAAAGCCCTGATACGGATCGGCCGGCGTACGGTTCACATACAGCTCGCCGGCTTCGATGCCGTTGGCGATCTTCATCGCACCGCGATAGTTCTCCGTATACAGCACCGACGAGAGACCGAATTGATGGTCGTTGGCCATTTCCAGCGCTTCGTCGAGCGTGCGGTATTTGACGACCGGCATGATCGGACCGAAGGTTTCTTCCTGGATGATTTCCATGTCCTGACGGCAATTCGACAGCAACGTGGCCGGATAGAAGAAGCCTTTGCCTTGCGGCAGCTTGCCTCCGGTTTCGAGCGTGGCGCCCGCTGCGATGGCGCGTTGAACCATCGCGTGAATCGACTGGCGCGACGCCTCGTTGACGAGCGGACCCATCAGCGACGGCTGCTCGCTGCGATCGCCGCTCTCCACCGCGCTCATGTGCTTTTTCAGCAGCGCGACGAAGCGGTCATGCACGCTTTCCTGCACATAGACCCGTTCGATCGCCGTGCACAACTGTCCGCAATGCGTGGTCTTGGAGGCGACCAGGTCGCGCGCGGCTTTCTCGAGATCGGCATCGGCCTCGATGATCGCGGGCGTCTTACCGCCCAGTTCGAGCGACGGCTTGGCGATGTTCGCCTTGCAATATTCGAGCACCTTGCGGCCCGCGCCGACGCTGCCCGTCAGCGTGATCATGCCGACCTTGGGATGCGTGCAGAGCGCTTCCGCGGTGGCATGGTTCATCGCGAGAATGTTCACCACGCCCGCGGGCAAGCCGGCCCTCTCCACCGCCTTGGCGATTTCGAATGCGGAAGTCGGCGTGTTGTTGCTCGGGCGCACGACGACCGTGTTGCCGGCGATCAGCGCCGGCGCCACTTTACGCATGAACGTATAGACGGGGTAGTTGAACGGGATCAGACACGCAACCACGCCGATCGGCTCGCGATGCAACACGAGGTTTTCGTCGGGCGTATCGCTCGGAATCACTTCCCCCTCGATGCGGCGCGCCCACTCTGCGTGATAGCGCGTGATCTGGCCGGCGTAGATCGCTTCGTTGGTGGCGTCGGCCACGCTCTTGCCCGACTCCAGCGCGAGCGCCGCGCCGATGGCCGGCGCGCATTCGGTCAGCGCATCGGCAAGCTTGTGCAGATACACCGCGCGCTCGGCTGAAGGCAGCTTGCGCCAGCCCTTTTGCGCGACCGCGGCGGCGTCGACCGCGGCGATGGCTTCGGCCTCGGTGGCACCCGTGACATGGGCGATCACGGTCTCGGTGGCCGGATTGCAGACGGCGATGAGCTCGCTGCTAGCGGTGTCAGTCGCGGGTTCGATAAACCGGCCGTTAGCAAAATTCCGATCGAGTCGCATGGTCGTCTCCTGAAAGCATGGTGCGAAAAACGCATTGCCCTCGGCTATGGCTTGCATGCCAAAGGTGCATGAACGGAATTTTTCTCCGAGGCACTGCCGGCCACAAGCGAATAATTCGCTGGAAAAACATTCGAAAAAATCATGTTTATCCAGGGATGTGCCTCATACGCGTTTGCCATCGCAAATAGCAGAATCCGGGCTTTGCCAAAAAGCAGCGGGCGTCGAACGCCTTCGGGTCTGCCCGAAATTCGGCCCGCTCACTACCAAGGTCTGGAGCTCACGATGGAAAAGAACCGCATTGCCACCGCCGCATTCACGGCGCTCACGTCACTCATTGCGCTGGCGGCGTCGCCGGCCTTCGCTCAAAGCAGCGTGACGCTGTACGGCGTGCTCGACGAAGGCATCGACTACACCAACAACGCGGGGCACGGTGCGGTCTGGGAAATGGTAAGCGGCTATGCGCAAGGCAGCCGCTGGGGCATGAAGGGTTCGGAGGATCTGGGCGGCGGGCTGAAGGCCGTGTTTCAACTGGAAAATGGCTTCGACGTGAGTTCGGGACGGCTCGGCCAAGGCGGCCGCATGTTCGGCCGCCAGGCGTACGTGGGGCTCAGCGACGGCCGTTTCGGCACGGTCACGCTCGGTCGCCAGTACGATTCGGTGGTCGATTACCTCGCGCAGACCACGGCCAACGGCAACTGGGCCGGCTACCTGTTCGCGCATCCGTATGACAACGACAACACCGACAACTCGTTCCGTCTCGGCAATAGCGTGAAATACGCGAGCCCGGAGATGGCGGGCTTCCAGTTCGGCGGCGCGTACGCCTTCAGCAACGACACCAACTTTGCGAACAACCGCGCGTATAGCTTCGGCGGGCAGTATGCGAACGGCGGCCTGCTGGTCGCCGCGGCCTATATGCAAGCGGACAATCCCGGCGCGGGTTCGACTGGCGCGATTACCGCGAACGACGCGAGTTTTATCGCCGGACGCATGCGGGTGTTCGGCGGCGGCATCAACTACACGTTCGGTTCGGCGACCGCCGGTTTTGCCTACACCAATTCGAACTACAAGAATCCGACTGGCAACGGCTATATCGGCGTTCCGCTGGCCGCGCCGGGCGTGACGTTGAATACGCTGAAGTATCAGAACTTCGAAGTGAACGGCAAATACCAGTTCACGCCGGCGTTCTTCGTCGGCGCTCAGTACGTGTACACGATGGAGACCTACGATGCGTCGTCAGGCAGCGTGAAGCCGAAGATCCACTCGGTGGGCTTGATGGCGGACTACAACCTGTCGAAGCGTACCGACGTGTATGTGCAGGGCGAGTATCAGAAGGTCGCGGGCGATTCGACTAACTCGATTCTCGACAATGCGTTCATTCCGGGTGTGCAGGCGCCGTCTTCGACGGGCACGCAGGTCGCTGTTCGGGTTGCGCTGCGGCATAAGTTTTAAGGGGGCTGGCGCAGGTGGATTGTGGGGGCGGCGGTAGCCTTTCTGGGGTGTTCAAATTTTTTCTTTCTTCACGTTCCGTATACAACGCGGGTTTTCTGAACGCCCACGTCGGCATCCCTCACTCCTCCACCGCCGCCTTCAACCTCGACAGCGCGTGATCCCACTGCCGCGAGATCGCGTCGAGCGCGCGGCGCGCTTCGTCGAGATGGGTGGGCTCGAATTCCCACAAGCGTTCACGACCCACCTTGACGTCGCGCACGAGACCCGCGTTGGCGAGCACCTGCAAATGCTGCGTGACGGACTGCCGCGTGATGTCCGTTCCCGCAGTGAGTTGCGCGATCGACATCGCGCTGCCCGCGCACAACACGGCGACCAGCCGCAGACGTGTCTCATCGCCGAGCGCGGCGAAAATCAGCGCGGAACTGCGCAGCACCGACGCCTTCAGATCCGCTGCGCCAAACGCCTTCTTAACCCTTGGTGACATGCTGTTCGATGTTGGCCATCTGCTCTTCCCACCCACCGTTATTCATGCGGAACGCTTCTTCACGGCGGCCGGCGGGAAGCTGATCGAAGCCCGACTCGACTACGCGCAACAACGTGCCCGATGCGACCTCGGTCAACTCGAAGACGACCAGGGTAGTCGGCTCCGGCGAATAGTCCACCGTGATGTCGACCGCGGCCGGATGCCAGCGCCACGACAGGTGATGCTCCGGCTCGACGCGCTCCACATGCACGTCCATGACGAGATACTCGTAACCCGGATAGGTAATATTGCCCTGCACGGACTGGCCGGCCACGAACTGCTTGCCGGTAAGATTCACGCCGAACCAGTTGCCGAATTCCTCGGCATTGGACAACGCGCGCCAGACCCGCGAGCGCGGCGCCTTCAGCAGAATCTGTTTTTCAATGCGATCGGTCGATGTGTTCATATGCAGCCTCCTGATTGCATATTAGGAGCAACGTGATCAACATGCAAGTGATTGCCTGCATGTTTCGATGGCGTTTTTTCGTAGGAACGAGAGCCTGCCACGTCCCTACTTCTCTTCCTGTTCGCGACTTTTGAACAGGCGCGCACTCGATAGAATGGCGAGCGCGATCACTACGCTGAGAATCGCCGTGGCCTCGCGCCCGAGCCCCGCCGCCACGCCGACGCCCGCGCTCAGCCACAGGCTTGCCGCCGTCGTCAGGCCGCGCACCTCGCGCTCGGCACTGAGCTTGATGATGGCGCCCGCGCCCAGAAAACCGACACCGGACACGAGTCCTTGCAACACCCGGCTCATGTTGTCCTGCGAGAACCCGGCCTGCAGCGGCACGACCACGAACAAGGCCGCGCCGACCGACACCATCATGTGCGTGCGCATGCCGGCGTCGCGCCGTGACATCTCTCGCTCGAAACCGAGTATGCCGCCGAGTATCAACGCGAGTCCGAGGCGCATCAGGACCTGCAAGACGTCGGCCATGCTGCCGAGGTCGGAGAATTCTGCCCGGGCGACTGCCCACACCGCGTGCCACCAGTTGTCCATTACATTTGCCCGACAGTCCGGAAAACGCCAAGCATACGGCAATAACGCAGCACTGCGTGGCTCATCCCGCCGTCGTCTTCTTCACGAACGCGCTCACCACAGCCTCCAGTTCCTTCGTGATCGATGTCATCACGCCGGCCACCACGGCGAACTCGCGGCCGGTCACATGCGCGCGGCTCGCCACGATCTGACCGTTGAACGAGACGATATGCGCTTCTTTCGCGATCGCCTTGATCCGCTCGATCAACTGCTGTTGCTCTTTTTTCTGCAAACGCGCTATACGCCGGCTTTCCTGTTCATAGACAGCCGTAACGCCGTGCAGATGCGTCAACAACGGATCGACGGAATCGACCAGGGCATTCAACGCATCGTCCGCGCGCGGTGAAGCGCGCCCGATCGCGTCCAACGCCGCCGAAGCCAGCGCGATGAAGTCCGCGATCTTCCTCGCGACATTGTCGCGGCCGTGAAATGCTTCGCGCAACGCTGGGGAAAACAGGCCGGGCAGACCATCGCGGCCCTGGGTCAGCACCGTGTGGCTGTCGGTAAATGTGTTCAGAGTATCGCGTGCGATCGCCAGCGCGCCGTCGAACTGTTGAAACGCCAGCATCGCCTTCAACACGATGCGCTGCGAGAGCATCCGCTGACGCCCCGCCAGATTGATCAACGAGCTCAACACCTCGCTGGAGACGTCCGCTTCGGACGGTGGTGCGTGAACCCGTTCTGTCGTGATGCTCATGTCGACTTCTTATGATTTTGATCGGCCCCGTCGCGCGATCCGCGCCTCCACTCAGCGTGGAGGCGCGGATTGCTCGCGTTACTGCGTTACTGCATTACTCCGTCGCGTGCGCGTGCATCACACCGGAGTGCATCGACCACGCCATCCACGGACGGCGCAGCGCGACGATCGCGACGAACGCGCATGCCGCCAGCGCGCCGAACGTCGCAAAGCCCATCTGATAGCTGCCCGTGCTTTCCTTCGCGATACCCATCACGACCGGCAGATAGAATCCGCCGATACCGCCCGCGGCGCCGACGATGCCCGACATCAAGCCCGTGCGGCCCGCCCAGCGATGCGGCACCAGCTGGAAGGTCGCGCCGTTGCCGAGACCGAAGGCCACATACAGGCACAGCAGCAGCGTGATGCCACCGGCCATCGCCGGCATGGCCGCGGCGAACACGAAGTCGCACAGCGAGATGATGGCGAGCAGGAAGGTCAGCGCGCGCACCCCAGACACCTTGTCGGCGATCAGGCCGCCGAGCGGACGCACCATCGCGCCGGTCGCGGCGAGCAATGCCATGAAGAGGCCCGCGTCGATCTTCGAGAGCTGATAGAGGTTGGTCAGGAGCAGCGACACATATGAAGACATCCCGACGAAACCGCCGAACGTAATGCTGTACACCAGCATGATCGCCCACGTGTCACGCTCGGCCAGCACCGCGCGATAGCGCTTGGGCAACACTGCGATTGCGAGCAGTGCACCGATCACCGGCAACAGCAGCACACCCGTCTTGCCGGAGCCGAACATGCCGGCTTCGACCAGCAGCACCAGCACGATCAATCCGACCAGCGTCACCGCGAAGCTGCCGAATGCGCGCAGCACGCTGCCGGTTTTCACGCCGGAATCGTTGGCCCAGAAATACAGCGTGATCGCGGCAATCGCGAGCAACGGCAGTGCGCCGCCGGCCGCCATCTGCCAGCCGTAGTGCGTGGCCAGTTGCGGGAACAGGAAGCCGTCGAGCACCGCGCCGATATTGCCGGCCGCGGCGAGACCCAACACGAGGCCCTGCACCTTCGGCGGATAGTTGCTGCCCGCCATCGGCAGCGCCACGGCGAAACTGGCACCGCCGACGCCGAGAAATACGCCGAGCACCAGCAGCACCGTGTACGACGGCACGGACGGCATCAACGGCAACACGATGGTCGGCACCGCCGACAGCAGCACACCCATCAGCGCAATGCGCTTGCCGTGCGCGGATTGATACAGGTTACCGAGCGTCACGCGCAGAATCGCGGCCGAGAGCACCGGCACCGCGACCAGCAAACCTTGTTGCGCGGGCGTCATCGCGATGCTCTTGCTGATGAATGGCGCGAGCGGTCCATACAGGACCCAGACGGTAAAGCCAGTGTCGAAATAGAGGAAACACGCCACTAGCGCGCGCCAGTCCCCACTCTTTAGGGAGCTCATCACGTTTTTCATCAGATATCCTCACAAAACTGATTTTTCGACTATCCGGCAGATCGCGCTACGCGCCACGCACCGGAATGATCACGATGTTGAAAACCGGCATGAACATGCAACCTCCATGCCATGTGGCTCCGTCTTTAGAAGCTGTACTGCGTACTCTTTGAAACCTTGAAGCGGCGAGCGTGTTCGTCGCGCTGACAACCCCGCAGCCATCAATAAACGTCGCGTGCGTAGCGCTTTTCCTGCGCGAGACGGTTCACGTAGTCGAGGGCTTTTTCATCGCTCATGCCGCCGTGCCGCGCCACCACTTCCTTGAGCGCCGCGTCGACATCCTTCGCCATCCGGTTGGCGTCGCCGCATACGTAGAAATGCGCACCGTCTTCGAGCCATGACCACAATTGCGCACCCTGCTCGCGCATACGGTCCTGCACATAGACCTTGTCCGCCTGATCGCGTGAGAACGCGACATCGAGCCGGTTCAGCACGCCGCTGTCGCGCATCGATTCGAGTTCGTCGCGATAGTAGAAATCCGAGGCAGCGTGCTGCTCGCCGAAGAAGAGCCAGTTGTGCCCCGTGTCGCCGCGTGCACGCCGCTCGTGCAGAAAGCCGCGAAACGGTGCAACGCCGGTGCCGGGACCGACCATGATCATCGGCGTGTCGGAACCATGAGGAGGACGAAAGTGTGCGGACTTCTGCACGAACACGGGGACGTTGACATCGCCCGCACGGTCGGCGAGAAACGTCGACGACACGCCTTTGCGATGACGCCGGCCATTGCTGTAGCGCACCGCGGCAACGGTCAGATGAACTTCGCCCGCGTGCGCCTTCGGGCTCGACGCAATCGAATACAGACGCGGCTGCAAACGCTTGAGCAGGCCGGTCAATTCGGCTGCCGTGAGGCTCACTGGAAATTCATGCAAAACGTCGGCGATCTGCTGGCCCCACAACCATTGCTTGAGATCGGCCTTGCGCTCGGGCGACAGCAGATCGCGCAGCGCCCCGTTGTTGCTGCGCGCGGCGACGAACGCGAGCAGATCCGGATTCGGGCGCGCGATCTCGTAGTGCTTGCCGAGTGCATCGGCAAGACGCATCTCGCCGACGCCTGACACGTTCACCGCGGCATCCGCGTTCACGCCGCTCAGCGCGATCAATTCGTCGACCAGTTCCGGGCAGTTGCTCGGCCATACGCCGAGCGCATCGCCTGCTTCGTATTCGAGTCCCGAATCGCGCGTGCTCAGCGAAAAGTAGCGCGTGTCTTTCGCCGCGCCCGGCTTGTTCAGGCGCAGATTGCTAACGAGCCGCGACGCGGCCGGCCGCGTTTTGGTCGGCACCGTGCCCGGCACCACCGCGTTGATCATGCCGCCCGGCGGCACGGCATACAGCGCGGCATCCTCTTCCTTGATACGCACGATGATGCGTTCGAGCCACGCGTCCGCGCTCTCCTGATACTCGCCATCGCAATCGACGCGCTCCATCAAACGCAGCGCGCCCCGCTCGGCGAGCCGCTCATCGAGGCGGCGGCCGTGGCCGCAGAACTGGTCGTAGTTGCGATCGCCCAGAGCGAGCACCGCGAAGCGCACGCCGTCGAGCCGCGGCGCGCTTTCGCCGCTCAATTGCGTCCATAGACTTTGTGCGTTGTCGGGTGGATCGCCGTCGCCGAAGGTGCTCGTCATCAGCAACACGTATTGGGCTTTGGCAAGCGTCGAAGCTTGATAGTCCGCCATGCACGACGTGCGGATTTCAAAGCCCGACTCCATTAGCCGCGTGGCATAGGCTTCGGTCAGCGACTCGGTGTTGCCCGTTTGCGAGGCCCACAGTAACGTGACCTTCGGCCGTGCGCGGACGATGCGCACACCGGATGCGTGCGAAGCTTCGGCATGCGACGCCGCAAGTGCAGTGGCGGGCATAGTCGCGCTGCGGCTATAGAGACCGGCCAACAAACCATCCACGTAGAGACGCCTCGTCGTATCGAACGGCGCGTTGCCTGGCAGAACCGGCACGCGGTCGATGCCTTGCGCTTCCGCCGAGCGCAGTCCGCTCACGAAGCCAGCCAGATAGACACGCTCCTGATCGGTGAACGAAGGCGCGGGTGTCGACGGCAACTGCAACAGGCTGGTGAGTGCATCGATACGGGGCATATCCAGATCCTCGGCGCTTGCCGATACGGTGTTGGCCGGCGCCACGCTCGCGGCAACCGCAACGGATGCATCGGTCAACAATGCATCGTCGTCATTCAGGAAAGGCTCGACGCGCTCGGGCGCCACCGGGCTCAGCGCGACCGCGCAGAACTTGAGTTCGGGCTGCTGCGAGACCGGGTCGATGGCGTCGCTCGTCACCGCGTTGATGCACAGGTCGTCGCCGAATACGTCGTTCCAGTGCATCGGCGCAAAACAGTTGCCCGCGCTCACGCGTTCAGTCACGACAGCCGGCAACACCGCGCGGCCCCGGCGCGAACGAATCTCCACCGGATCTTTTGCCTTGATGCCGAGCGTGGCGGCATCTTCGGGATGGATCTCAACGAACGGGCCCGGGTTCAGCTTGTTGAGCATCGCGACCTTGCCGGTCTTGGTCATCGTGTGCCATTGATGCTGCAAGCGGCCCGTATTCAGCACGATCGGGAATTCACGATCCGGCAGTTCAGCCGGCGCCGCGTAGGCGCGCGCGAAGAACACCGCCTTGCCGCTCGCCGTTGGAAACACGAAGCGCGGACGGCTGCCGTCCGGCCGTTCCTTGAGCGTCTGACTCACGCCGTCGTTGATATAGCGAACCGGATTGCGATCGGCAGCATCATCCGATGCAAGCGGCCATTGCAACGGCGTTTCTTTCAGGCGGCGATGGCTCGCGCCGCGCAGGTCGTAGCCGGTCTTCGGATTCGACGCGCGGGTGATTTCCGCAAACACTTCCTCGGCGCTCGCATAAGTAAAGGCATCGGCAAAACCCATTTCACACGCGACGCGCGCGATGATCTGCCAATCCGGCAACGCGGCGCCCGGCGGCTCGATGCCCTTTTGCATCAGCGTGAGATTGCGCTCGGAGTTGATCATCACGCCTTCGGCCTCGGCCCACAGCGCGCCAGGAAGAAGCACGTCGGCGTAGCGGTTGGTCTCGGTATCGAGGAACGCATCCTGCGCGATCACGAGTTGCGCCGCGCTCAATCCGTCGATCGCGTTCTGACGATTCGCCACGCTCGCCACCGGATTCGTGCAGATGATCCAGCACGCCTTGATCTCACCCGCCGCCATGCGCGCGAACATATCGATCGTGCCGTTGCCGACCTGCGGCTTGAGCGAGCCCGTCGGAATGCGCCACAGGTCTTCGATAAACGCGCGGTCTTCTTCGACCAGCACCGAACGCTGCCCCGGCAAGCCCGCCCCCATGTAACCCATCTCGCGGCCGCCCATCGCATTGGGCTGGCCCGTCAGCGAAAACGGGCCGCTGCCGCGCCGGCAAATCTTGCCCGTCGCCAGATGCAGGTTGCAGATCGCGTTGGTGTGCCACGTGCCGTGCGTGCTTTGATTCAGACCCATGGTCCAGCAACTGATCCACTCTTTGGCGCTGCCAATCATGCGCGCGGCCTCGCGGATATCCTCGACGGCGAGGCCGGTGATCCGCGCGACGTGCTCCGGCGTGTAGTCGGCGAGAAACGCTGGCATCGCGTCCCAGCCTTCGGTCGCCTCGGCGATGAATGCGGCATCCGTATGGCCGTTTTCGTGCAGCAGATGCAGCAGGCCGTTGAGCAACGCGAGATCGGTGCCCGGCTTGATCTGCATGAAGAGATCGGCCTTCTCCGCGGTCGTATTGCGGCGCGGATCGACGACGATCAGCTTGGCGCCGGCCTTCACGCGATCCATCATGCGCAGGAACAGAATCGGATGACAGTCGGCCATATTCGCGCCGATCACGAAGAACAGGTCGGCGTGGTCGATGTCTTCGTACGATCCCGGCGGGCCGTCCGCGCCGAGCGACAGCTTGTAGCCGCTGCCCGCGCTCGCCATGCACAGGCGCGAATTCGATTCGATGTTATTGGTGCCGACAAAGCCCTTGGCGAGCTTGTTGACGAGGTACTGCGCTTCGATCGACATCTGACCGGAGACGTAGAACGACAGCGCGTCCGGCCCGTGCTCATCGAGCAGGCCGCGCAAACGCGCCGCCGTGGTGCTGATCGCCTGCGCCATCGGCAGCGGCGCCGGGTCCTGGCCGCGCGCGTGACGCACGAATGCGTCTTCGAGACGTCCCGACTTGCGCAACGCGACATGCGCCGACTGCCCTTTCGTGCACAGCCGTCCGAAGTTGGCCGGATGCTCCTTGTCGCCGGAGATTTTCACGACCTGGCCGTCCTCGACGTGCAGCACCATGCCGCAGCCAACGCCGCAGTAAGGGCACACGGTTTTTACGCTAGTGGAGGACATGGCGGGCAACGTCGTTCGAAAAGGTTTCAGACAAATCAGCGGCTCAAACCGCGACCCACACCTGGCCGTCTTCCACGCGCGCGGCGAACGCACCGACGGAATGCGCCGGTGTTTCGAGGCACTCGCCAGTGCGCAGATCGAAGTGATGCTTGTAGATCGGCGAGGCCACCACGATCCGCTCGCCGAGGCTGCCGATCAATCCGCGCGAGAGCACCGCCGCCTGCGAGCCCGGATCGAAGTTCTCGATCGCGTACACGATGCTGTCCGCGTCGCCCTTGTTCACGTGAAAAACCGCGACCTGTTCGCCGTTGACGAGCGCGCAAACACCCGTGTTGGGCGCGATGTCGTCGAGCGGGCAAACCGGCGTCCAGGAGCGTGGCAGGCGATCGTTGTTCATGACGGAAGTCCTCGGTGAATGGTGCGGTTCAATCAAACGGTTTCAACGACAACAGGAATCGCGGCGAGCTTCGAGCGCCGCTCGGCGAGCGTGGCCGGCCGGATCTGGCCGCGCTCCTCGACGAAGGCGACGTTGCTGTCCGACTCGCCGCTGTTGACGAAATGGCGGAAGCGCTTGCGCGTTTCGGGATCGGTGACGGCCTTCTTCCATTCGCATTCGTAGGTGTCGACCACGTGCTGCATCTCCGACTCGAGTTCGCCGGCCACGCAAAGCCGATCGTTGACGACCACGTCGATCAGATAGTCGAGGCCGCCTTCGAGGTTCTCGCGCCACACGCTGGTGCGTTGCAGACGGTCGGCGGTGCGCACGTAGAACATCAGGAAACGGTCGATGTAGCGCACCAGCGTCTCCTTATCGAGGTCCGACGCAAGCAGTTCGGCGTGGCGCGGTTTCATGCCGCCGTTGCCGCATACATAGAGATTCCAGCCCTTCTCGGTCGCGATGATGCCGACGTCCTTGCCCTGCGCTTCCGCACATTCGCGGGTGCAGCCCGACACGCCGAACTTGATCTTGTGTGGGGTACGCAGGCCCTTGTAGCGGTTCTCGATCTCGACCGCGAGACCCACCGAATCGCCGACGCCATAGCGGCACCACGTCGAGCCGACACACGACTTCACCGTGCGCAGCGACTTGCCGTAGGCGTGGCCGGATTCGAAACCGGCGGCGATCAGTTCTTCCCAGATGAGCGGCAATTGCTCGACGCGCGCACCGAACAGATCGACGCGCTGACCGCCGGTGATCTTCGTGTAGAGGCCGTATTTCTTGGCGACCTGGCCGACCGCGATCAAGCCGTCGGGCGTGACTTCGCCGCCCGCCATGCGCGGCACGACCGAATAGGTGCCGTCACGCTGAATGTTGGCGAGGTAATAGTCGTTGGTGTCCTGCAGCGAGGCATGCTCCTTCTTCAGCACGAACTCGTTCCAGCACGACGCTAGAACGCTCGCCACCACCGGCTTGCAGATATCGCAGCCGAGACCGTGACCGTGCTTCGCGAGCAATTCGCCGAAGCTGCGCACGCCTTCCACGCGCACGATGTGATACAACTCCTGGCGCGAGTACGCGAAGTGTTCGCAGACGTGATTGGTGACCGCGAGCCCCTGCTTCTTCATCTCGGCCTTCATCACCTGCGTGACGAGCGGCACGCAACCGCCGCACGACGTGCCGGCGCTGGTCGCGCACTTGAGCGCGCCGATGTCGGTGGCGCCCGCGCACACGGCGGCGCACAGGTCGGCCTTCGAGACGTTGTTGCACGAGCAGATCTGCGCGGAAGCGGGTAAGGCATCGACGCCGAGCGCGGGCTTCGCATTGCCGTCCGCTTGCGGCAGAATCAGGAATTCAGGCGATGCCGGCAATTCGATGCGGTTCAGCATCATTTGCAACAGCGTGCCGTATTCGCCGGCGTCGCCCACCATGACGCCGCCGAGCAGATATTTGCCGCACTCGGACACCACCAGCTTCTTGTAGACCTGCTTGCGTTCGTCGCTGAACTGATAGGCGCGGCTGCCCGGCGTGTTGCCGTGCGCGTCGCCGATGCTCGCCACGTCCACGCCCATCAGCTTGAGCTTGGTGCTCATGTCGGCGCCGGCGAATTCGGCCGTATCACCGAGCAATTGCTTCGCCACCGTGCGGGCCATGTCGTAGCCCGGCGCCACGAGGCCGAATAGTTGGCCGTTCCACAGTGCGCATTCGCCGATCGCATAGACGTGTGGATCGCTGGTGCGGCACGCGTTGTCGATCACGATGCCGCCGCGCGGGCCGAGCGCCAGGCCGCTGTCGCGAGCCAGATCGTCACGCGGACGGATGCCCGCGGAGAACACGATCATGTCGGTGTCGAGGTGGCTGCCGTCCGCGAATTGCATGCGGTGCGTGCCCGCTTCGCCGTCGACGATCGCCGTGGTGTTCTTCTGCGTGTGCACCGTTACGCCCAGTTCTTCGATCTTGGTGCGCAGCACGCGGCCGCCGCCATCGTCCACCTGTACGGCCATCAGACGCGGCGCGAATTCGACCACGTGCGTTTGCAGACCCATGTCGCGCAGCGCCTTCGCGCATTCGAGACCGAGCAGTCCGCCGCCGACCACCGTGCCTGTCTTCGAACGCGCGCCGCATTCGCGCATCGCTTCGAGGTCGTCGATGGTTCGGTACACGAAGCAATCGGCGCGCTCACGGCCTTGCACCGGCGGCACGAACGGATAGGAGCCGGTCGCGAAGACCAGCTTGTCGTAAGCCAACGTTTCGCCCGTCGATACCGTCACGGTGCGCGCATCGCGATCGATCGCCACGGCCTTCGCGTTCAGCTTGAGCAAAACGTTCTGGCGTTCGAAGAAACCCGGCTCGACCAGCGACAGATCGTCCGCCGTCTTGCCCGCGAAAAACTCGGACAGGTGCACGCGGTCGTAGGCCGGACGCGATTCTTCGCACAGCACCGTGATGTCGAGGCCGTGCGCGGCGTCTTGTGCGAGGCACTCGATCAGTTTGTGACCGACCATCCCGTGACCGATAACGATGATTTTCATGACCGCGGTTTCCTCAATGTGCTGGGTTGCGAGCGACGCCGTATGGCATGGGGCGAAAACGAATTCCGGAAATAAAAAACGGCGTCCCGCGAACCCAGTCGATGACTGAATTCGGGGGACGCCGTTGTCCTGACCTGTCCTGCAGCGAGTACTTTGTGTTGCACTCGCGCCGGATCCACGTTGATCCGATGGCAAGGCTTAATGCAAAGCCTGTGCCAGTTGCGTGAAATGCTCGCAAAGAGGCCGTGGCGCGGGGCTTTGCGGCCCATGGCACAGCTGCGCGGCGCAGCGCACGCGCGACGCGTTTTGATGCAGCGAGGCACATGGATGGTGCGACGCAGCACCCCGCACGTGCGAGGTGCGGGCCCGCGAACGGTGCGTGGCGCGACTGTTGGAGGCGTTATTCGCGAGGTGTGGCAAGGCGTGAAGCGCACTTCGTTGATGGATGGCGTAGTCCTTGCGTAAGCCGTGGCGAGTTCATGGCGGCAACGCGGCCGCCATGACATGTCGCACACACCGATGCAGACGAAACACAACGCTGTGTTTCGCCGCGCTTGAAGCGAAACACCGGCACACCAGGCATTAAACGGACAACGGCGTCCCCTCGTGACCATCACGAGCGGACGCCGTTTTTTATTTGGCGCCGGCGAAACAGCGATCGCCGGCCGACACAGAAGCGAAGGACACCGTGATAGATACCGCGATGAACACGAATACCGGCAAGGTCACCTTATTGAGCGCCGGCCCCGGCGAGCTCGATCTGCTCACGCTGAAGGCCGCCAAAGCGCTGGCCGCCGCCGATGTCGTGCTGCTCGACGACCTCGCGAATCCCGAGATCGTGACGCTGGCGCCACAAGCACGCGTGATTCGTGTGGGCAAGCGCGGCGGCTGCCGGTCAACGCCGCAAGCGTTTATCGAACGCCTGATGCAGCGCTATGCGCTCAAGGGCTTGCACGTGGTGCGGGTGAAAGGCGGCGAAGCGCTGCTGTTCGGACGCGCTGGCGAAGAGCTCGCGGTCTTGCGCGGCGCCGGCATTCCGGTGGAGATCGTCAACGGCATCTCGTCGGGGTTCGCGGCCGCCGCGGGGCTCGGCATCTCACTCACGCATCGCCGCCATTGCCACGGCGTGAGCTTCGTCACCGCGCACACGGAAGATCACGGCGAGCCGGACTGGGCCGCTTTGGCCGCGACGCGGACCACGTTGGCAATCTATATGGGGATGCGGCGCATCGACAGCATCGCGACGGCATTGCTCGCGAGTCTGCCGGCCGATACGCCCGCAGCCGTGGTGCAATGGGCCGGTGGCAGCAACGAACGGCGTCTCGTGAGCCGCCTCGATCGGCTCGCCGCGGATGCGACGCGCGCGGGTTTCGGCAGCCCGGCGGTGATTCTGGTGGGCAGCGCGATCGGCGAAAGCGTCGAGCATGCATGGGCGGGTGATAACGCCTGGCGCGACGAAGCAGCCGCGATGCAGGCGGACATGCAGAACGCGCGAGAGGCAATCGCACAGGCCGCCTGATGAGCCGTCTGCGCGCTTCTCAACCGCTCAGCTCAAACGCCGGTCGGCAGTCTCGCGACGAAGCACGTGCCCTCTTGCGCGGACGATCTGACTTCGAGCGTGCCGCCATGCGCGCTCACGATCTGCTTGCAGATATAGAGGCCGAGTCCGAGGCCGCCGCCGGGCTTGCTGGTCGCCGGACGCCAGTAGGGTTCGAAGACCTTGCTCAAGCTCTCCGGTGCAATCGCGTTGCCGCCGTTCAGGACGCTCAGCACGAGTTCATCGTCTTCGATGCGTGCCCGCACCCGCACCGGAAACTCCGCCGCGCCATGCGTCACCGCGTTGCCGAGCAGGTTCGAAAGCAACTGCTGCACACGGGTGCGGTCGCAGCGCACGCGCGCGGAGATGGCGAGATCGTCGGCGAGCAGCCGATCCGGATTGGCCTCGCGCACTTCGGCGACGACCACCCGCAGCGCCATCGCCAGATCGTCGACGTCGTCGATCGACACGCCGATGCCCGAACCGAGCCGGCCACGCGCGAAATCCATCACGTCGTCGATCAGGCGAGCCATGCGCAAGGTGGTGGACTTCAGACGCTGGCCGATCTTCACGAGATCGGGCTCGTTCTTGCGCAACGACAGCAGTTCGGCCGTCGCGCTCACCGCCGACAAGGGATTGCGCAGGTCGTGCCCCAGCACGGCGATGAACTGCTCGCGCAGGCTGGAGTTTTCCCGCTCATGGCGCAAGGCGGCCTCAGTGGCCTGGTGGCGGCCTTCGTTGGCAAGCTGGATCGCGATCAGGTCGGCAAATACCTCGAACATGCGCAAGGTGCGCGGATTCGAAACCTCGGCGGGATTCGGGTCGATCGCGCAGAGATTACCGAAATAGCTGCCGTCGGGAAGAATGATCGGCACGGAAATATAACTGCCCAGCTTGTAGATTTGCGCCGTGTGATGGCCGTGATAAACCGGATCCGTGTGGAAATTGTCGATGACGATCGAGGCCCGCGCGGCGCGCGACTCGAAACACAGTGTGGTGTGCAGGTCCAGATCGCCGCCCGCCGCGAGACCGAAGTTCACTTCGTCCTGCACCGCGCACGCCGTCCAGCGCTGCTCCGTGACGCGGGCCACCGCGGCAAAGCCCATGCCGGTGTTCTTGCAGATCATGCGCAGGATGGAAGGCACGGCATCGATACGCTGAACCGCTTCGATATCGCGTGCGATGTCAGCGTCTTCGGCGTTGCCGATCGGTAAATTATTCATAAGAAGCGGAACTGCGCACCCTTGCCGATCTGGCCTGGAAAAAACACTTTATCGAGTATCGATTCTATCGGGACTTCAAATTGCTCACTATCAGGAACACAACCTGAGGGAAATCAGATGGCCCATCACCCAGCCGCACGCCTTCTGATCGCTGACGACGACGCGAATTTGCTCGCCGCTTACGTACTCTACTTCAGCGCGCATGGTTTCGAGGTCCAGACCGCGCGCAACGGCCTCGACGCGCTGGCTCAATACTGCGCATGGCATCCACACGCCGCGCTGCTGGACGTCGAAATGCCGCGTCTGGACGGGCGCGCGGTGGCGCGGCGAATCCGCTACGTGGGCGATGTCCCTGCGCCCACCCTGGTCGCGGTCAGCGGGCTCGAGCGCGCCGAGGAAAAGAGCGAATCGCTGCGCTCGGGCTTCAACCATCACTTCGTCAAGCCGGTGCCGATGCCGGTGATTCTCGCAGCGTTGACCGGCCGCGTCCGGCATTAGCCGGTGTTGTCCAGGCAGGTGCCCTGGCTTTGCGCGCAGTTCCCGTGCCCGAGGTTTAACCGAGGTTTAACCGAGTTTTAACCGCGTTTTACCCCGTCACTGCCCTCAATCGCCGAAGCCCAGTTCCGCTTCCACCGCCTGCCCCACGCGCAGCCACGTCCCGGCCCCGCTCGCGACGAGCGCATTGTTACCGAACGTGATCGCCCCGTTTCGCTGCGGATTCGTGCGGTAGACGCTCATCGTGTCGGTCGGCTCGTTCGGCCAGTCCGGATCGGGCGCGCCTTTCGCCTGGTCGATGGTCGGCATCGGGCAGCGCGAGCACGGTTTGACCAGTTGCAACTGCACGGCCGCGCCCTTGTCGCCGTCTCCGTCGACGCTCAGCGTCTCCACATAGTCCTCTTCGTACGCATCGAGCCCCGTCAGCACCACGTTGGGACGGAACCGGTCGATTGGAATCGACGGCGCGCCCTTACCATTCAGGCGCGTGTTCAGATCGTCGAGCGACGCCTGGCCGATCACCAGCAGCGGAAAACCATCGGCGAAATGGGTGGTCGCGCCGCCCACGCTCCCCGTGTAGTCCGGATCGACAATGCGCTCGCGTTCGGGATTGAAGCGCAAGAGCCGCGCGGGCACGCCGAGAAACGTCGAGAACCACGCGGCACACGCCTCGCCGGTGTCGAGCCCGTAAGCGGCGTCGCGCCAGACCTTGGTCTCTACCGCGTGCGGCGTCTCGAGCCGCGCGCTTTCCAGCGGCGTGCGCAACTCGCTCATGCCGGGCGCGCGGATCATGAGGTCCTCGGCGCCGATTTCGGCCTTGATCAGCGCCATGCGCGGATACGCGCGCTGCGTGAGCATGGCGCCGGCCGGGTCGGTGACCATCCAGCAGCGGTCGTATTCGAGGCCGGTGGCAAAGAGGCGTGCCTCAGGCAGCGCAATGCCCGCGCAGGATTTGATCGGATAGACGAATAGCTCGCTGATGGTCGGCATGGCGTGGGTATGCACGTGGGGAGCGTGCGCATTCTTGTGTTTGATGCCTGATTGTAAAGCCCTCCGCGCTCATCGTTCCAGCCGGAATGTCGGCCAAACGAGCCGCCAAAGACCGCCCGGGGCGATGCCGTCGTTTCTTCCGGCCGCGCTTGGACGTAAAATCCCCAAGCAAAGCGCTCGGGCAATGACAAGGCCGGCGCCGCGGCATCCGCGCACAATGTGGATCCTGGAAGGCTGCGTGCAATCCGCGCTGTCACCGAACATCAACGCGGCCGCACTCCCGCGCGCCACTGGATAGAACGTGTAGAAGCATCCTTACCATAACCAAACCAGGAAATTCATTATGCTGAGCAAACCCGTGTTGACCGTCGCCGAAACGACCCGCATTCTCGAAGCCGCCCGCGCGGAAGCCGAGAAACACCAGTGGGCCGTCGCCATCGTGGTGGTCGACGATGGCGGCCATCAGCTCGGCATGCTGCGTCTGGACGGCAGCGCGCCGGCCAGCTCGTACATCGCGACCGAAAAGGCGCGCACGTCGGCGATCGGCCGCCGTGAAACCAAGGTATACGAAGACATGATCAACAACGGCCGCACCGCTTTCCTGAGCGCGCCGCTGCAAGGCACGCTGGAAGGCGGCGTGCCGGTGATCGTCGACGGCCAGGTGGTCGGCGCGGTCGGCGTGTCGGGCGTCAAGTCGGATCAGGACGCGCAGATCGCCAAGGCGGGTATTCAGGCCATCGCCGCTTGAGTTTGCGGGTGGTTCGCAAACCGACCAAAGCGGCCGCCATGAAACAATCAAGCTAACCGTTGCACAACGCGGGCCGATGCCCCCTCATCGGCCCCATTCAGATAGATGGAGCAGTCGATGACTCAGATGAACACGCGCGGCGGACTGCAAGTCGCCGCCAACCTCGACCAGTTCGTCGAAACCGAAGCCCTGCCCGGCACCGGAATCGACAGCGCCGCATTCTGGTCAGGTTTCGACGCCCTCGTGCACGAGCTGGCGCCCAAGAACCGTGCGTTGCTCGCCGAGCGCGACCGCCTGCAAACCGAGCTGGACAAGTGGCATCGCGCCAATCCGGGTCCGGTGCGCGATCTGCGAGCGTACCGCGCGTTTCTCGAAGGCATCGGCTATATCGTGCCCGTGCCTGCCAGCGTCAAAGCCACGACCGACAACGTGGACACCGAAATCGCCGAACAGGCCGGCCCGCAACTCGTGGTGCCGCTGTCGAATCAGCGCTATGCGCTGAACGCGGCGAATGCGCGCTGGGGCAGCCTGTACGACGCGCTGTACGGCACCGACGCGATCCCCGAGACGGGCGGCGCGGAAAAGCAGAAGGCTTTCAATCCGGTGCGCGGCGCCGCGGTGATCGCCTATGCGCGCAAATTCCTCGACCAGGCCGCGCCGCTCGCGAACGGCTCGCATGCCGACGCCACGCGCTATAGCGTCGAAGGCGGCAAGCTGATCGTCACGCTGAAGAACGGCACGAGCGAGCTGAAGACGCCGGCGCAATTCATCGGCTATCAGGGCGAGGAAAGCGCGCCGTCCGCCGTGCTGCTCAAGCACAACGGCCTGCACTTCGAAATCCAGATCGATGCGAACGATTCGATCGGCAAGACCGATTCGGCGCATGTGAAGGACGTGGTGGTCGAAGCGGCGGTGAGCACGATCATTGACTGTGAAGACTCGGTCGCGGCTGTGGATGCGGACGACAAGGTCCTGCTCTACCGCAACTGGCTCGGCCTGATGACCGGCGACCTGACCGAAGAGGTCACGAAGAACGGCAAGACCTTCACGCGCCGACTGAACGCCGACCGCGTGTACACCGCCGCGAACGGCACCGCGCCGGTCGTGCTGCATGGCCGCTCGCTGCTGTTCATTCGCAACGTCGGTCATTTGATGACCAATCCGGCGGTGCTGACCAAAGACGGCCACGAGATTCCGGAAGGCATTCTCGACGCGGTCATCACCACGCTGTGCGCGTTGCACGACCGCAAGCACCAGTTGAATTCGCGCACCGGCTCGATCTATATCGTCAAGCCGAAGATGCACGGGCCGGCCGAAGTCGCCTTCGCGAGCGAGCTGTTCGCGCGCGTGGAAGACCTGCTGAAGCTGCCGCGCAACACGATCAAGATGGGCATCATGGACGAGGAGCGCCGCACCAGCGTGAACCTGCTCGCCTGTATCGCCGAAGCGTCGGAGCGTGTCGCGTTCATCAACACGGGCTTCCTCGACCGCACCGGCGACGAAATGCACTCGGCCATGGAAGCCGGTCCGATGATGCGCAAGGGCGACATGAAGTCGAGCGCCTGGATCGCCGCTTATGAGCGCAGCAACGTGCTGGTCGGTTTGAGCGCGGGCCTGCGCGGCCGCTCGCAGATCGGCAAGGGCATGTGGGCGATGCCCGATCTGATGCACGCCATGCTCGAACAAAAGATCGCGCATCCGAAGGCCGGTGCGAACACCGCATGGGTGCCCTCGCCGACCGCCGCCACGCTGCATGCGCTGCATTACCATCAAGTCGACGTGCAGAAGGTTCAGCAGGAACTGGAACGCACGGAATACGCGACGGTGCGCGACGAACTGCTCGACGGCTTGCTGACGATTCCGGTCGTCGCCGAGGCGAAATGGAGCGACGACGAGATCCGCAGCGAGATCGACAACAACGCGCAGGGCATCCTCGGCTACGTGGTGCGCTGGATCGATCAGGGCGTAGGCTGCTCGAAGGTGCCGGACATTCACAACGTCGGCCTGATGGAAGACCGTGCCACGCTGCGTATTTCCAGCCAGCACATCGCCAACTGGCTGTATCACGGCGTGGTGAAGCGTGAACTCGTCGAAGAGACGTTCAAGCGGATGGCGAAGGTGGTGGATGAGCAGAATGCCGGCGACCCGCTCTACAAACCGATGGCGCCGGGCTTCGATACGATCGCCTTCAAGGCCGCGCAAGCGCTGGTGTTCGAAGGACGTCAGCAGCCGAGCGGTTACACGGAACCGCTGCTGCATAAGTTCCGGCTGGAAGTGAAGAAGGAGGCTTGATAGCGAGTTGGCCGGGCCGCGCGTGATGCGCGGGTCGGCTGAAAAAAAGACGGGCGCCGCGTGGTTTGCGGCGCCCGTTTTAATGCGCGCGGTGCTGCTGCGCGTTACCTCTGCGTGGTGAGTTCGCAGCAACTAGTGACGCCGCTTAAGCCGCTTCTGCCGCATACTGCGCCGGCACGCCGTCCTGCATATTGGTCTGCATATACGCCTGCAGATAAGCCTCGAATTCCGCCTTCACTTCCGGATGGCGCAGCGCGAATTCCACCGTCGCCTTCAGATAACCAAGCTTGCTGCCGCAATCGAAGCGCGTGCCGAAATAACGATACGCGAGCACCTGCTCCTCGGTCAGCAGCGATTGCACCGCGTCGGTCAATTGCAGTTCGCCACCCGCGCCCGGCTTCAACGCGCGGATATGCTTGAAGATGGTCGGCATCAGCACATAACGGCCCACCACGCCGAGATTCGACGGCGCCTTGTCCGGTGCCGGCTTCTCGACGATGCCCGACAGCTTGATCACGTTGTCTTCCCACTCGCGGCCATCCACCACGCCGTACGAGCGGCTGTCTTCGCGCGCGATGGTTTCGACGCCGATCACCGAGCTGTGATAGTGATTGAACGTGTCGACGAGCTGGCTCATCACCGGCTTCGAGCTGTGCAGCAGGTCGTCGGCCAGAATCACGGCGAACGGGCTCTCGCCCACCAGTTTCTCCGCGCACAGCACCGCGTGGCCGAGGCCGAGCGCTTCGGCCTGACGCACATAGAAACAGTCGACGTTGGCCGGCTTGATGCTGCGCACCAGATCGAGCAGCTTCTGTTTGTTACGCGCCTCGAGTTCGGCTTCGATCTCGTAGGACTTGTCGAAGTGATCCTCGATGGCGCGCTTGCTGCGGCCCGTCACGAAGATCATCTCGGTGATGCCGGCGGCAATCGCTTCTTCGACCGCGTATTGAATCAGCGGCTTGTCGACGATCGGCAGCATTTCCTTAGGACTTGCTTTGGTTGCCGGCAGGAATCGTGTCCCGAGGCCCGCTACGGGAAACACGGCTTTGGTGACTTTCAGCATGGTAGGCATTCCCACATCGGTTAGAAATTGGTGTGTTCGCGGGCCTGGCGGCCAATCGATGTCGGCGGAAAGACTAGCAAAAAAATGACGCCAGTCCGTCTGTGAAATTTCCTCAATTGGAATAAATAAATCTATTCTTCGTCAATATGCCGCATCGTGACAAACGACGGGCAACAATTACGCATTGAAATCGATTTATTTTCCGGCAATTCCGAAAATTTTACATATCCTGACAACTGGCCTTCAGATGCGCCAGGCGCGCCTGCGGATGGATCTCGGGCGCGCCTCGCGGCTCTTCAGGCCCGCGTTATTCGTTCTCGTCGAGCTGCGGCAGCTTGCCCGGATTCATCCGAAAACGGCGGATGGGCTCGTTGCGCAGCGCCTCCCGATAGGCGGAGGCAGCGACAAGGATCAGCAGCACGGCAATGCCGGCGAGTAAATGCAGGTTCATGACTTCACCTCGGGTCAAGAGAATCCGTGGCTTAAAGTAGCACGACAAAAGCGGTAAATAATTCGCTGCTGCATCTGCTTATGCTCAATTACAATTCGTCACAAATCGCCAATTAATTCAATTCACCACGCAATTTTTTATCGATTTTTTACCCGCGCTGTGCACTAGCATGTCATGCACCGCAGGCGCGTATGGCGCCCGCGCGAATTCGTTTTTCCTCCGTCAGAATAAGGACCGCGCATGAGCGACTCAGCACTGGATGCCGCCGGCTCATCCCTGCCCCTCTCCCCGCCTCGCACGGCCGCCACGCCGCGCGCCCAGAGCGAAGCGCGCGCCGACAGCGCCGGCAAGGAGCATGTCATCGACGCCATGCGGGGCTTTGCCGCGCTGCTGGTGGCGTATTTTCATTGCCGCCAGGTGGAATGGGTCGGCATGCAGGCGTTTCACCAGAGCGTGGGCCACGCATTCAGTCTGAATTCGATTGCCGCGTATTTGACGTTCCCGATTGCCTGGGGCTCCGCGGGCGTGCCGATTTTCTTCGTGATCAGCGGCTATTGCATTCACCGCGGCGGCGCGCTGCGCCTGGCCGGCAATCCCGCTTACCGGCTCGATACGGGCAATTTCTGGGTGCGCCGCTTTGCGCGCATTTATCCCGTGCTGCTCGCCGCACTGGTGCTGACCTTTGCGCTCGACTGGTTCAGCCTGCAACTGCCGCCCGTCAGTCACAAGATCCGCGAGATCGGCCTGCAGGCTTTCCTCGTCAATCTGTTTTCGCTGCAAGGCGTGGCCGGCAAGACGTTCGGCTCGAACGGCGCGCTCTGGACGCTCTCGCTCGAAGTGCAGTTCTACGCGATCTATCCGCTACTGTTCGCACTGCGCCGGCGCATCGGCATGACCTCCGTGCTGGCGATCGTCGCGGTCATCAACGTGGTGTCCGCCTACGTGCTCGAACGGCATGACATTCAGTTCTTCACGTCGTACTGGTTTTCGTGGACGCTCGGCGCGTGGATCGCCGACGCCCGTGCCCGTCGCGCGCCGCAGGCTCGCTCCTCGGTGTGGCTCTACGCGCTCGCTGCGGGGTTCGTCGCGCTCGGCTGCGCCGCGTTCCATTTCGGCCAGTACGGTGCGTTCCAGCTCTGGGCCATCGGCTTCGCGTTCTACCTGTACAAGGCGCTGGAGCGCGGCAACGCGGACCGCGGCCCTGCGTTCGGCACGCGTCTGCTCGGGCGGTTCGGTGACTTCAGTTTCTCGCTCTATCTGATCCATTTGCCCATCTTCGTGCTGTTGTCGTCGCTGCTATTCCGCTCGTCGCTGCAAATGTCGATCTGGCCGTCGTTCGGCTACATGCTGGTGGCCGTGCCGGTGGCCTATGTGTTCTACCGGCTGGTCGAACTGCCGGCCATGAAATGGTCGGCCAGCTTCAAGCCGAAAGCGGCTTTGAAAAAGGCTTGAACCAAGGCCTCAAAACCACGCGATAAAAAAACGGAGCGAACGTCGTGAGACTTTCGCTCCGCTGCGCCAACGGCAGGGACTGGCCATGTCCCTGCCTACCCCCGCGTAAAAACCTTCCTAAGCCGTTTTCGGCCCCGCCACGCGCTTCAGAATCCGCTCGACACCCTCGACATAGGTTGCGGTGCCGAACCGGCTCAGCGCCGTTTGATAGCCGTTCCTGACCAGCCGGTTGCGCAGTTCGTCGTTCGAGCGCAATTCAGCGAGCGCGTCGGCAAGGCCGTGCGCGTCCCCCGGCGTGCACAGCACGCCGTTCTCGTAGTCGTCGATGATCTCCAGCACGCCGCCCGCGCGTGCCGCCACCACCGGCCGCTGCGCCAGCATGCCTTCGACGATCACGCGGCCGAACGGCTCCGGCGTGATCGACGTATGCACGACCGCATCGACCGCGCACATGCAGGCCGCGATATCGTGCTGGAAGCCAAGAAAATGCACACGGCCGCCGAGGTTGTGCGCGGCGACGAACGCGTGCAGTTCGATCTCGTACTGGTCCTCGCCAAAGAGCGGCGCGCCCACTAGCACCGCATGCATCTGCGGGTTGAGCACCATCGCTTCGAGCAGCACGTGCTGCCCCTTCCAGCGTGCGAGGCGGCTGAACGAGCCGACCAGAAACGCATCCTCAGGCAAGCCGAGGCGCTTGCGCAGCGTCGCTTGCGGCACCGGGCGCAAGGCGTCGAACGGCGCGGCGGAAATGCCGTTGAACACCACGTCGATGCGTTTTTCGTCGAACTGCGTGAGCTCGGCGAATGCGCGCGCCGACGCGGCCGAATTGGCGATCACATGCGTGAGGCCCAGACGCGCGCACCATTTGATGATCGCCAGTTGCTTGCCGCCGAAATGCTCGGGGCTCACGATATCGCGCAGATGCCAGACCACCGGGCGCCGCGCCAGCTTGCCTGCGATCGCGCCGATCACCATGGCGCGCTGCGTGTTCGCGTAGATCACGTCGACCTTGCGCGCGCGTTTGGCCGTGGCGCGCACGAGCGACAGCAGGCCCTTGAGCGCCTGGCCCTTCGGCAATGAACCGCCCTGCTTGCGAACATGGCGCAGCGCGCCCGCATCCAGCACGTCGACGGCCACACCCGCTTTGGCGAGCGCGGTGCGGAACGGGCCGTCGTCGAACAGCACGACCTCGATGCGCGAGCGCAACGCCTTGACGATTTCCAGCAGCGACAGTTCGGCGCCGCCGAGCACGCCGCTTTGATCGACGGCCAGAATGCGCGGACCGTTCGCAACGGTTGGCGCTTTATACGGCACGTACGGCGGCAGCGTCGCCGTACGCAACGCCGGCACAGCCGCCCGCACATGCGCGAAGAAGCGCTCGCGGAAATGCGCGGCGGAAAACTGCTCGGCGTTCGCGCGGCAATCCACCGGCGAAAAACGCTTCACGTGGCCGTCGAAACGCTCGACCGCGGCGATGATCGACTCGGCGTTCTGTTCGTCGAAGAACATGCCGGTGGGCCGCGGCTCGGACAGATCGCGTACGGTTTCGAGCGCGCCGCCCTTGCCGTAGGCGATCACCGGCGTGCCGCACGCCTGCGCTTCGACCACCGAAATGCCGAAGTCTTCTTCCGCGGCGAACACGAAGGCCTTGGCGCGGCTCATGCGGTCCTTGAGCACCTTGAACGGCTGGTAGCCCATGATCTCCACGTTCGGCCCCGCTTTCGCGCGGATTTTCTGCATGTCGGGACCGTCGCCGATCACGACGAGCTTGCGCTCCGGCATGCGCGCGAACGCCTCGACGATCAGATCGATCTTCTTGTACGGCACCATGCGCGAGGCAGTCACATAAAAGTCGTCCTTGTCGGTGCAGAGCGCGAAGGCTTCGACATCGACCGGCGGAAAGATCACCTGCGCATCGCGCTGATAGACCTTCTTGATGCGCCGCGCGATGAACTCGGAATTGGCGACGAAACCATCCACCGCATTCGAGGTGCGGATATCCCAGTTGCGCATGTAGTGCAGAATCAGCCGCGCCATGGCCGACTTCGGGCCGCTGGTCAGCTTCGACTGCTTGAGATATTGATGCTGCAAGTCCCACGCATAGCGGATCGGCGAATGCACGTAGCTGATATGCACCTGGTCGGGGCCGGTCAGAATGCCCTTGGCGACCGCGTGGCTGCTCGAAATCACCACGTCGTACGCGGACACGTCGAGCTGTTCGATCGCGAGCGGCATCAACGGCAGATACGAGCGGTACTTGGTGCGCGCGAGCGGCAGCTTCTGGATGAACGAGGTCGTGACGGACTTGCCACGCAGAAAGCTGCGGTCGTCGAGAAAATCGACGAGACTGAACAGATCCGCGTCCGGAAAGCACGCGACGATCTGTTCGAGCACCTTCTCCGCCCCTGCATAGGTGACGAGCCAGTCGTGCACGATCGCAACGCGCACTGTTTTATCGGCGCGCAACGCGGCGCGCCGCGGCGGCGCCTGAACGCCGGGAACGGTGGTGAGTTCGGCCAGTGCGCTGCGCGTCGCGGGTTGCAGCACGGCTTCTTCAAGGACTTCGTGGTTCATGCGCTTTTCCTCGGATTCAGTCGCAACAGCAGTGAACGCGCAAGATCGCGCAAGGCGGGTGTCATCGTGATCGACCAGGCGACATTCGCGCCTACCATCAATACGCCGGCAACAATCGCCATTGCGAGACTCGGCAGGAAGCTGGCGAGCCACAGGCTGGCCAGCAGAAAGGCAAGGTGGGCGAGCATGTCGAGCGCGATCTGCTTCGCGCGAATCGCCGACAGGCGCAGCAACACGGCGTAGTCGAACAGCGCCCGGCCGGCCACGGCCACCGCCGCGCCGGTCAGACCGAAATGCGTGATGCCGAACCACAATGCCCCTGCAAACAGGGGCAATTCGAACAAACCGACGCGCGCGGCCGTGGCCGGATTGACCTGCGACTGGATCAGAATCCGCGTGACGTTCGCCTGGCCGACGAGCCACACGGCGACGATCATGATGCGGCCCACCGGCGCCGCCACGGTGGCGATCTCGTTGCCGACCCACAGGTGCAGGAACGGCTCGAGCACCAGCATCGCGACCAGCGCGACGGGTGTGAACACGCCGTTGAGAAATTCGAGCGACTGCTGGGTGATGGTGTCGGCGTCGGCGCGTCCGACTGCGGAGAGCCTTGGAAACAGCGTGCGCACCAGCGCCGTCGGCACGATATTCAGACGCGTCACGAGGTTTTGCGGCACCGTGTAATACGTGACGAAACGCGCGCCGAGACTCGTACCGAGCATCACGCGATCGAGCGAGTCGGCGATCATGGTGGTGACGCTCGCAATCAGCATCCAGCCACCGAAATTGAAAAGCCCCTTCGCCACGCCGAATTGCGGCGGCAGAATGCGGCGGATCTCCAGCACTTTCACCGCGGAGCGGCCCAGCAGCAGCGCGGCCACGATCCGCGCGAACACCGCTGCGGCCAGCACGTTCTGCAAGGTCGCGCCCATCCACAGCGCGGCGCCGAGCGGCAGCAACTGGAACAGAAACGTGCCGATGGTCTGATTGGTGTTATAGACGCCGAAGCGTTCCGCGCCGTTGATCGCGCCCGCAAACACCCACGACACGTTGGCGATCGGAATCGCCACCGCGAGCCACGGCAGCGCCATATACACCTCGTGCTGCAGCTCGGGCGACACCTTGGTGAAATACGCGGTGTAGAGAAACGCGCCGAAATAGATGATCAATCCGCCGATCACGCCGGTCGCGAGATTGAGCCACGTCGCGCTCCAGAACACGCGCGCGCTCTCGTCCTTGTCGCCGCTTGCGCGCGCCTTCGAGATGTGATTCTGCGCGGCCATGCTCATGCCGAGATCGAGTATCCCGAAGTAGCCGATCAGCGTCCACACGAGGCTGATCACGCCGTAGCGCTCGACGCCGAGCAGCTTGATATACGACGGCACGGTCACGAGCGAGACGAAAGTCGGCAACACCAGCCCGAAAAAGTTGATCGCTACGTTCTTGAGAATGCCTTTGTCCATCGGATGCCTTGAGTTGACTGCATTACCTGGGATGGCTGATTACCTGCGAAGCGCTGAGCGCCGTCACGGTTTCCAGCGGTACATCATCACTTTGCCGCGCGCGTCTTCCTCGACGAACACGAGGTACTCGCCATTGGCGCGCTTCGCGGCGCTGATGCCGTTCGGCACATCGACCCAGCCCGACGCGCCGCCCACTTCCGGGCCTGGCCGGATCACGCCGATCTCCTTGCCGCTTTCCTTGTCCCACACGTGCACCGCGCCAACCGGCTCGACGCCGAAAATGTATTGGCCTTCGACCGTGAGGCCGATGATGGTGGCGATGGGTTTGCTCTGCGTCTGCCACGGCAGCGTGATCGCATAGCGCTGCACCGGATTGCCGCTAGACCATTTGTCGTAGCGCACCAGCACGCGGCCCACTTCTTTCCAGAAGCCGCGATCGACCGGCGTGTCGGGCGTGTAGCCCGTTACGTACATCGTGTCGGTGTCGGGGTCGTAAATCGCACGGTGCAATTCCGTGAACGGTTGCGGCACTGGGTACTGCGTCATGTTCGAATACGAGTAGACCGGATTGCCCTTCGCATCCAGCCCGCCGAAACGGAAGCGATAGATGCCCTTGGTATCGCGCGTGCGCCAGATGTCGCCGGCGGTGTCGACCCACCAGCCCCAGCCGCCCGCGAGCTTCGTGCCGCTCGTATTGAGCGTGAATTCGTCGGTGTTGAACTTGCCGTCGCCGTTCGCATCGCGCCAGATCCAGTCGCCGCCCGGCGGCGCATTCGGCACCTTGGCCACCGCGCGCTCGCGTCCCGCGATAAAGCCGGAAGGAATCGCCGTTTCGCCGTCGTGCTGCGAGTCGAAGCGATAGATCTTCAGATGGTCCGCGTACATGTCCGTGAGATACAGGAAAGTGCGGCCCTTCAGTTTGCGGGCGATCGGCAGACCCGGATACTGATCGGTGTGAAACACCGGATCGTCCGGATACCTGAAGCGGTTCGACAGAAAGCCCGCGTATTTCCAGTCCTGTCCCGCGGGCTTCGACAGATCGAGTTCGAAGCGCTTATTACCCGTATAGACGCTGTCTGGCCGCGACGGATCGATCCACGCGCTGTCGACGAACAGCAGCCCCTGCACCTGCCAGTTCTGCTTGCCGTCGGGCGCATAGCTTTCGAGCGTCGCTCCGAGACCCGCGCCGATCGGCTCGTAACGCGGACCAATCCCGTTGGTCGACACGTACACGTTGCCGCGCGCATCCACGCCCACGCCGGTCAGGCCGTTGAAACGCTGCGGGCCCGGCTTGCCGGCGACGCCGCTGAAAATGCCGCCGCGCTCGCCGAGCGAACCCGACTCGGCATAACGGCCGTTGTTCTTGCTGAAATACAGCACCTGCTGACGCGGACCGTTATCCGCGATCAGGATGCGGCCTTGTGCATCGACCGCGATATCCACCGCGATCGTTCCGGCAGGCAGCGTGAAGTTTTCGTCGATGCGTTTGCCCGCGGCCGTGTAGTGCTCGACATGCGGCTCACGGTCGTTGCGCGTGCCGCTCAACACCCACAGCGTGCCGTCCGGCGCCAGCGCGAGTCGGCCCGGCTCATGCACGCTCCAGGTGGTTTTCTGCTGCATCGATTCCGCGTCGTACACCTCGATACGATCGCGCGCGGTGTTCGCCGCAAACAACGTGGTGTCGTTCGCCGCGAGGCCGCCGATCTCGGCGCTCGTGCCGGTCGGCACTTCGTTCATCATCAGGAAGCCGGCCGCCAGTTGCGCGTGCGGGTCGGCGCTTTTCGCGGCGGGCTGGAACGGCGCGGCGCGTTTCGGATCGCCGATCTGCCGGCGCGAGATGCCGAACCATTGCTTGCCCTTTTCGGGCCACACGCCCTGCTCGACGAGGCGCCCCTTCTCGTTGCCGACCGCGATCGCAACGAACGCGTACTTGCGATTCACCGCGACCGCGTTGCCGCCGCCGTTGCCCCAGCCATGCGTGCCGCCCGCGAAGCCGAGCATCTTGCCGTTCTGATAGACGCTCGCTTCAGCGCCGCTTTCGTCCCACGGCGCGTTCGTATAGACCTTGCCGTCCGGCGCCACCGCAATCGCGGTGATGTTGATCTGCGCCCAGGTGCCGTCGCCGAAACCGAAGGTATTGCCGATCCACGACGTTTTCGCGTTCAACGCGGTTTCCGCATGAGCCGTGAAACTGGCCGATCCCGCAGCCAGTCCGACGGCACACGCAAAGACAGCGAGCCAGCTTTTGAACGTGAAACGGGGCAAAGGTATTTCCTCCAATCAGCGCCGCGCGCGGGCAATATGGCTCGCGCGGAAACACAACTCAATGAAATGACGCTACGAATCGCGGCCGATCTCGTGATGCAAACCGCTAGAAGCCGTGCAAGGACATGAGACAGATTCGTGCGGAACGGGGCACGGACCGAGCGTCGTCGACGGGACGGCCGCCGCAAGTCCGGGGGCCCGGCGGCAAGCGAAGCGCGCAGCCCACGCGCCGTCCTTGGCCACCCAATCCGCACGGCTCACATTACGCGGAAAAAACACCGCGACGAAAATCGAAAATAATTCAAAAATATTCGACGCCTTAAGCGTTGTGAAAGAAAACCATTAAAAATTGATTAAAACGAAATCAAGTACGGCGCACATCCGCACGCGCCCCTCGGCACCCATCCTTACCGATGCGCAGCAACGCGATCCGCACTTATTACATATCCCGTCATCCGTTCGACTCAAGCATAAAAATCCATTGCGAATGGATAACGAAACACCCTGTTGCAATCTGATTCATTTATCCAATTCATTCCCGTTTTTTCACGATTTTATTTTCCCTAGAATCGATTGCACTTCCGTTGCGATGCGAAGCGAGCGCGCCTGTTCCCCGGAACCCTCGCGCGATCCTTCGCCCGGCCCATCTGCTTCACACCATGGACGGTTCATGACTGCCAGCGCACTGCCCCTAGCGCCTTCCCACTCCCGCCGCATCGTGCAGCTCGACGGCTTGCGCGCCATCGCCGTGCTCGCCGTGTTCGCGCAGCACGCGTTGAAAGCGCCGCTGTGGATGGGCGTCGATCTGTTTTTTGTTTTGAGCGGCTTTCTGATTACCGGCATCCTGCTCGAGCGCAAAGCGCGTCAGCAGTCGTATTTCGGCTATTTCTACGCACGCCGCGCGCGCCGCATCCTGCCGCCGTACGTGCTGCTGATGGTGGTGTCGTCGATTCTGTTCGGCCTCGGCTGGGCGCAGCACTGGCAGTGGTACGCGTTCTTCGCGACCAATATCGGCGACGCGCTCAATCAGAGCGGTCACGACAGTCTGAACGTGCTGTGGTCGCTCGCCGTCGAAGAGCAGTTCTACATTGTCTGGCCGTTCGTGATCCTGCTCGTGCCCGAGCGCGTGCTCGGCTACGTGGCCGCCGCGTTGATCCTGCTGGTGCCCGTGCTGCGCGCGGTGGCCACGCCCTGGTTCGATTCGTTCTGGCCGATCTATTACCTGACGCCGTTCCGCATGGACCTGCTCGCAGCCGGCGCGCTACTCGCGGTGGCCGTGCGGCGTGACCGTAATGCGCTCGAGCCTTACAAAGGCGTCGCCGTGCTGGGATTGGTCGCGGCGCTAGCGGTACTCGCGTGGCTGCATCTGCACTTTCCCCGCTTTCGCGCGGCCAATACGCCGCTCTCGAACGCCGGGCTCTACAGCGTTTCGTTGGTGCTTTGTACTTCCGTCGTGGTCATCGCCCTGCAAAGCAAGGGCATCGTCAAACGGCTGCTGTGCAATCCCGTGCTGGTCTATATCGGCACCATCAGCTACACGATTTATCTGATTCACCTGAGCGTGCTGTACGCGCTGTGGCCGCTGCATCTGAACCGCTTCGTGACCGCCGCGCTCGCGCTCGCGATCACGCTCGTCTACGCCACCGTCACGTGGTTCGCGTTCGAGAAGCGCCTGATTTTCGGCTCGGCGGGCAACGCGCATGCGCCGACGCAGGCCGCCAATGGCGGCGGCGTCAGCACCGCGCCGCAAGCGCCGCAAAGCCGCGCATGAAGTGGATGAAGCGCCGTGCACGGCTCGCTGCAAGCGCATGCGCCGCGGCATCGCTCATCGCATCCGCCGCGTTCGCCGCGGCGCCGGGCCCGCGATCGCAAGTGCTGATCGAGGCCTACGGCGACTCGACGACGCTCGGCATTACCTGCAGCGGCGGCCATTGCGGTCCGCAGGCGCAGAACGCCGTGGCGTACCTGCAGGATGAATTGCAGGCGCGGCACGGCGAACGGGTGCTGGTCACGAACTACGGCGTGGGCAACACGATGGCGACGCAGCTGCGCGACGGCACGGGCATTCGCCGCGCCGGCCCGACGGCCGGGTTGCCGTGGCGGGAACGGCTCGCCGCCTCGCCCGCGCAGATCGTGCTGATCAACTACGGCATCAACGAAGTGATGCAGAACCAGACGCCGGAGCAGTTCTACACAGCCGAAACGACGCTCGTGAAAACCGCTCGCGCGCTCGGCAAGCAGCCGGTTCTGCAGACCGCGAACCCGATGCCCGACAACCGGCTCAACGCGCGGCTCGCGACGATGGTCGCCATGACGCGCCGCGTGGCCGCCGAGCAGCAGATCCCGCTCGTCGACCAGTTCGCCTACATCAGCAGTCTGCCGGACTGGAAGACGCTGATGTCCGACGGCGCGCATCCCAAGCCGGATTTGTACCGGCTGAAGGCCGAACAGGATTTTCAGGTCGTCGAACCGTTGGTGCGGCGGCTGTTGGACGGCACGCCCTGAAACGCTTTTTCAAGTGCGTTTCGTGCATTGGGTGCATTGGGTGCTTTTTGATGCTTGCGAAACGTGCTTCTGAGATGCGCTTCCGAGTGTGCCGATGAAATGCGCCCTAGCCGGCGCGACTGCTTTTTCTTTTTCTCTTTTAACAATCTCGAAGGCAAGCTATGAGCCAACCACGCAAAGCGATCATCACCGGCGTATCCGGACAGGACGGCGCCTATCTGACCAAACTGCTGCTCGACAAGGGCTATATCGTGACCGGCACTTACCGGCGCACGAGTTCCGTCAATTTCTGGCGCATGCGTGAGCTCGGCGTGCTCGATCATCCGAATCTGCGTCTGGTCGAACACGATCTGACCGACCTCGGCTCGACGCTGCGCCTGCTCGAAGGCGCGCAAGCCGATGAGCTGTACAACCTCGCCGCGCAAAGCTTCGTGGGCGTCTCGTTCGACCAGCCGGTGACCACCGCCGAAGTGACCGGCATCGGCGCATTGAATCTGCTGGAAGGCATCCGTATCCTGAATCCGAAGACGCGCTACTACCAGGCGTCGACGTCGGAAATGTTCGGCCTCGTGCAGGCCGTTCCGCAACGCGAGGACACGCCCTTCTATCCGCGCAGCCCGTATGGCGTCGCCAAGCTGTTCGCGCACTGGTCGACCATCAACTATCGCGAGTCGTATGGCCTCTTTGCGAGCAGCGGGATTCTGTTCAATCACGAATCGCCGCTGCGTGGCCGCGAATTCGTCACCCGCAAGATCACCGACACCGTCGCCAAGATCAAGCTCGGCAAGCAGGACGTGCTCGAGCTTGGCAACCTGAGCGCCAAGCGCGACTGGGGCTTCGCGCTCGAATACGTGGAAGGCATGTGGCGCATGCTGCAAGCCGACGAACCGGACACCTTCGTGCTCGCCACCGGCCGCACCGAAACGGTCCGAGATTTCGTGCGTATGGCGTTTTCGGCAGCGGGCTATCAGCTCGAATGGTCGGGCAAGGAAGAGCGCGAATCCGGTATCGACGTCGCCACCGGCAAGACGCTGGTGCGCGTGAATCCGAAGTTCTATCGCCCGGCCGAAGTGGACCTGCTGATCGGCTGCGCCGACAAGGCTCACGAAAAACTCGGCTGGAAGCCGGAAACCACGCTGGAGCAGTTGTGCCACATGATGGTTCATGCGGATCTCGGACGCAACGAGCATCACGAGACGTTCTGATCCCCAACGAAGATGCGCGGCCACGGTCGCGTATCTTCCATGCAAAAAAAGACGCGGAGCCTGATCCTGATGATCGAGGCTCCGCGTCTTTTTTATTTCATCGTGCCACGAGCGTAGTTCACGTCTGGCTCAGTGCACCCCACGCGCCGCAATCGCCTCGCTATACACCGAAGCCACCCGCTTCGCGATCACCGAGTTATCGAAGTTCTCGCGCGCATAGCGGCGGCATGCATCGGCATCGGGCAATTTCAGCGTGCCGTTGAGCGCGCCCGCGAGTCCATCCGCGATGGCTTTCGCGCCCGTCTCCGGCAGCACCAGATTCGGCGACAAACCCGCCACCGCCTCAGGCAAGCCGCCCACGGGCGTGACCAGTACCGGCGTACCCGAGGCCAGCGACTCGACCGTGATAAGGCCAAAGCCTTCCAGCGCCACCGTCGGCACGACGCTGATATTCGCCGCGCGGTACAGCGCCGCCAGATGCTGGTCGGGCACGAAACCCAGCAGCTTCACGTTGTCCTCCAGACCCGCCTCGGTGATGCGCGCCTGCAGTTCGCCCTCGAGCCGCCCTTTGCCGGCGATCAGCAGCAACACATCGGGCGAGCTGCGCTTGAGCAGCTTCACCGCATCGATCAGATCCTCGAGACCCATGCGGCGCACCAGACGCCGCACCGCCAGCACGATCGGCCGGTCTTGCGGCAATTGCAGCTTCAGACGCGCCTCAGCGGGCGAGATCGGCAGATTGAACTGCTCGACATCGACGCACCCGGGCACCACGCGCACACGGTCCGGCGCGATGCGATAGCGCGAGGTCAGAATCTTGCCGAACGCCTCGGACAGCACGATCAGCCGCGACGAGCGCGCATAGACCGATTGTTCCAGATAGCGCTTGGCGCGCTGGCCGAGCGAATCGGCGCCTTCCACGTGACTCTCGTCGGCCCACGGCCCCTGAAAGTGCGAGACCTGCGGTATGCCGCGCGTCACGTCGAGACCCGGAAAGGTATAGAGCGCGAAGTGCGAGGAAATCACGTCGGGGCGCGACGTGCTGATTTCCTGGCGCAGTGCGCGGCGCGCCGCCATCAGCCGCAAAGGCAGCGATTGCGCGGCGGAGCCGAAGCCGTTGATCGCGCCGCCGGTGTCGGCGGCCACTTTGGGCGAGCCGGCCACTACGCCGCGCACCGCGACGCCCGCGCCAGGCAACGCGCCGACCAGCGAGTAGTACATGCGGTCGAGGCCGCCCGCGCGCTCGGGGAACCAGTGCATCCCGATCTGCAGCGATTTGATAGAACTCGTCGTCATGGTTGTGACCCCTGTGCGTTTTGAGAGTTGTGATGGTTGAGCGATGAATGCGCCAGCCGGGTTAATGAACCCCGCAACGTCATTCCGCGCTCTTCTGACCGGCCAGCGTGTTCAGCGTCAACGCGTCGGTCTTGGCGACCGCTGCCGCTTCCGCCTCGCTTTGCCGGCGATGCTTCTGCTGCCCCGCGAGTTGGCGATACAGCGCGATGTATTGCGCGGCCATGCGCGCCCAGCCGAAGCCGGTCGCGAGTTCGTTGGCGGCGACGCCCATTGCGCGGCGCTCGACGTGGTTGTCGGCGAGACGTGCGACCGCGCGGGCCAGCGCCTTGGGATCGTCCGGATCGTCGAGCACGATGCCGCACTCCGGCGTGATGATTTCAGCGCCGCCCGCGGTGCGCGCCGTGACCACCGGCAAGCCCGCCGCCATCGCTTCGAGCAGAGACAGGCTCATCGCTTCATAGCGCGACGGAAACACGAAGGCGTCGACCGAATGCATCAGCACCGGCATCTCCTTCACGAGACCGAGAAAATGCACGCGATGCGCAATGCCGAGCGCCTTCGCCTCTTCCGGATACGGACTGCCCGGCAGGAAGCCCGCCACCGCCATCTGCACGTGCTCGGGCAGATACTTGAGCGCGGCGAGCACGGTGCCGAGGTTCTTGCGCGGTGTGCGCAGGTCGCCCACGAACAGCAGCAAAAACGCGTCCTTCGGCAGGCCGAATTTCTCCCGGTCGCCCGTAGCCGCGGCGAAGCCTTGCGTATCCACGCCGTTGTAGATCACATCGACACGGTTATCGGGCGTGAGACCGATCGCGTGAATCTCGTCGGCGACCTTTTGCGACACGGCCGTGATCACCTTCGAACGCCGGTAGGCCCAGCGTTCGAGCAGCGCATTGCAGCGCGTATAGACCGACTGATAGGCGGACCACACGCCCTTGGTGAGCCCGAACGGATAGTACTTGCTGCCGAACCAGCCGCTATGCACGAAGTGCGAGGTGTTGACGTCGGCGGGCATCCACGTGATGAAGCCGTTCACGTGCAGCACGTCGTATTCGCGGCGATGCGCGCGCAGCCACATCGCGCTCTTGAACGCGAACACCTGCTGGCGCAGCAGATTGGTCGGCCACCAGCGGCCGATTTTCATCGGCACCCAGCGGACGTTCGGATGCGCGAGCAGATCCGGCGCGACGTGCGAGGCGACCAGCGTGACGCCGATGTTCTCGTCGAGGGCCGCGCGCGCGATCTCGTGGTTGACGCGCCCCTGGCCGTCGTTATGGCGCACAACGTGCGTGACAATGGCGACTCTCAATCAGTGCCTCCGTGGAGAAATAGCGTGCGTCTGCGGTTTATCTTTTCGTAATGAACCGCGGAAAGGATCGAAAAAACACCCATGAAAAGCAGCAGTCCGCCCGTGCCGACCAGCGAATTGGTGAACACCAGCATCGCGAAAGTCGCGAGGCTCAGGCTCATGCAGGCGGACACGAATTTGTCGTTGCGCAGCTTGAACGACGCGAGCACCGCGCGCGTCACGAGCCAGATGATTCCGGACATATAGAGCAGCGTGCCGGGCCAGCCGAGCACGAACGGAATGTTCATCACGCCGCTGTCGAAGTTGCCGTACTGGCCGAGTTGGCCGCCGTCGTTCGAGAGCTTGGTGGAGGTGCCGGTGGCGCCCATGCCTTCGCCCGACACGTCGGTGAAGGCCGTTTTAGCGAAGGTCGCGTAGAACTCGTTACGGGCGGCGTAGCTCTGGTCGTCGTTCAGGTTGACGATAGTCGTGAGACGCGCCTGCATCCGCTCGGCCACCGGACCGACCGCCAGCAGCGGCACGCACAGCCCCGCCAACAGCACCGCGCTGGCGACGATGCGCACCCGCACCTTGTTGTTCGATTTGACGAGCTGAATCAGCAACGCGATGACCCAGCCGCCCCACGTCGAGCGCACGAGGCTCAGCGCGAATGCGAAAAAACCCAGCGCCGCCGCGACCCAGCGCACCCGGTGCGTGGCCGCCATGACGAACACCATCGCGCCCATCATCGCGAAGGCGAACGGTCCCGACGAGTTCATCGTGCTGAACACGCGCACGCCCATCGGCACCGGGTCGCCTTGCGAGTTCATCTGCGAGCCGAGCATCCACAGCGCGTCCCACTGCGGCATGATGAAGAACTGCACCAGACCGTAGCCGCCCATCACCAGCATGCCCCAGATGAACGTGTTGACGATGGTGTCGCGGTACTGCGGATACTGGCGCGTGTTCGCCATGATGTGAAAGCCGATCAGGATCGGATACAGCCAGTTCGCCAGGTCGTAAGTGGCCGCGAGCGGCCCGCTCGACATCACGCCCACGAGGAACGCATAGATGAGCCCGAGCAGGATCAGCAGCACCGGCAGGCCGCGCCGTTGCGCCAGCAGTTTGTAGTAGCGCAGGAGCGACAGCGCGCTGATCATCGTGACCGCGAGCGGCGCGACCTGGATCAGGCTGGTCGGCGTGAACGAACCCTTGGACCAGTCGGCCAGACGCCGCACTTCCGGGCTCAGGAACCACAGCCACCACATGAAGCCGATATAGCGCGCCGGGCTCTTGAAATAGAGCCACAGGCCCGTGAGGATCGCGAGCATCGGAAACGCGAGCGTGAGCACCGTGCCCTGATGCGCGCCGATCAGCAGCGTCGTGACGAACCACAGCAAAGCCTCCGGCAGCCATTCCTTGCGGCCGCGGGACGGCGCCCGTCCGGTGCCGTTCACGCTATCGGCGCTTCGCGCAATCGTCGACATCGTTCAGAGACCTCCGCGCGACTGCCGCGCCGGCCGCTCAGCGTCGGACACGCCCGCCGCCGTCGTCATGCCGGCCGCCGAGCGCACGCGTGACGAGGCGCGCGCGCGCAGCATCTCCTGCGTGATCCGCACGTGCTGCATCGCGTAGTGCTGCGTGGTCAGGTCGCGCGACAGCAGGCCGGCGGCGGCCGCTTGCGCCTGGCGCAGCGCGTCCAGCGGCGCGGCGGCGAGCTGGTCGACCGCTTCACGCAATGCCTGCGGATTGAACGGCGGGATATAGGACGCCTCGGCCGCCGGAAAATAATCCTGCAACGCGCCCACATTCGTGACCACCATCGGCTTGCCGACCGCCGCTGCTTCGAGCATCACGGTGATGCCCGAGGCGTGCGAATTCGGCCGCAAGGGCACGACGATCACGTCGGCCCAGTCGTACAGTTCGTGTTGCTTCTTGATGCCGGAGAACAGTGCGATCTCGACATTCGGCGCGCGCAGCGACGCGGGAATCCGGCGACGTGTCGCGAGCTTTACCGTGTAGCGGGCGTCGTTGCCGAACGCCTTGATGAGCGTCTCCCAATCGCGGTCGCGGTCGTTGCCGATCGCTGCAATGCGGATCGGCGTGTGCGGCGCCCATTCGGCCGGTGTTTTGACCGGAAAGTCGCGCGTGTTCAGGCCATAGAGCAGCGGTTTGGCGTCGCGATCGAAATAGCGCCGGCACAGTTCGGCGTTTTCGCTGGCGAGGGTGGTGAGCTGATCCGCGCGCGTCATCAGCTTGCGATACAACCAGCTGCGCAGAATGCCGTAGGAAGGCCATTTATCGAGCAGCCACACGCTTTGCGCGAGCAGCAAGGGCGAGGCGTCGGCGCCCGCCTTGCGGCCGCTCAGCAGCAGCATGAGGGCCGCGGAGAGCCATTCCTGTTCCGTGTGCGTCCAGATCACGTCCGAGCGCAGCATCTCGGCGCGGTTGCGCCACGTATGGATGAAGTCGAATCCGAGCGCCGCCTTCAGCGCGCGGCGCAGCAGGCGCACCGGCTTGCCTTCGCGGGCATCCTGCGAATAGGTGAGCTTGAACGCGTCGGATTCCGCGTGGTGATAGCCATACAGACAGCCAATGTCGTCGCCCTGTCGATAAAAGCGCGGGTCGGCGCCGTAAAACAGATGAACGTGAACTTTCGTACTCATGCAGACACTCCGCTCTGCCGGTGGAAAGGGGCATCGGCGGCCCTGACGCGGGCCGTGCGCCGATGCGCGAACGTGCGGGACGTGGTGCGAGCCAGAGCGATCACGCGGCGCGTGACAGCGCGCGACGCGCCTCGTGCGCACCGCTGCGCACGGCGCGCCAGCGCGTCAGCTTCAGGCCGGCCTGCTTCGAGAGCAGCGCGAGCGCCGCGTGCGTGAGCCCCGGATAAACGCGCGTGCCGACCAGCGTCCACCACCACCAGGCGGTTTCGCGGTGCAGCGGCGGCAACTGGTCGCGCAGGATCAGATGGAAGTTGAAGGCGGCGTTACGCAAGGCCGCCATGGTTTGCGCGTCGCGCCGGTCGTCGTCGAAACGCTCGGCGGGAAAGTGATCGACCGCCACGCGCGGGTCGTACATCAGCTTCCAGCCGGCGTTTCTCACGGCGAGGCTGAACGCCATGTCGTTGTGGACCTGCGCGCCGGCGCCGCGCAGGCGCGCGTCGAAGCGGATGGTGCGCACCGCCTCGCGGCGGTAGCTCATATTCGCGCCCTTCAGAATGTCGACTTCGCGCGCGCCGCCAACGCCCAGATGATGATTGCCGATGATCTTGCCGTGCGCCGTGACCTTGCCCACCAGCGGCCGCTCGCCGTCCAGCACGCGGCCTTTCTCGTGCACCCAGTCGCGTCCGCCGAGCGCGCCGAGGCGCGCGTCGCCGGCGAACGCGGCCGCAATGCGTTCGACCCAGTCGGCGTGCGGCGCGGCGTCGTCGTCGGTGATCGCGATCACGTCGCCGCGCGCGGCGTCCAGACCGCGATTCAGAGCCGCGACCTGGCCGGGCGCTTCGACCAGCGCCACCGAGAGCGGCAGCGCGCCCGGCACGGCCGGATCGCGCAGGCACGCGTGGGTCGCTTCGTCGTCGGCGCGGGCCACCACCACCACTTCGTCAGGCAGCCGCGACTGCCGTTGCAGCGCCGCGAGGCAGCGCGCCAGATCGGCCGGGCGGCGGTATGTCGGAACCAGTACCGTCACTTTCATCGTGATGTCCTTTTTAGTCGTCGTTGCGCGAGGTTCGGAATGCATCCGCAAACCTGCGGGCTCAGGTGCTCAGGTATTCCTGAACCGCCGCGTAGCCACGGTCGTAGCCGCCGCGCGAGCGGGCCGGCATGCCGTTGAAAATGCCGCCCTGCACGTGCACGCCGGCCGCGCGCAGACGCTTCAACGCATCGTTGATTTCGCCTTCGCTGTGCACGCCCGAGCGCATCACGAAGAAGGTCGATCCGGCATACGCGCCGATGATCGACGCATCGGTCACGGCCAGCACCGGCGGCGTGTCGATCATGATCACGTCGTAGCGCTTGGCGAGGCCTTCGAGGTACTGCGGCAGACGCGGCGACATCAGCAGTTCCGACGGATTCGGCGGACGGCGGCCGCACGAAATGAAGCTCAGGCCGTCGACCTGCGAGCTGCGGATCGCTTCTTCCAGCGAGATCTGGCCGCTCAGCAATTCGGACAGGCCGTTATCCGGCGCACCGCCCAGATAGCGTTCGAGCACACCGCGGCGCATGTCGCCGTCGATCATCAGCACACGCTTGCCCGAGTTCGCGAGCAGCACCGCCAGATTGACCGTCAGGAAGCTCTTGCCGACGCCCGCCATCGGGCCGGTCAGCATGACGATGCGGTTCTTCGCGTCCAGCAGCGTGAACTGCATGGAGGTGCGCAGGCTGCGCAGGCTTTCGACCGTGACGTCCTTGGGCCGCGCATTCGCCAGCACCGAGCGCAGACGCTCGCCGCCGCGCAGGAAGCTGGCTTCGAGCACGCCCTGTTCGGCGGAGAGCGGCACGAGGCCGAACACCGGCAGATGGAACGCGCGCTCGATGTGATCGGGGTCGTCGATACCCTTGAACATATTGCGGCGCAGGAACACGAAGCCGGTGCCCGCGATCAGCCCGAGAATCACCGCCGCCGACAGGATCAGCGCCTTCTTCGGCTTGACCGGCACGCCCGGACGCAGCGCGGCGTCGACGATATGCACGTTGCCGCCGGTGCCGGCCTTCTGCACCGACAACTCCTGCACGCGGTTAAGCAGCAGCACGTAGATGTCTTCCGCCACCTTGGCGTCGCGCTGCAACTGCACGGCCTTCACTTCGGTGGCCGGCAGATCGCGGAAGCGGTCGGCGTATTTGGTGCGCTGCGCCTGTAATTCGGCCATCTGCTCACGCGCGGCCACCAGCATCGGATGGTCGTCGCCGTAGCGCTCGGTGAGCTGCGCCATCTGCAGACGCAAGCCGGCGATCTGCTGCTCGTACTGCACGCTGCCTTCGAGGTACACCTTGGCCTCGTCGCTCGCGTTGATCGAGCCGGACTGGCGCTGATACGCGGTCAGGGCGGCTTCGGCGCGTTCGAGATCGGACTTCAGGCGCGGCTCCTCGCTCTTCAGGAAGTCGAGCATCTTGCTGGCGTCGGCCTGCTTGTTCAGCACGTGCTGGCGCACATACGACTGTGCGAGCGCGTTGGCGACCAGCGCGGCATGCTCAGGGCTCTTGTCTTCCAGCGAGATCTGGATCACGCCGGTCTGCTTGCCTTGCTCCTGCACCGTGATGGCCGACTGGAACGCGGAGATCGCGTCGAGGTCGTTGGCGCGCATCACCGTGAATTCCTCGCCCGGCCGCGCCACCAGTTTATTGACCATGATGGTCACGCCGCCGCCCTGCTCCTGCTGGCCGACGAGACCGCGCAGCAGCAGCGAACCGTTCTGCGCATACAGGCTGTAGTGCTGGTCGTCGATCACCTTCATGGTCAGCTTCTGACCTTCCAGCGCGGGGATCACGTCGATCGAATCGACGTCGGCCTCTTCACCGCCCCATGCGTACGACGACAGACCCAGCCACGGACGCGCCGGCTGACCCGGCGTCGCCATGCGCGCGGCGATGCTGCCCAGAAGCGGCAGCGTCTTCGGCGTGACGCTGAAGTTCAGCTTCAGTTGCTGCACGACAGGGCCGACCACGCCGCGGCTCTTGATGATTTCGATCTCGGCGTCGGTCGGCAGCGAGGTCGAGCCGGTGGTGATGGCCGCACCGGTCTGCGTCTGCGTGAGCGCCTGCGACGTGTTGTCGGATTGCTCGACCCGCACATGCGCATCCGCCGAATAGATCGGCTTGGCGAGAAAACAATAGGCGCCGGCGATCCCGACGATCACCGCGGCGATGGCGATGAGCCACCAGATGTCGTCGAGGATCACCTGCACCAGTTGTCCGAGGACGACGTCCTCTTCTTCGGTCTTGATCGGACCGGCCATGTGTGGAGAGATTTGGTTGCTCACAATTCGATCCCGTATCGGTTACAGCGGTGTTTGCTTCGGTCCCGCGCCGCGTCCATCACGGACGGCGCGGCGCGGGCCTGACGACGGCTCAGACTGCGGTTCAGATGATCAACGCGTCAGCTGCTTCAGGTAGAACAACGTCTGCACACTCGGCAACACCTGCTGCAACACACGGTTGAAGGTGGTCGACGCGGCGGTGCCCACATACACGACATCCAGCGGCTGCAACTGGAACTGCGAGGACAGCATGATGGCGTCCGGCTGCGTCATGTCGAGGCGGTACACGTCCGGCGTGGTCGGGTGATCCTTCATGCCGCGCATCACGAAGATCTGGCGCGGATTGGCATCGGTGTCGAGAATGCCGCCGCCTTGCGTCAGCGCATCGGCGATCGTCATCCGGCCCTTGATGATCGGCAACTGGATCGGCGTTTTCACTTCACCCATTACGAAGACGCGGCTGTCGGTGCGGTCCGGCACGTTGATCACGTCGCCGTTTTGCAGCATCACGTTCTGCGTGGTGTCGCCGCGATCGAGCATGCGGTCGGCGTCGAGTACGTAGAGTTTGTTGTTGCGCGTGAGACGTACGCGCTGAATGTCGGCGTCCGCGTTCGTGCCGCCCGAGCGCGTGATCGCGTCGACCAGCGTGAGCGGCACGTCGCTCACCGCGAGCGGGCCCGGCGTCTTCACTTCGCCGGTCACCTGCACCTTCTGGCCGCGGTACGACAGCACGCGCACGTCGACCTGCGGATTGCGGATATAGCGCACGAGGCCGGAGCTCAATTGATCGCGCAACTCACCGACGGTTTTGCCGGCGGCCCGAATACGGCCGACGAACGGGAAAAAGATCGTGCCGTCGGCCGCGATGGTCTGGCCGTACGGATCGGCCTGGCCCGGCAGCGCGGCCGTGTACGGCTGCTGCAAGGCGCCGCCGATCGACTGCGTGGTGTTGCCGCCCGCCGACAGCGTGCTGCCCTGCGGGGTGGTCAATTCAGGGTGGTCCCACACGGTGATGCCGAGAATGTCCTGCGGCGAGAGCCGGTATACGTACTGCGACGGGTCGCTCAGGGTCGAGGTCGGCAGCACCTGGGTCTTCGCGGCGGCGGCTTGCGCCTGCGCGGTCACGACAGCGGCATCGATCACATGGACCGGATAGGTTTCCGCGGGCTGGCTGTCGTGCTGGCCGTCGTCTTTCAGACGGGACGTATCGAGGTAATTGCCAGGTGCGGTGGCGCAGGCCGACAGAAAGGACGTCAGCAAAAGCGTGGCGGCAAGTTTCGAGTTGAAATGCGTCGACTTGCCGTTCGCGAATGAGTGTGCAGTGAGTTTTTTCATCAGCATATTTTCTTCAGCCATCCCATGACCAGATGTTCGATGAGCACGAGACTCTCCCTATAAGCGGTTTCCGCACCGCCGTGCGGATCGGCGACGTCGGAATCCGCTTCCCACTTGCCGAGCGGATAGACCTTGCCGCGCGAGGCCGGATCGAGCGCTTCGACGTCGCTCACCTGCGCGCGCTCGGTGACCAGCACCAGATCGGCGTCGCGCACGAGTTGCCGGTCAAGACGCCGCGAGTAGTGGATGCCCGAGGCAACGCCCTGCTCGGCGAGCAGGCGTTGCATGACCGGGTCCATGCCGTGGCCGTTCACGGCCCGGATGCCCGCCGAATGAAACGCGATCGGCGCCGCCTGCGAACGCGACGCCGCGCCCTGCCGGGCCTTGAACAGCATTTCGGCGGCGGGCGAACGGCAGACGTTTGCGTGGCAGACGATCAGAACGTTGGCGAACATGGCGGGCTCCGTGATAACGGCTTGTCGATGCGTTGGCAGCGGATCAGCGGCCGGCTTCGGCTGCGTCCGCCGTTTCTTCCTGCGCGAGCGGCAAGCCGTTCGTGCCGACCTTCGCAGGCGCGATGCGCAGCGCGTGCTGACGGCCGATCGCGTGATACTCGATACCGAGCTCGAGCAGCGCGTCCGGTTCGTACAGGTTGCGGCCGTCGAAAATCAGCGGTGTCTTGAGGATCCGCTTGAGCGAGTCGAAGTCCGGGCTCTTGAACGCCTTCCACTCGGTGAGGATCACCAACGCGTCGGCGCCTTCGGCGGCTTCCATCTCTTCCTTCACGAACTCGAGGCGCGCGTGCTGTTGCGGCACGTCCTTCAGGTCCAGCGCGAACACGCGCTTCGATTCGTCGATCGCGACCGGGTCGTACGCTTTCACGCGCGCGCCGCGGCGCAGCAGCTCGGCGATCAGCGGACGGCTCGGCGCTTCGCGCATGTCGTCGGTGTTCGGCTTGAAGGCAAGGCCCCACACGCCGAAGGTGCGGTCCGACAGGTCTTCGCCCAGCCGCGCGACGATCTTGTTCGCGAGCACTTTCTTCTGCGTGTCGTTGACCGCTTCGACCGCTTCGAGAATACGCAGATTCGCCTTGTGATCGGCGGCCGTGCGGATCAGCGCCTGCACGTCCTTCGGGAAGCACGAGCCGCCGTAGCCGCAACCGGCATACAGGAAGTCGTAGCCGATGCGCGGATCGGAACCGATGCCGCGACGCACGGCCTCGATATCCGCGCCGACGCGGTCGGCCAGATTCGCGAGTTCGTTCATGTACGAAATGCGCGTGGCGAGCATCGCGTTGGCCGCGTACTTGGTGAATTCGGCCGAGCGCACGTCCATATACAGCGTGCGTTCGCGATTGCGGTTGAACGGCGCGTAGAGGCGCTTCATCAGGTCGCGCGCTTTCTCGCCCGGCACGTCCTCGTCGCAACCAAGCACGATGCGATCGGGCCGCGTGAAGTCTTCCACCGCCGCGCCTTCTTTCAGGAATTCGGGATTCGACACCACCGAGAACATGTGCGCGGCATTGCGTTCGGCGAGTTCGGCGGCGATCACTTCGCGCACGCGCGAGGCCGTGCCGACCGGCACCGTCGATTTGTCGACGATCACCTTGAAGCCCGTCATATGGCGGCCGATGTTGCGGGCGGCGGCGAGCACGTATTGCAGGTCGGCGGAGCCGTCCTCGTCGGACGGCGTGCCGACCGCGATGAACTGGATTTCGCCATGCGCGACCGCGGCTTCGACGTCGGTCGAGAACTTCAGGCGGCCGGCCTTGCGATTGCGCGCGATGATCTCCTGCAGACCCGGTTCATGGATCGGCACGCCGCCGTTGTTGAGCACGTCGATCTTGCGCTGATCGACGTCGAGACAGAACACATCGTGGCCGATGTCGGCCAGACATGCGCCCGTCACGAGGCCTACGTAGCCACTACCGATGATCGTCAGGTTCATGTATTACACCTCGCAGAATTGAGTTGATTGGGAAAGGAGCTTAGTAAGCGTTGCTGCCGACGAAGCCTTTCCACAGCGTCAGCACGACGATCTTGATGTCGAGCCAGAAGGTCCAGTGCTGCATGTAGTACAGATCGAGCTTGACGCGGCCCATCATCTTTTCGATGCGGTCGGTTTCGCCGCGATAGCCGTTGATCTGCGCCCACCCGGTGATGCCCGGCTTGATCCGGTAACGGTGCATGTAGCCCTTCACCAGATCCTTGTAGATGTCGTCGTGTTCGAGCGCATGCGGACGCGGGCCAACCACCGACATCTCGCCGCGCAACACGTTGATGAACTGCGGCAACTCGTCGAGACTGGTGCGCCGCAGGAACGCGCCGACCGCGGTGATGCGCGGATCGCGCCGCGTGGCCTGGGTGATCTTGCCGTGCTCTTCCTTGTGCATCTTCATCGAGCGGAACTTGTAGATCTCGAACTGATTGCCGTCGATGCCTTTGCGCTTTTGCCGGAAGAACACCGGGCCCGGCGAGTTCAGCTTCACCGCGGCGGCGATCACCAGCATTACCGGCGCGAGCGCGGTCAACGCGGCCAGCGCGAACAGACGATCGAACACGCGCTTGGGCAGCACGCGCAGATCCGTGATCGGCGAGGCGGCAAGATTGATCGCCGGCACGCCGAGCAGATCGACCATCGGCTGATTGAAGAGCGTCAGGCTGCGCACGTCCGGAATGAAGCGGATGTTCACGAAGTCGTTGCGCAGATCCATCACGAAGCGATGGATCGCTTTCTCCTTCGAGATCGGCAGCGCCAGCCACAGTTCACGGATCGCGCGCTGGCGCACGAGATGCAGCATGCGTTGATAGTCACGCTCGACCGGCACGCCTTCGATCACCTCACCCGCATCCGGGTCTTCGTAGTGATTGATCGTGCTGTCTTCATCGAACACCACGACCGGCGAGAAGCCCGCGTCCGGACGGCTGCGCATCTGCTGAATCAGAAAGCGCCCATACGGCGCGCCGCCGACGATCGCCACCGCGCGCTGATTGAAGCCTTCGCGGCGCAGTCCGCGCAGAATCGAATAGACGATCACCTTGGTGACGATCAGCAGCACGATCGTGGCCACGGCCCAATAGACGAGCCACAGCCGCGACAGGCTGTCCGAGCGGTGCAGGCTGAAGCTGATCAGCACGCCGGTGACTTCCACCAGCAGCCAGCCGCCCGCCACGCGGCACAGCAGGTCGTACAGCGGCTTGCCGCGCCACGACTGATAGATCCCGAGCGCAGGGAAAAACACCACCACCAGCAGGCAGTCGAATGCGAGCGAGACGCTTTGCATATCGTCCAGCCACACGACTTTCCCGCTGTGCACGGCCGTCGCGATGGCGGCGCCGAGCGCGACCATGGCGATGTCGATGATTCTCGATAGAACGCTCAGCATGCGCTGCCCCTCAGTTCGTCAGTCAAGTGCCATCCGTTGGTTGGTTGAAATCCAGTCCGGCGATGGGACGCACAACGCCGGTAACCGCGTCATGCAATTCCATGCGCGACGCGTAACTGTTTGAACCGGTGCTAATTGCCCTTCTGTTTCCCGCCCAAAAAAACTGCCTGAACAGCCGGATTGGGAAACCTGTGTCGGAATGAGTGAATACCCTTGTACAGGTATAGATAAAGCGATATTAAAATTCCCACTGCAAGACCGCAAAAAATCTCAAATTGTATCGGTCAATGTTTCGGCATTTTTTCTGAATTTTGTTCGGCAATTGTTACCGGATTCTGCGTTTGACAGGCATCCTGCAAGCCTTGATGTAAGCCAATCTCGTACTTTGCGAGTGTTTTCCTACGAAGCTTACGCCGCGCCTTCCGTCATCATTCTGCGGCATGAATGGCGATAAAAAAATAGCCGGCTATTTTTTTCGCGTAATTTTTCTTTTTAAAAAATTATCGGGACATTTTTTCTTCACGAAATGGAGAAATTTATTAGGCATTTTATATAGTTTCTATTTAACGCGCTTTTATTGATTCCTGAGTTCGTGATAAAACTCGACGCATTCACCCAGCCTCGAGGAGTCCATCATGACAGCTCCGGTCACGGCCACGCCCGCCGACACCCGGTCCACGCAAGTCAAGTCCCTGAACGTCAAGCTCAAGGTTCATCCCGTGATTCTGGCGGGCGGCTCCGGCACGCGGTTGTGGCCGATGTCGCGCGAACAGCATCCGAAACAGTTGATCGGCCTGCTCGGCGACGATTCGCTGCTGCAATCCACCACGCGCCGTCTCGAGGGACTCGAGGCCGGCTATCCGCTCACCGAGCAACTCGTCGTGGTGGCCAATGAAGAACAACGCTTCACCACCGCCGAGCAATTGCGCACGAGCGGCAAGCCGACCCGGCTGATTCTCGAACCCGCCGGCCGCGACACGGCGCCGGCACTCACGGTGGCCGCCCTCTCGGTCGCCGCGCAGGACGAAGACGGCATCATGGTCGTGATGCCCGCCGATCACGCGGTCACCGACATCGACGGCTTTCACGCGGCCGTGGCCGCCGGCGTGCAGCATGCGGCGGCCGGTCATATCGTCACGATGGGTATCGTGCCGACGCGCGCGGAAACGGGGTACGGCTACATTCGCATTGGCGCGGCGCTTGGCACGACTAACGACACGCAAACCGCCGACGCGGAAGTGACCGGCAAGGTCGGCGCGCACAAACTCGATCGCTTCGTCGAGAAGCCGCATCTGGAGCTCGCGCAGCGATATATCGAATCGAAGGAGTACTGGTGGAATAGCGGCATCTTCATCATGCGCGCGTCGACCTGGCTGAAGGCGATCCGCCATTTCCAGCCGGCCATTTACGAAGCCTGCGATGCGGCCTTCGCGGGCGGCAAGGCGGACGGCGACTTCTTCCGGCTGCAACGCGACGCGTTCAGCGCATCGCCGTCGAATTCGATCGACTACGCGGTGATGGAGCAACTCGGCAATGATCAAAGCGCCGCCTCGGGCGTGGTCGTGCCGTTGCAGGCCGGCTGGTCCGACGTGGGTTCGTGGGACGCGATCTGGGACATCTCGGATAAGGACGCCGATCAGAACGTGGGCCGTGGGCGCGTGATGTTCGAAGGCGCGGCCTCGACCTTCGCGCATTCGGAAGGACGCCTGATCGCCTGCGTGGGCACGCACGATCTCGTGGTGGTGGAAACGGCCGACGCCATTCTGGTCGCCGACAAGTCGCGCGTGCAGGACGTCAAGAAGATCGTGGGCCGGATTCGCAACGACGGTGGGCTGGAGGCGGCCAACCATCGCAAGGTGCATCGCCCGTGGGGCAACTACGATTCCGTCGACACCGGCGAGCGCTTCCAGGTCAAACGGATCGTGGTGAAACCGGGTGCGCGGCTCTCGCTGCAAATGCATCATCACCGCGCCGAACATTGGATCGTCGTGCGCGGCACGGCGCTCGTCACGCGCGGTGAAGAGCGCTTTATCGTCTCCGAAAACGAATCGGCCTATATTCCGCTGGGTGTCACCCACCGTCTCGAGAATCCGGGCAAGATGCCGCTCGAAATGATCGAGGTCCAGTCCGGTTCGTATCTCGGCGAGGACGACATCGTGCGTTTCGACGACACCTACGGACGTCAGTAACGCGCGTGGACGAGGGGCGTCGGTGAACGGCGTCCTTCTGATAACACCAGTGAATCACAGCGAATGTCACAACGAATGAAACGGGAACCTGCGGCGGTTGCTCCTACCGGCCGCGGGGAACTGCTGTGCTCACCCCGCGTGGGAGATGAGTTCTGTGTACGACGGATAACGATCGGATGCACTGTTCTCGGTCGCCGCCGTGGCAGCGGCCGGTTCGCCGGGATAACGGCGCAACGGACCACGGAATGCGTTGAGCGGTCCATGCAACGGCGCGCCGTGATTGGCCGCGACTGGTTCGGGCACATGGCGCAAGGCAGGCAACGGACGAGCCGCCGTGGGCGCAGGGTTCGCTGAGACATGAGCCGGCGCTTGAGCGGATGCTTGTGCCGCAGCCGCGGATTGCGCCGCTGCCGCCAACGTGAGGCATTCGCGGTCGATCCACTGCCGCGCCCAGTCGAGCGCGTATTGCTCCGCCGCCTCGGCTTGCTCAAAGCGCGGGCCGACGAGGCCAGAACGCTCGACGCGTTTGCCGTCCTTCATGATTTCCGCCCACGCGCGATACATGGCGTTAGGCACCTGCTCGGCCGCGACGTAAATCACATAGCCACGCCGGTCGAGGATTTCCGTGCCGCGGGGCGCGAGGCTCATCGACAACGGACTGCGCCGATCGTCAGGCACAGGCGTGCCGCGCGCCGAAGCGACGGCCGAATTCAAACCATGCATGGCCGCGCCTACCGCGCGCGCTTCATCCGGGCGCGGCAAGCCGGCCCGCACGACATGCCGTGCGGGCGCTGCGACGGGTGCCGCTGGCGCACGAGACACCGGCGGCACATTCGCGACGCCGGACAACTGGCGCGTGATATCGGCGATCGGATCGGCCGAACGCCAACTGCTCAGGCTATTCGACATGCCGCCGGGCGCTTGCCACGACTCGGGGCTTCTCCAGGACACGCCACGCGGATGCTCGTCGCGCACGCTGGGGGTTTCCGCTACCGGTGCCGCGGGTTTGGCCGCGACGGGCGGCGCCGGTTGGGGGACGTACGCAAAGGTGCGCCCGGTTTGCGACAACAGCCGAACCATCTCCAGCAGCGTGCCGTTCAACTGCCACTCTTCAAAACGGCGCCGGCAAGTCGGACCAGACGGGTAGCGCCCTGGCAGTTTCGACCAGGGTTCACCGGTTGTCAGAATCCACAGGACGGCATTCGCCACGATGCGTGGTTCGGCGCGGGGCCGGCCGCGTCGGTTTAGACGGACGGCCGGCTCATCTGAAACAAGCGCTGCCAGCAGCGCCCATTCGTCATTGCTTAGCTCATCGAAAAACATTGGGTTTTCTCCACGCAGCCTGGCCGGGCTGCGGCTTTGGACTGCCACGGATTCAACTGTCACGACCCGTGTGCAGGCCTCGGTTGCACAAATATGTTTTGTACGTTCTGTTGGCTGGTCAATACCGCCCCGACTTAGTGCGGTTTGTCCCTATTGCGAAGCACAAAACGTGGTCTCACTCGTGCATGGGAGAATTTGTGCACGAAGCATACCATCCCCAGGGTTTCCGTGAATATGAATGAGACAAGTGTTACGGATGGAAACAAACTTGTCCTTTTTGCTGCGTCTTTTCTCGCAATGCCGTCACAAAAGTCCGGTCGCTTTCGGCGGCGAAATGACGCTATTGCACCGCACAACCAAAATGCATCACGGGCGAATAACTTTTTTGAATCCGTCGTCCGTCTGACACAGGATTTCGATGCATTTTGGCTCGGCTTTGGCCAATCGACCAAGGCGCGGGAAGCAGCGCTGAACACGCTATGTGCAGTGCATCAACGCGGTGAAAATAGCGCGGCCTGAACGACGCGGGAGCATTGAGTGAGCGACCGGTTTCGCCGCTCGACACTCCACCGATACAACCGATAGACCAGGTTTTAGCGCACCGGGTTCGCCGCGCCCTCGCCCACCACTGTCGTCCATTGACGCACGCGCCAGCGTGTCACGAGACCGGCGAGTACATACGGATCGGCCTTGGCAAAGGCTTCGGCGGCAGCGGCAGAGTCGCCTTGAAAGAGTAGCATGGCGGTGTCGGTGCGCTCGGCCAGCGCGCCGGCCAGCAGCAGCTCGCCGCGCTCCGTGGCGGCCCACGCGAGCTTCAGATGCTCATCGCGATACGCGGCGCGCCGTTCGAGATAGTCGGACACCAGGTCGTACATCAACAGATAGTGCATGGCGAGCCTCCTTGGCCGGTGTGAGAGCAGACCAGCGACGCAACGGGCGGCACGCATCCTGGTCGATATTACCCATATGTTGGGCGGTGGAATTTCCTGCCGAATTACAATTCAATTGCGTGTGCAGCAATGCGCAAAGTTTGTGTTAATTTTTCATCAATCTTGTGGAATAGCTTGGTGCTAATTCGTTTGAATTTGCTTCATGCATTTAATCTGGAATGCATAACATCATTCCACGCTCGCGCCATTCGCCACTGGATACTCCAATCCGCCGTCAGTCCCCGCCACGTAAGGGAAAACCAGCGTGAGCGCCTGTCAACCGGAATGCGCTTTTAGCCGTTCTGGCAGACAGCATTTGCCATAATGGACGTGCCGAGGGTCCTGGATACGGTTGACGCCCGCGCGCATGAACGACCAAAAACGTTTTCACCACCGATGGAGTGTCACATGAAAATCCAATCCGCTATCGCCACGCTGGTGCTGGGCGCTGTCCTCGTTTCGCCGGTGTTCGCAGAGAACAGCCAGCAAACCAAAATGGCCGACTGTAACAAGCAGGCCGGTGACAAGAAGGGCGACGACCGTAAGGCGTTCATGAAGACCTGCCTGTCCGCCAAACCGGCCGCCGCTGCGCCGATGAGCCAGCAGGACAAGATGAAGGCGTGCAACGCGCAAGCCACCGGCAAGAAGGGTGATGACCGCAAGGCGTTCATGAAGACCTGCCTGTCGTCCGCACCGGCTAATTAAACACAACAAATCGGCGTCGCGCGACATGCGCGGCGCCTGAGCGCGCGCCGCTCGAACACAGCGGCGCTGCCGTCCGGCACTCGCTCCCCGCGTCCCACCCCGCCCTTCACAGTCCATCTGCCCGAACCCGCCATTTTTCTTCTATGATGGCTGCGGAGACGGCCCACCCCCCTATACAACATTAGACGGGCCGCCATCTTGTCGTTGGTGCTGCAGAGCATCCATCGGAGGCAAGGATGGTATCGAAGCATAAAAACCGCTGGTTGAGGCGGTGGCTGGTCGTCATCATATTTTGGGCGGTGCCCGTGGCGATCGTGGCGGTGAGCGAGATCCGGGAGGAAATGGCGTACAACGCCGTCGACCTCGACCGTGCGCTGACCACCTGGAATTTCACCGACGCGCAGCGCGCCGCCGGCGCCCCCGCGCGCTGCCACGGCAAGCCCGACGAAGCGCAAGCCGCCGGCTGTCCGGCCGAGGTGCTGGCCGCCAACGCGCCGCGTCAGCAGGACGCCCGCAACGAATACAGCGTGCGCCGCTCCACTTTGATGGCCTATCTCTGGCATGCATTCGTCGGCTACTGGATCGTGCCGGCCGTGGTGCTGTTTCTGCTCGGCGTGCTGATCGGCATGGTGCGCCGCGCGCTGCGGCGTCCGCCGGCGGTCAAGAGTCCGGCGAACCACGGCTGAGCGCGCGTCCGGATCAGAAGGCCGATTGCGGGCCGCTACGCCGGCCGATCTGCAGCGTCGAGGCAACACTTTCAATTTGATTTCAACGCACATTTGCGCGGCGTAAAATCGGTAAAAACGAATGGTCGACACCGTCGCCGCCTTGCTCCTATTGGCTGCGGGCAAACCCGGCGCGAACCGCCGGAGCCCATTTGAAAGCGCGCTGCGCGTAGCTTCCACGCGCACTGCGGTGCCGGTCAAAATTACGGCACGGCGCCTTACGATTAGCCCGAAACCCCCGCCCCACAAGGCTTTTCGCCTAGCGACGAACTGCGCCTTTTGTGCTTGCGTGTGATATAACTCAAAGGCAACCCGGCAAATCAGATGAGGTTGCGCCCCGGAACCATGACGGAGAAAAACGATGCAAAGACGAAACTTCATGTTGAAGACTACCGCTGCGCTCGCTTTCGGAGGCCTTGCACTGGCTGGTTGTACGACCAACAAAGGCAACCCGGATACACCCGCCACCGATTCAGCCAAGCGCCAGTCGATCGACGCTAGCGTCGACGGCACCATGTCGCGGCTCTTCACGACGGTGAAGGGATCGCGCGAACTGGTCTCGAAGGCGCGCGGCGTTCTCGTGTTCCCGTCGGTGCTGCAGGTGGGCTTCGTCGTCGGCGGACAGTATGGCGAAGGTTCGCTGCGCGTAGGCGGCGGCACAGTCGGTTACTACAGCACGATTTCCGGCTCATTCGGCCTGCAGGCGGGTGCGCAGTCGAAGGCGATCATCTTCCTGTTCATGACGCAGGACGCACTGGACAAATTCCGCAATGCCGACGGCTGGTCGGCGGGCGGCGACGCGTCCGTCGCGCTGATCAAGATGGGCGCCAATGGCGCGATCGACACCACCACGGCCACCGCCCCGGTCGAAGTGTTCGTGCTGACCAATGCCGGCCTGATGGCCGATGTATCGCTGCAAGGCACCAAGGTCACGCGCCTGAAGATCTAGGCACGCCGTCTGGTTGCCGGTCTGCGGGGTGTGCGTCTGATCCGCCGGGTTCCGTGAGCAGCGGTGGCCGGGTCAGACGCAATCCTGCGCAGCCTGCCTTTGCAGTGGGAGCAACGTGGCATGCGGCCGCGACGGCGAGCTTTTGTGGGCCGCAGCCGCAGACCACCGCCCGTTGTCGGATGCAGAAGCCTCATTCGTCTCAAGCCGTGCGCCAATAAAAAACGGCGATGCGCACCACGCATCGCCGCTCTTTTTCACTCTGCCGCGTGAGCCGAATCTCTTCAGCTCAACTGCCCGACGTATCGATCACCTTGAAGCGCGAACGCTTTTGCGCGCGAATCACCAACTGATACGCATCCACATACTGTTGCGCCATGCGGTGCGAGGTGAAGCGCTCCTCGAAGCGCTGCCGCACTCCCGCGCGCGGCATCTTATGCAGCCGATTGACCGCCGCCACCGCGCCGATTTCGTCTTCGACGATAAAACCCGTCACGCCGTCTTCCAGCACTTCCGGCACCGAGCCGCGGTTGAACGCGATCACCGGCGTGCCGCATGCCATCGCTTCGATCATCACGAGGCCGAACGGCTCCGGCCAGTCGATCGGAAACAGCAGCGCGTGAGCGCCGGACAGGAATTCGGCCTTCTGGTTATCCGCGATCTCGCCGATGAACTCGACATAAGGCAAATCCAGTAACGGCCGGATGTCGCGCTCGAAATACTCGCGATCGGCGGCATCCACTTTCGCGGCGATGCGAATCGGCATGCCGCAGCGGCCGGCAATCCGGATCGCGGTGTCGACTCGTTTTTCCGGCGAGATCCGGCCGAGAAACGCAAGGTACTTCTGCTCGACCGGCTGCGGCGTGTAGAGCTGTTCCGGCAAGCCGTGATAGACGGTGGTCAGCCACTTGGCCTGCGGCAGCGGATGCCGCTGCGAATTCGAAATCGAGATCACCGGCGCGGTGTTGAACGTGTCGAACACCGGCTGTTGCTCGGGCAAGTCGAGGCGGCCGTGCATCGTCGTGACAAACGGCGTGTCCTGGCGCTTGAAGACCGAGAACGAGTAGTAGTCGAGGTGAAAGTGCAGGACGTCGAAATTTTCGGCCTGGCGGCGCACCAGTTCCATCAGCAGCATATGGGGCGCCACGCGGTCGCGAATGCCCGGATCGAGACGCAGCGCGCGTGGCCAGACGGCTTCGAGCTTCGCGCTGGTGACGGAGTCGCCGCTCGCGAACAGCGTCACGTCATGGCCGAGATCGACCAGCGCCTCGGTGATGTACGACACGACGCGCTCCGTGCCGCCATACAGCTTCGGCGGCACCGATTCGGTCAAAGGGGCGATCTGCGCAATCTTCATATTATGTCTCCGTGAGCTGGCGGCTTGCGCCTTGAGGGCGGTGCGCGTCAGCGGCGCTGAGTATGACAGCGCCAATACCTCCGATCAATGCAACGGCCGAATCCGGCCGCGTGCACCACCGGCATCGAAGCATTATTCACTAGAGGACAACAAAAAGCCTCTGGTCTTGCATTTCCTCGGTGCTGTTACATTCAGCTTACATACGGCTCCACACGTGAACAGCGGCACGTGTCAGCGCGTGGACCATTTCCAGGCCGGCAAATCGCGGTCGTCCGCGTCGGCGATACGGGTCGCGCCGAACTGCTTTTCCAGCACGATCGACTGGCTCGCCTCCTCACGTTCGAGCGCCGCGATCAGACGCGCCGCATGCGACACCACCAGCACCTGCGAATGCGCGGCGGCCCGCGCGATCAGGCGGGCGAGCGCCGGCAGCAGGTCCGGATGCAGGCTCGTCTCAGGTTCGTTCAACACGAGGAGTTCAGGCGGACGCGGCGTCAGCAAGGCCGCGACCAGCAGCAGATAGCGCAAGGTGCCGTCCGACAGCTCCGCGCCTTTCAGCGGCCGCAGCAGGCCGTGCTGCTGCATCACCACTTCGAAGCGGCCGTCCTGTGTCGTGACGTCGAGGCGCGAGCCGGGAAAGGCGTCGTCGATGGCGGCGTCGAGGGCGGCCGGGTCGCCGATTTCGCGGATGGTTTGCAACGCGGCGGCGAGGTCCGCGCCGTCGTTGGCGAGCACGGGCGTGTGCGTGCCGATCTGCGGCAGACGCGCGGGCGCGTCGGCGTCGGTGCGGAAATGGTCGTAAAAGCGCCACGAGCGGATCTGCTCACGCACCCTGATCATCTCGGGTGCGCTCCGCGGGTCGGAGAACTCCGTCATCATGCTGTCGAAGCTGGCGACGGGTTGTGGAATGGTCTGCCAGTCGCCGCGCTCGTCGCGCGTGCGCAGCGCCGGGCCGTGGCGGTCCACCAGCAAGGTCGACGGCCGCAGCACGGGGCCGCTCCAGATGCATTCGCGCTTGATGGTCGGATCGAGCGGAAAGCGCGTGGCGTCATTGACGAGCGGCAAACCGAGATCGATCGCGTAGCCGAACTGATCGCCGGAAAAACCGAGCCGCAGACTAACCGGATCTTTGCGGCGCAGCGGTTCAACCGCGAACTCGCCCGCCAGCACGGCGCGCGAAAAGCGCTCAGGTCCGGCCCATAGCGTGGACGGCAAACCGCCTTCGCGCGCGAGCGAGGTAATCAACCCGCCGCGCGCCGCTTCGGCCAGCAGCCGCAGCGAGCGATACACACTCGACTTGCCGCTGCCGTTTGGACCTGTGATCACGTTCAGCCTGCCAAGCGGGACGATCAACTCGCGCAACGAGCGATAGCCCGCAATTGCCAAAGTGGTCAGCATGCGCTGGCCCGACATTCAGTCGCGCACGCGCGCGCGTTCCTTAACTCTGCCGTACCTGGACACGCGCTCACGAGGCCGCGCCCGACGCCGGACAAACACTGGTCGACACGCCCCATCACTTATGCCCGCCGCCCTTGCCCGGTTTCTGTGCCGGCACGCTGCGCAGATCGCGCAGGAAGGTATCGCGCCACACGCCGAGATCGTTCTCGCGCAGCGCCGCCATATTGATCTCGTGACGCCGCTGACGCGCGTCGAGCGGCATCTGCAACGCGCGCTGCAAGGCTTCGCACATGCCGATCGCATCGTGCGGATTGACCAGCAGCGCGCCGGTCAACTCCGCCGCCGCGCCCGCGAAAATCGACAGCACCAGCACGCCGGGGTCGTCGGGATTCTGCGCGGCGACGTATTCCTTCGCGACCAGATTCATGCCGTCGTGCAGCGGCGTGACGAAACCGATCTGCGATTCGCGAAACAGCGACATCAGCTTCCAGCGGTCGTACTGCTGGTTCAGATAGCGGATCGGCGTGTAGTCGAGCCCCGAGTAGCGGCCGTTGATGCGCCCTGCTTCGTACTCCAGGTCCTGGCGAATCTTCTGATAGGTGGCGACGTCCGAGCGGGTCGGCGGCGCGATCTGCACCAGCGTGACATTGCCGCGCCATTCCGGCGAGCGCTCCAGCAGATGCTCGAACGCCCGGAACCGCTCGACGAGACCCTTCGAGTAATCGAGCCGGTCGACGCTCATGATCAGCTTGCGGCCTTCCAGGCTTTGCTTCAGGTCGAGCACGTGCTGACGGCTTTCGTAGCGCTTCGCCTGTTCGGCGATTTCGTCGGGGAACACGCCGATGCGGTAAACGCCGGTACGCAGTTTGCGGCCGAATGCTTCGACGAGTCCGTCCGCGCCCACCGTGCCGCGCGCGTGGCGCGTGACGTAATCCTTGAAGGCGAGCTCGTCGGTCGCGGTCTGGAAACCCAGCAGGTCGTAGCACGACAACGACTTCACCAGCTCTTCATGCGGTGGAATGTTCAGCAGGATCTGCGGCGCGGGAAACGGAATGTGCAGGAAGAAGCCGATGCGGTTCGTAATGCCCTCGTTGCGCAGCGCCTCGGCGAACGGGATCAGATGGTAGTCGTGAATCCAGATCACGTCCTCGGGTTCGAGCAGCTTGATGAGCTTGTGCGCGAGCCACGCGTTGACACGCCGGTAGCCCGCGTACTCCTCGCGCTCGTAGCGTGCGAGGTCGTTGCGGTAGTGGAACACCGGCCACAGCGTCGCGTTGGAAAAGCCGCGATAGTACTGGTCGTAATCCTTGCGCGTCAGACCGACGGTCGCGAAGGTGACCGCGCCGTCCTGTTCCAGCGTCGGACCGGCGTTGGCGACGGTCTCGCTGACCACGTCGCCGCTCCAGCCGAACCACACCCCTCCGGCGTCCTTCAGCGCGCCGAATACGCCGACCGCGAGGCCGCCGGCCGATCCCTTGGTTTCCGTCGGCGTTGCGACGCGATTCGACACGACGATCAGTCGACCCATGTTGCATGTCCTCCTTGGTTCGCGCGGCGCGCTCGGGTGCGTTGTCAGGTGTTCGCGGTGTCTCGCGCGCAATGGCGCAGCGAGAACCGGAAGCACGATGAAGCACGCGATGCCGCGCCAGGTTGGTGAGTGCGTGGACGGTTCGACCGCTTGGGTGCCCGATCAGTTGCATTCATCGGCACCGCCATGCCAGAGTACGCTGCTTTCCGGTGTCAAACCTTTTCCTTCACCTGCCGCGGCGCATCGGTCGCCGACGGCCGTCCGGCGCGGCTCGCCACCGGATCGGCCTCGGTATGCGCGGCGGTGCTGCCGGCCGGCGTCTGCGTGCTGCGCGGCACCCAGTCGAGCGGTTCGCCGTTGCCGGTTTCGAGTTCCGCCGACACTTCCGCACGGGCCCGCGGCAAATACTGCGGGTAATGCTGCTGGATGAAATGGAGCAGCCCCTCGCGCACCCGGCAGCGCAAATCCCAGTTCAGGCCGGAATCGAGCGAACTGACCAGCGCACGCAATTGCATGGAGCGCTCGGTACCGTCCGTAACCTGCAGCACCTGCACGCGACGGTCCCACTCGGGCGCGCCCTCGACGATACGAGCCAGCTCCTCGCGCAACGGCGCGAGCGGCATGTGGTAGTCGACGTAAAGAAACACCGTGCCGATGATCTGCGAACTGCTGCGGGTCCAATTGGAAAACGGGTTTTCGATAAACCATTGCAGCGGCACGATCAACCGTCGCTGATCCCACAGACGCACCGACACATACGTGCCGGTGATTTCCTCGATACGCCCCCACTCGCCCTGAATCACGACGACGTCGTCGAGACGGATCGGCTGCGACAGCGCGATCTGCAAGCCGGCGATCAGATTGCCGAGCACCGGCCGCGCCGCGATACCGGCGACCAGGCCCGCCACCCCCGCCGACGCCAGCAGGCTCGCGCCGATCTGCCGGACGTTGGGAAACGTCATCAACGCCCCGCCCACGCCGACGATCACGATCACGAACATCACCGAGCGCGCCAGCACGCGGGCTTGCGTATGGATGCGGCGCGCCTGCAGGTTGTCGGCGGTATCGAGTGGATGGGCCTGAATGATCGCCTCGCCGATCGCCGCCGCCGAGCGCACCGAGAGCCACGTGATCGCGCCGATCAGCGTAATCGCGACGGCGTCGCGCAACGGCGTGATGAAGGTCAGTGTGTCGGGCGCTTCCCACCACACCGCCTCCAGCGCGAGGATCACGAGCACGCACAGCGACGGCTTGTCGATATAGCGCAGCACCACACTGGTGAGCGGATAAGGCCGCGCGAGCCGCTTCACGATGCGCGCGCCGATCCGATGAATGCCCACCGCCAGCACCATCGCGATGACCGAGACGATCAACGCGCCGAGCCACGTATGCAGCGGCGCTTCGGCCATGCGGCTGAGTTCGTCGAGAGTTGGCATGAAGGGGCTTTTCCTCCTGGCTTGAGCGGTGAACAGGACCAGCGCAGAGCGGGCGCGGAACCGGCGAGCATCGAACGTGGCTGCGGTGGTGCGTGATGCGCCGTTGCGCCGAACGGCGCCGGTGGCGAAGCATCCGCCAAAGAAGCAGGCGCGAGCCGCACGACTGCGCGCCGTCGCGGACTGCCTACAACCATCTTAGGTCGTTCGTCAGCGCGATCCTGGAAAGGTGCCGAGGCAAGCCGCTTCTGCAAACGGACGGCCGGGGTTCAAACCGGTTTTCAGGCGGGGCTTCGAAAAAGCCCCGGCGGGATTCCGGCGGCTGAAAACCCGAAACACACGCGCTAGCTAAAACGCCCAACGCACCCGATGCGGGCACGCGAGGCATCAGCCGTGATTCAATTCAACTACCGCTCCTGCAGGGAAACGCCTTGCCGAGCCCCAGCGAGATCGCCGTGCTGGCGTTGTAGCCCGCGACGTTCGGATTCTCCGCAATATATTTGCGCACCGCGTCGGTCAGTTGCGCCGAACGCGCGTCCTGCGGCAAGCAGAAGTACTGGCCGACGCGCGGACCGGTCGTGCCGCCGATCGCGTCGATGGTGTTGAAGATGCCGTCGGCGGCGCCTTCGATATAAGCGGCACACGCGCTACGCGATGCCACGTCCGTCTTGGTGCACAGCTTGTTGAGGTCGCCTCCCGTAAACGCTGCTGCCGATAGCGGTACGGCAAGCGCGCTGGCGAAAATCAAAGCCCGCAGCATGGTGTTCCTTTCCAGGGTCGTTTATCAGGCGGTCTTTCGCCGCGTCCAAACGGCGCGCCCAGGCGGCGCGCCAAAGTCGTCATTCTGCACTGTTTTGCGAAGCTCAAGCGTGCGCGGCGCCGCTATCTTCAGGCACTTTTTACTGCCTTGCCAGGCGGCGGCCGCTGCACCGGTACTTTCGCGCTTCGACGCTGGCACGCCTAAAGCTCGGATAGCGCGCCCAGGCGGCCGGCTGACCAGGCTGGCCTTTGAGCACGGCGTTTGGGCGACGCGCGTCGGCTGCCCATGAACCGCCGCCGCCTCGCGCCGCCGCGCGCATCACTTCTGTTGCATCTGCTGCAGGCGCGCGGTCAGCCCTTCGACCACATCCGGCTCTTTGTAGGTCTTGGCGAAATCGAGCGCCGTCATGCCGATCTGGTTCTTCACCGTCAGGTCCGCGCCGTTGTCGAGCAGCAGCTTCACCGTCGACACATGGCCGCCGCGCGCGGCCATCATCAGCGGCGTGGTGCCGTTCGGCGAGCCGGCATCGACATAGGCCGAATGGTCGAGCAGCACCTTGACGACGTCGTCATGGCCGTTCGCCGCCGCGTAGTGCAACGGCGCCCAGCCCTTCTTGTTGACCTCGGCGTCTTTCGCGATCAGCAGGTTGACGAAGTCGAGGTCGCCGTTGAGCGACGCCATCATCATCGCGTTCTCGCCGGCTTTGTCCTGAATCTCGATGTTGGTCTTCGGATTGGCGACTAGGGCCGCGCCGACCTTGTCCGATTTCTCGCGCGCGGCCAGCACCAGCAGTGGCATGCCCTGGTTGTCCACGCTGTTCGGGTCCATGCCCTTGGCGAGCAGTTTGTTGACGCCGTCGACGTCGTCGAACTTGACCGATTTGATCAGCGAATCGATCGGCGCAGCCTGAGCCGGCGACACCATCAGCGAAGTCAGCGCCGCACAGGCCAGCGTTGCCGCGAATGCGACGCGCGAGGCGCGGCGCCGCGCCGAAGCCAGCGCGCCATGCGCCGCCAAAGTGTCCTGGGATGCTGCGATCGACATCGAAATTTCTCTCATATTTGACTTTAGGAAACGTCCCTATCCTTTTGATATTGATCGACTTTACGTCTCACACGCCAGTGGGCGCGGGGATCTTGAAAAGGCGGAAAAAGTTCTGCGTGGTCGCGGCGGCCAGCGCCGTTTCCTGCATCTCGCGTTGCTGCGCGATGAAGCGTCCGACATAACTGACGTACGCAGGTTCATTAGGCTTGCCGCGATACGGCACGGGCGCGAGGTACGGCGAGTCGGTTTCGATCAGCAAGCGCTCGAGCGGCACGCGGCGCGCGACGTCCTGCACATCCGTCGCGCTCTTGAACGTGACGATGCCCGACAGCGAGATATAAAAATTCTGCGCCAGCGCCTGTTCGGCGACGGCCCACGGCTCCGTGAAGCAGTGCATCACGCCGCCCGGCTCGCCCGCGCGCTCCTCGGCCATGATGCGCAGCGTGTCTTCCGACGACGAGCGCGTATGGATGATCAGCGGCTTTCCAGTGGCATGCGCCGCGCGGATATGGGTGCGAAAGCGCTCGCGCTGCCATTCCATGTCGGCGATCGTGCGGCCTTCCAGACGATAGTAGTCGAGACCCGTCTCGCCGATCGCGACCACCTTCGGATGCCCGGCAAGCTCGACCAGTTCGACGACGCTCGGCTCGCGCATATCCTCGTGATCCGGATGCACGCCGACCGAGGCGTACACGTTTTCATACCGGCTGGCGATATCGAGCACGGACGGCAGCGTTTCGAGATCGACGGACACGCACAGCGCATGCGTGACCGAGTGGCTGCGCATATTCTCGAGCACTTGCGGCAGGCGGTCGGCGAGTCCTTCGAAGTTGATATGGCAGTGCGAGTCGACAAACATGGTGATGTCCTGCGTAGGAGTGCTCGGGGTGAATCAGGCGGCGGCCGCGGCGGCGTCAAGGCGTTTGCCGAGAATCACCAGATCGCGCTCCACGCCATCCAGCACGGCCACGCGCGGCAGCGTGCCCCACGTGTCGAAACCGAACGCGCGGAACAGGCGCAAGCTCGCCTCATTGTGGCCGAAGATAAAGCCGAGCACGGAGTCGATGCCGAGCGCCGGCGCCGCCGCCAGCGAAGCCGCCAGCATTTGCTTGCCGAGGCCGCGGCCACGCGCGCTTTCGTCGAGATAGATGCTGACTTCGGCGGTGCGCTGATAGGCCGGACGGCCGTAGAAGTCCGAAAAGCTCAGCCAGGCGATCACTCGGCCGGGCTGTTGCGCATCTTCCACCACCCACAACGGTCGCTTTTGCGGACCGTGCGCGTGAAACCAGGCCAGCCGGCTTTCGACGCTGACCGGCTCGAGATCGGCCGTGACTTGCCGGGACGGCACAGTCGAGTTGTAGATGGCGACGATGGCGGGCAGATCGTCGAGCGTGGCATCGCGGTAGGAAAGGCTCATGGTGCGTTGAACGTGAGATGAAAGGCCAATGCAGGAACAGGACGAAAGATGGACCGGAGCGCCAGCCGCGCGCCGCTGCCGGCCTGTCCCGCGGACAGGGCTTACGCGAACAGTTCGCGGTAGCCGATAAACAGTTCTTCGAACACCAGCCGCGCATTCAGCGGATGGTTCTCGACGGCGCGCTGGCGCGTGACGTTGCGCATGAAGCGCGCGAACGCGCTGGCATCGGCCTGCGACGCGCAGCGCGTCAACGCCGCCGACGCTTGTGGAAAGTACCGTGGCGCGCCTGCCGTGCGCTGCGCCAGCAAATCGTACATCCAGCGTTGCAGCCAGCCTAGCACCAGCGGCACGGGCAGTTTTTGCAGCGCCTCGCCGCACGCGAAGGCGTCGCAATCGGGCCCGGCGGCGAGCTGCTTGAGTGTCCAGTCGCGCAGTGCGCGGTTCTCGTCGCTGGCGAGTGCGAGTGCGGTGAGCGGCGCACCACCGGCTTCGGCGAGCAGCGCGGGCGCTTCGGCCACGCCTTGCGCGGCGAGCCATTTCGTCGCCACCTCGGGCGCGGGGATGGTCATCGGCCATTGGCGACAGCGGCTGATGATGGTGGGCAGCAGGCGGTCGATACGCGCCGACACCATCAGGAACACGACGCCCGCCGGCGGTTCTTCCAACGTTTTCAGGAGCGCGTTGGCCGCGGCGATATTCAACCCTTCCGCCGGGTACAGCACGACCACGCGCGCGCCGCCGCGGTGCGAACCCACGCCGACGAAGTCGAGCAAGCCGCGAATCTGCTCGATCTTGATTTCCTTGCTCGGCGTGCGGGTCTTCTTGCTTTCATCGGCGTCGGCCTTGTCGGCTTTCTCGTCCGCGGCGTTGTTCAGGCCCGCTTCGGCGGCCAGCGCCTCGGGCACGACGATCCGGTAGTCCGGATGATTGCCTTGCGCGAACCAGGTGCAGGCCACACACGCGCCGCACGGCTCGCCGTTGGGCTGTTGCGCTTCGCACAGCAGGCCTTGCGCGAGATGCTGCGCGAAGCGCAGCTTGCCGATTCCGGCCTGTCCATGCAGCAACAGGGCGTGCGGCCAGTGGCCGCGCAGCTGCTGCAGGCGGTTCCAGTCATCGGCTTGCCACGGATAAATCATCGTTTCTCTTTGAAATCAAACTGTTGCAGGAGTTTTATGAGACATAACACGAACTCTGCATAGCGTTATAAAACGAAGTTATATTCTTTTAAAATCAAAGAACTGCGATCAACTCTTCAAGTTTCCTCTGAATCTGCACAATGCTCTGCGCGGAGTCAATGATAGCGAACCGGTATGGCGCTTCTTCGGCACGGCGCAGATATTCGGCGCGGGTACGGTTGAAAAACGCCACCGACTCGCTTTCGAAGCGATCCGGATCGCGCACCGCGCTGCGCCGTTCGTTGGCGACCTCCGGCGCGAGGTCGAACAGCACCGTCAGGTCCGGTTGGAAACCGCCCTGCACCCAGCGCTCCAGCGTTTCGAGCTTGTCGCGCGGCAGACCGCGGCCGCCGCCCTGGTAAGCGAAGGTCGCGTCGGTGAAACGGTCCGACAGCACCCAGTCGCCGCGCGCGAGCGCCGGCTCGATCACCTCGGCCAGATGCTGGCGGCGCAGCGCGAACATCAGCAGCGCCTCGGTTTCGAGGTCCATTTTCTGATGCAGCACGATCTCGCGGATCTGCTCGCCGAGCGGCGTGCCGCCCGGTTCGCGCGTCATGACGACCGCGCGGCCGGTGCTTGCGACTTTCTGTTCGAGGCGCTCCCGAAACCAGCCGAGGTGGGTGGTCTTGCCCGCCCCATCGATGCCCTCAAACGTAATGAATTTACCCCGCGCCATCATTGCCCTCGAATGTATTTGTCCACGGCCTTGTTGTGATCGCCGAGGGTGTCAGAAAAGATACTGCTACCGTCGCCGCGCGACACGAAATACAGCGCGGTAGTTTGCGCCGGGTTCAGCGCCGCTTGCAGCGACGCCACACCGGGCAGCGAGATGGGCGTCGGCGGCAGACCCATCCGGGTGTAGGTATTGTAGGGAGTGTCGGTCTGCAGGTCTTTTTTCCTGATGTGGCCGGTGTAGCCGTCGCCCATGCCGTAGATCACGGTCGGGTCGGTTTGCAGCGGCATACCCACGCGCAGACGGTTCGCGAACACCGCCGCCACCATCGGCCGGTCGGACTTCTTGCCGGTTTCCTTTTCGATGATCGACGCCATGGTCAGCGCGTCGTACGGCGTCTTGTACGGCAGGTTCGGCGCGCGCGCGGTCCACGCCTCGTCCAGACGCAGGCGCATCAGACGGTAGGCGCGGCGGTACACGTCGAGATCGCTGGTGTTCTTGTCGAACAGATACGTATCCGGGAAAAACAGTCCTTCACCATTGCCGATCGGCGCTTCCGGCGCATTGATCGCGTTCATCAGATCGCTGTCGCTCATGCCGATCGTGTCGTGCTTGAGCGCCGGATTGGCGTCCAGCTCGGCGCGCATGCGCCTGAAGGTCCAGCCTTCGATGATGGTCGCCACATACTCGTTGACGTCGCCGCGGGCGATTTTCTGCAGCACCTCATAGGGCGTCACGCCCGTCTTGAACTCGTAGTTGCCCGATTTCAGCTCGCTTTGCAGGCCCAGCAGCCGCGTCATGATGACGAACAGTTCAGGCTCGACCGGCACACCGCCGCGATTGAGCTGCAGCGTGACGCTGCGCAAGCTGCTGTGCGGCTTGACGGTGACATCGAGTTGCGCAGGGTTCAGATCGAGCGGGCTGTTGGCCCAGTGATACCCACCGGCAATTGCGGCTGCGGCCAGCACAACGACGATTGCGCCGGCGACGAAACATTTCTTCAGAAGGGACATGCGAAACGTGGCAGGGTTGGACTGCATATAATACTTGTTTGCCTTAGCTAAAGTCAGAATTGACTGTTCTCGGAATCCATGAACACACCGCTCGCTACCGCTTCAGGCACTCTCTCTGGCACCGCCGTCACGGCAGCTTCCACGGCGCCCGCCGGCCTGCCCACGCTGCCGCGCCCTTCTGCCGATGAATTCGACGCCGTGATTCACCACGGCGCGTACATGCCGCTCACGCAGTTCGGCGTGATCGACGCCACCGGCGACGACGCAGCGAGCTTCCTGCACGGCCAGTTGACCAACGACACCCAGCACCTCGACGCCGCCAATGCGCGTCTGGCCGGCTACTGTTCAGCCAAGGGACGTCTGCTGGCGTCGTTCCTGACTTGGCGCAGCGGCGACACGATCCGCCTGCTGGCGTCGAAAGACGTGCAGGCCGCCGTGCAGAAGCGGCTCTCCATGTTCGTGCTGCGCGCCAAAGCCAAGCTCGTCGACGCGAGCGGCGAACTGGCCGTGATCGGCCTCGCCGGCGACGTGCGCAAGGCGCTCTCCGGCGTGTTCGACGCGTTGCCGGACGGTGTACACGTGAAGGTGGACGGCGCGGCGGGCTCGCTGATTCGCGTGCCGGATGCGCTCGAGCATCTGCGTTTTCTGTGGATCGGCCCGAAAGCGCAGGTCGAGTCGCTCCTGCCCTTGCTAGACGAAAAACTCAAACGCGTCTCGCCGGCCGTGTGGGACTGGCTCGACATTCGCGCAGGCGAGCCGCGCATCACCCAGCCGGTGGTCGAGCAGTTCGTGCCGCAAATGGTCAATTTCGACGTGCTCGGCGCGGTGAATTTCCGCAAAGGCTGCTATCCCGGCCAGGAAGTGGTGGCGCGCAGCCAGTATCGCGGCACGATCAAGCGGCGCACGTCGCTGGCCAATGTGGCCGGCGAACTCGACACGGTGCACGCCGGCGCGGAACTGTTCCATTCGGACGATCCGGGCCAGCCGTGTGGCATGGTCGTGAACGCGGCGTCGGCGCCGGACGGCGGCGTCGATGTGCTCGTCGAAATCAAGCTCGCGGCGCTGGAAAACGGCTCGGTGCATCTGGGCGCGGCGGACGGCCCTGCGCTTCGGTTTCTCGCGCTGCCCTACGGGTTGCCGACCGAAATTTGAACTTCTCGCACGGTACGAAGCGGCGCAATCAGGCGCCGCTTTTTACTGGCCTCGTCAACCGCAATGCCCCCACCGGGAGATGCTCCCCGATGTGCCTGATCGTCTTCGACTGGCGACCCGACGCGGTCGACGGCCCGCTTTTCACGCTCGCCGCGAATCGCGACGAATTCTTTCGCCGCACGGCCGAACCGATCAGTTGGTGGCATGACGAGCCGGGCGTGCTGGCCGGCCGCGATCTGGTGGGCGGCGGGACGTGGCTCGGCATGTCGCGCGACGGCCGGTTCGCCGCGCTGACCAATTACCGCGCGCCGCACGAAATGCGCGCCGATGCGCCGACCCGCGGCACGCTCGTCAGCGACTGGCTGAGCGGCGCCGCGCGCGACGCGGCGGGAAACCCGCACGACACCCCGCTCGCGTACCTGCAACACGTCGCGCAAACCGGCGACATCTACAACGGTTTCAATCTGCTGGTGGGCGACTGGACGCGCCGCGAACTCGCCTGGTACTGCAACCGGGGCGATCTCGCGCCCGCGCTGCTCGCTGCGGGCACGCACGGCATCTCGAACGCGGTGCTCGATACCGCGTGGCCGAAGCTGGTGAAAAAGCGCGCGGAACTGGGCACGCTGCTCGCGCGCGACGCCACGCCGCCGCTCGAACGCCTGATCGATCTGATGCGCGATCCGCGCCTCGCGCGCGACGACGAATTGCCGTCCACCGGCATTCCGCTCGAACGCGAGCGGGCGTTGTCGGCGGCCTTCATCGAAACGCCGGAGTACGGCACGCGCGGCACGACCGCGTTGCGCGTGGCCGCGCATGGCGAAGTGGTCAGCGTGGCCGTCGCCGAGCGTAGCGACGACAACGGCTCGCACCGGATCGCGCGGCCCGGCGACTTCGAGCGCAGCTTCGCTTTCAATATCGAACGCGAGATTGTCTAAAGGTCATTCCGTCGGCGGTTGATTGGCCAGCCACACAACCGCGTTCACTCGATGCCGAACGCCGCACGCAATGCCGCGGCGGCATCCGCGTGCGCCTCTGCGACCTCGGGTACGAAGCCGCCCATTTTGAAGAACTCGTGGATCATGCCCGGATAGCGCTTGAGCGTGACCGCATTGCCCGCGGCGCGCAATTTCTCCGCGTAGGCATCGCCTTCGTCGCTCAAGGGATCGTATTCGGCGGTGGCGATCCATGCCGGCGCAACGCCGCTGAAGTCGGGCGCGCCGCGTTGGCCGTCGAGCGGCGCGAAACGCCAGTCGTCGCGGTCGCCCGTATCGCGCACGTAATGCTCGAAGAACCATTGAATCGTGTCGCCTGACAGCAGAAAGCCGTTTGCGAGGCGCGAGTGCGAATCGGTTTGCTGATAGCCGGTCGTGCCCGGATAGATCAGCATTTGCAACGCGAGCTTGATCCCGGCATCGCGTGCGAGCACTGCGCAGACCGTCGCCAATGTGCCGCCCGCGCTATCGCCGCCTACCGCGAGCCGGCCGGTATCCAATCCGTATTCCGCGGCGTGCGTATGCAGCCAGCTCAAAGCGTCGAACGCGTCGTCGACGGCAGTGGGAAATTTGTGCTCCGGCGCAAGCCGGTAATCCACCGACATCACCGTGCACTGGCCGTCGCGCGCGAACATGCGGCACAGCGCATCGTGCGTATCGACGCTGCCCACCGTGAAGCCGCCGCCGTGGTAGTACACCAGCGCCGGCGCGGGCTCGGCCCAGCTCGGCTCGACTGGCTGATAAAGGCGCGCGCGAATCGTCGCGCCGTCGCGTGTCGGGATTCGCAGATCTTCGAGCGCGAACATCGGCGCGCTGGCGATCTCCAGAATCGGTGCGCTTTTTTCGTACGAGGCCCGCGCGTCTTGCGCGGTCATTTCGTGAAGCTTCGGGCGCTTCGCCCGCGCGATCATGTCGAGCACCTGCTCGATCTTCGGATTCAGCGGCATGGTGCGTCTGTTGGCGCATGAGCGCCGAAGGTTCAAAAAAACCGGCGCGATAGCGCGCCGGCGATGCGATGAAAGTCTCGCCTAACCGGCGTTCTTCACTTCCGGCTTGAGCGACATCGGATCGGTGGGATTGCGCAACTGCTCGATGTCCTCGTGACGCAGCTTCACCGTCGCCATGATGCCTGGATGCGTGACGATGTAAAAACGCCGCGCGGCGATCGCCTCGAAGGTGATGTCGGCGACATCGTCGGCACTCAGCTTGCCCGATTGCACCGCACGCTGCAGTTGCTTGCCTGCGGCGATCTGCGAGCGCGTCGGTCCGCTGTCGTTGCGCAGGTCCGCGGGGCGCGCGCGTTCCGCATCGGCGATGCCGGTCGGCACGAAGGCCGGACACAGCAGCGAACAGCCGACGAGCCCACGCGCTGCCGCCTCTCCACCTTGCGCCAGCTGCAGGTCGTGATACAGCGTTTCGGTGAGCGACACCACGGCATGCTTGGACGCGTTGTAGATGCCCATCGCGGGCGGCGACAGCAGCCCCGCCACCGACGCCGTGTTGATGATATGCGCCGGCTCGTTCTGCGCCAGCATGATCGGCGTGAAGACCCGTACGCCGTGCGCCACGCCCATCACGTTCACGCCGAACACCCACGACCAGTCGTTCGCCGAGCTTTCCCAGAGGAAGCCGCCCGAGCCCACGCCCGCGTTATTGAAGAGCAGATGCACGCGGCCGTAGGCGTCGAGTGCCGCTTGCGCGAGGGCTTCGACTTGCGCGGCGCTCGCGACATCCGTCGGCACGCCGATCGCCTCGGCGCCGTCGGCGCGCAAGGCATCGACGGTTTGCGCAAGCGCGTCGGGATTGACGTCGGCCAGCACGAGCTTCATGCCGAGCGCCGCCCCCTTCTGCGCGAACGCGCGGCCGAAACCGCTCGCCGCACCGGTGATCACCGCCACCTTGCCTGCGAATTCGAACATCATGTGACTCCCCTGGGTTGATCGGCGTGTTGTGTGATTCGCTTGGCCGCCGTCGCCATCAGATCAGCTTGACGAGTTGCTTGCCGAAGTTCTTGCCTTTGAGCAGCCCGATGAACGCGTCGGGCGCCGCATCGAGTCCTTGCGCGATGGTCTCGCGATATTCCAGCTTCTTTTGCGCGACCAGCGTGCCGAGTTGCTTGAGCGCTTCCGGCCACACGTCCATGTGCTCGCTGACGATGAAGCCTTGCACGAGCAAACGCTGCGTGAGCATCAGCGACGGATGCTTGAGCGGCAGCGGCTGGCCGTCGTAGCCCGCGATAAATCCGCACAGCGCGATCCGGCCGAACGCGTTCATGCGCGCGAGCGTCGCGTCGAGCACTTCGCCGCCGACGTTCTCGAAGTAGCCGTCCACGCCATTCGGCGTCACGGCCTTGAGGTCCTGATAGAGATTGCCGGCCTTGTAATCGACGCAGGCATCGAAGCCGAGCGTCTCGGTCACATAGCGGCACTTGTCCGCACCGCCGGCGATGCCGACCGCTCGTGCGCCCGCCAGCTTCGCCAGTTGGCCGACCACGCTGCCCACCGCGCCGCTCGCCGCGCTGACCACCACGGTCTCGCCCGCTTTCGGCGCGATGATGCGATTCAGGCCGTACCACGCCGTGACACCCGGCATGCCGACCGGGCCGAGATAGGCCGACAAGGGCACATGCGTATCATCGACTTTCTGCACGCCGGTTCCGTTCGAGGTGCCGTATTCCTGCCAGCCGAACATCGCGACGACCTTGTCGCCGACCGCGAACTTCGGATTCTTCGACTCCACCACTTCACCCACCGTGCCGCCGATCATCACTTCGTTCAACGGCTGCGGCGCCGCGTACGACTTGCTGTCGTTCATGCGGCCGCGCATGTACGGATCGAGTGACAGGAAATGATTGCGCACGCGCAATTCGCCGTCGGCCAGCGGGGCGAGCGGTGTTTCGACGAGACGGAAATTGTCGGGCGTCACGGCGCCTTGCGGGCGCGACGCCAGCACGAGTTGACGGTTGATCTGGGGCATGACGATCGTCTCCATGAGTTGCCGATGAATTCGGCGAATGATTCGAACGGCGTTTTGTGAAGGCAGGAACCAGCGCACGGCTCTCGGACACGCGCGCGGTTCGAACGGCTGTACTCAGCCGTCGCTAGGACCGGGTTTTGCCGACGGGTCGCTGCGCAGGCGCTGCTGCGTGATGTCGCGGCCCACGGCGAGACGCCGCATGTACTTGAAGGTGCCGAGCGCCTTGGCGACGAAGTGGCCTTCGCTGTCGCGGATCTCGCCTTCGCAGTAGGCCATGGTGGTCGAGCGGTGCAACACGCGGCCGCTCGCGCGCAATTCGCCGCGGCCCGGCTGCATGAAATTGACCTTCATCTCGACCGTGACGACGCCGACGCCGTCGCCGGCGAGACTGCGCGCGGCCATCGCAAGCGCGACGTCGGCGAGCGTCATCGTGACGCCGCCGTGGGCGACGTCCCATGTGTTCATATGATCTTGCCGCAGCGGCAGCACGACTTCGCTGGCGCCGTCCGCGGCCGAGAGGAGCTGCGCGCCGAGCCGGTCGACGAACGGGCTCTCGGGCATCGACGCAGTGCTCGCGTTAGATGAAGGCGAATCGGTCATGGCTGTTTGCAGATTGTGTAGTCGGTACGTTCATGAGATTGATGCGGGGCGCGTGAGGAGGCTTTGGCATTTTGCTCGAGCTTCCTCATCGGCCAAGGCAAAGAGCAAGCCTATCAAACTTACGCGATGGGTGGAGTTTTATCGGGCGGTTTGGGCGGGCAGAAACGGGCCCTGGCGATGCGTCTGAAGGCTCGCTCGCGAACGTTGCGCACTGCGGCGAAATCGCGCCCGTGGGGTCGAACGGAAAGGCATTGCGACGACTGGCAGGGCTGCTGCCCGATTGGAGTCGGCGATTGACTCCAATCGGGTACAGGCTAAGTCGGCAGCGAATTAGAAGGAGCCTACGAGACGTTCACAGACAAACCGTCGAGATCGGCGCGCGAGCGCGGCACCGAACCGTCCGGCGTTTTTAATGTCTGAAGTCAGCCCCCAGCCAATCGGCTGCGGTGGTCTTCGCATAGCTGACGGCGTCTTGTGGGTCGGGGAAAATGCCAAGCTGATCCCAACGTTCCTCCGCAGCAAAAGGCCCCTTGATTCCAAGCGCTTTCTGGATGCATAACTGCGCCGCGTATCTTCCGTCCTCCAGAGGCCGGGCCGTTGCGACCACCTTGTGCGGAAGCCCTTGCCGGACGGGCTGAATCAGTTCCAGGGGACCGCCGGCGGCGCCCACGTCGATCAGCTCGTTGCGCGTATTGCAGTCGGGGCAATAGAAGTAAAACGAATTGTTGTCCCGATTCGGTTTGACCTGTTTGCGGGCAAGCACAGCTCGGCACTCGACATTTTCACAAATGAATGGCATATCGTCTCCGTGGTGATCTTCGAGTGGTAACGCGGGGCAGATCGGCATTGCCTTCAAGAAACGATCTGCCAGAAGCAGTCAGGGAGCAATCAGCACATGACCGGATTGCTAATGATAGGAAGATGCCATTCGGAGTGCTTTCCAGGTCTTTTGTGACTCCTTGCAACGAACCGCTGCGCTGGCAGACGATCCGCCGATTATCAAAGTAATGTGTTTCTTCAAGCACTTATACATCGGCGCCGCACCCGCATCAACCTGAATGCGCCGCCATGCGCGCAGCCAGCCGCCCTAACCTGCGCACGGCTTCGTCGGCCAGATCGAGATCCGTGCTCGGTGAACTGAGCCGGATGAAATGATCGAAGCGCCCGGCATTCGAAAACACCGTCCCCGGCATCACGCGAATGCCGTCGTCCAGCGCGGCCTCGAAGAACGCCGTCGACGATATTTCCCGCGGCAGTTCGATCCAGAAAAACATCCCGCCGCCCGGCGGCGTGAAGCGCGTGCCGTCGGGAAACGAGGTCGCGATCGCGGCCGCCATCCGTTCGCGCTGAAGCCGTAGCCGGTCACGCAAGCGCCGCAAATGCCGCTCATACGCGTTCGTTTCCAGAAATTCGGCGAGCACCACTTGCGACAGTTGTTCGTTGTGCCGCGACTGCGCGAACTTCAGCATGCCGATACGCGGATGCCAGCGGCCGCCGTTGATCCAGCCGACCCGCATGCCGGGTGCCAGCACCTTGTTGAACGACGTGCAGTGAATCACGGTGCCGTCGGTGTCCCACGCCTTTAGCGATTTGGGCGGCTGGGGAGTGTCGGCCAGTTCGCGGTACGGATCGTCTTCGATCAGCGGAATGCCGGCTCGCGCGCACAGTTCGACGAGCCGCGCCTTGTGCGCGTCGGGCATCACGCTGCCGAGCGGGTTCTGCAAGTTCGGCACCGCGACCACGGCCTTGATGTCGGGATGCGTTTGCAGCGCAAAGGCCAGCGCTTCGATGGCGAGGCCGGTGGTTGGACTGGCCGGAATTTCGAGCGCGCGCAAACCGAGGCTTTCGAGCGCCTGCAGCAGCCCGAAAAAGCACGGGGACTCGACCGCGACGGTGTCGCCGGGCTGGGTCACCGCCCGCAACGCGAGATTCACCGCCTCGATGCCGCCGTGCGTCATGATGATGTCGTCGGCGCCGATCTGGATGCCGGCGTCGAGCGCGCGGCGCGCGATGATCGCGCGCAGGGCTGGATCGCCCTGGTCGTGTCCGGCGGCGGTCAGCAAGGTGGGCCGCTTGCGCAACGCGCGCAGCGCGGCTTTCTGCAACGCATCCGTCGGATACAGATCGGGCGACGCCGTCGCGCCGCCGAGATTCAGTGCGTCCGGATAGCGCTGGAACTTCGACACGATCGCGGAAATCGCCGAGTGAATGCCGACGAACTGCGCGGCGCCCGGCAGCACCGCCAGGTCGGGCTCGGACGCGCCCGGCAGCGCAGCCGTGGGCGGCACGCGCACGAAGTAGCCGGCGCGCGGCCGGGCATCGATCAGCGCGTCGCGTTCCAGCACGCGGTAGCTTTCGGTCGCCGTGGCGAGGCTCACGCCGTGCCGCTGCATGAAGGCGCGCATCGACGGCATGCGGTCGCCCGGACGCAGCACGCCGCTGCCGATCGCGCGACGGTATTGATCAGCCAATTGCCGGTAGAGAGGCTGGCTATCCGGCAGCCGGTCCGCAGGCGCTGCCTGCCGGGTCAGGATGGATTGGGTCATGAACCGATGGTGCGCACAGTTCGCGCGTCGCGACAGATACACATCCGTTCGATTCCGACCGATACAGCGCACCGAAACGCGCCGCTGTACCGGTTCACATTGTCTGTGGCTGCGGCTGTTTTCACGCGAACGGACTCAATAAGCTGAGTGGCATGGAAACGCTTTAAAGGAATCGGCCATGTCAGTCTGTCAATCCGGCTTTGGTCCGGCATCCGGCGCTGCTTCTCGCCTCACGGCCGGCCAGTTGGCCGTGCGCGACCTGCGCGCCCGGACCTCGATCGTCGCTGTGGAAGGCGACTTGCAACTCGAATTCCGCGATCACTCGCTCGCATGGCTGGGCGACGCCGTGCCGCTCACGTCGATCACCTTGCACGAAGGCGAGTGCTTCGTGACGCCGCAGCGCGGCGTCGTGTTGATCAGTGCCGCGCATGTGAACGCGGCTGCGTTTGTCGTACAACCTCCGGGCGCGCGGAAGGACGATCGCAGTCTGATAGGTCAAGCTTTGCACCATCTGGCCAGCCTCGTCAAAACACGGCTGCGGCGCGCGGCCTGAAACACCGCTTGGCGCGAGGCACGGCCCGGTACAATGCATGACACAAGTCGCTTCTTGCGAGGTGCAGGTCATGTCCTTCTTCCGCGCGCTGCTGTCCGGACGTTCCGTTCGTCTGACCACGATCCTCGCCCTCGTCGCGCTGACGCTCAACGGTTGCGCCGGCTTCTTCGGCGGCGACCCGGTGCGCGTCAACGTGGCGGGCATCGAACCGATCGACGGTCAGGGCCTCGAGATGCGCTTCAACGTGAAACTGCGCGTGCAGAATCCGAACGATTCCGCGGTCAACTTCAACGGCGTGTCGCTCGATCTCGAACTGAACGGCAAGCCGTTCGCGAGCGGTGTGAGCGACCAGGCGGGCACCGTGCCGCGCTACGGAGAAACGGTCGTCAATGTGCCGTTGACGGTGCCGGCTTTCGCCGCGATCCGGCAGGCGTTCGCCTTCGCGGGGGCCACGGAGTCGGGACAAATTCCGTACATTCTGCGCGGCAAGCTCGCAGGCGGACTGACGGGCACGACACGCTTCATCGACCAGGGAACTCTGAGCCTGCCGTCGTCCAGCATGGCTTTGCCCTGAGACGGCTCATGACGGTGGACACCATGCACGAATATAAACGGGTGCTGCGGTTTCGCCGCTCTCGCGCTGAACCACATGGCACCCGCTGTCCGCTACCGCTCCTGCCGGTCAAACCACTTCGAACAACCCCGCCGCACCCTGCCCGCCGCCGATACACATGGTCACGACGACCAGCTTCGCGCCGCGCCGCTTGCCTTCGATCAACGCATGGCCGGTCAGCCGCGCGCCCGACACGCCATACGGATGGCCGACCGCGATCGCGCCGCCGTTCACGTTCAGACGGTCCTGCGGAATGCCGAGCTTATCGGCGCAATAGAGCACCTGCACCGCGAACGCTTCGTTCAGCTCCCACAGGTCGATGTCCTCGACCTTCAGACCCGCCTGCTTGAGCAGTTTGGGCACCGCGAACACCGGCCCGATGCCCATCTCGTCCGGCTCGCAACCGGCCACCGCGAAGCCGCGGAAAATGCCGAGCGGCTGCAGGCCTTCGCGCTCCGCCACCTTCGCGTTCATCACCACGCAAGCCGACGCGCCATCCGAGAACTGGCTCGCATTGCCCGCGGTGACGACCCCGCCCGGCAGCGCGGTGCGAATCTTCGACACGCCTTCGAGCGTGGTGTCGGCGCGAATGCCTTCGTCGCCGCTAACGGTCACTTCCTTCGTGAAGAGACGCCCGGTAGCTTTGTCCGCGACACCGGCGAGCACCGTCAACGGCACGATCTCGTCCTTGAACTTGCCGGCTTCGAGCGCGGCCGCGGCGCGCTGTTGCGAACGCACGCCGTATTCGTCCTGACGTTCCTTCGAAATCGAATAGCGTTTCGCGACGTTCTCCGCGGTCTGCAGCATCGACCAGTAGATTTCCGGCTTGTTCAGGCTGAGCCAGCCTTCGGTCAGCATGTGGTGGTTCATCTCGTTCTGCACGCACGAGATCGATTCGACGCCGCCTGCCACATACACGTCGCCTTCTCCGGCGATCACGCGTTGCGCGGCCAGCGCAATAGTTTGCAATCCCGATGAACAGAAACGGTTCACCGTCATGCCCGGCACGCTGACCGGCAAACCGGCGCGCAGCACGATCTGCCGCGCGATGTTCATGCCCGTCGCGCCTTCCGGATTGGCGCAGCCCATGATCACGTCTTCGACGCGCGCCGGGTCGAGCTTCGCGCGCTCGACGGCGGCCTGCGTCACGTGACCGCCGAGCGTCGCGCCGTGCGTCATGTTGAAACCACCACGCCATGATTTGGCGAGACCCGTACGGGCGGTCGATACGATTACGGCATCAGTCATGCATATCTCCTACTTCCAGATATCGATGGTGGCGCGCCGGCGAATCGTCGCGCGGCGCCACCTCAGTCAGTTCACTAGAGCGCCAGCTCAGCCGTTGAACCCGCGGCCCTTCGCCGCCAGCTCCGCGATGCTCGGCGCCAGTTCCCAGGCGTCGCCGTTCGGCCGCGCCGCATAGCGGCGAATCGCGCGCTCGACGTTGTAGAGGCCGACCGCATCCGCGTACAGCATCGGGCCGCCGCGATAGAGCGGAAAGCCGTAGCCGGTCAGATAGACCATGTCGATATCCGACGCCTTCGACGCAATGCCTTCTTCGAGAATCTTCGCGCCTTCGTTCACGAGCGCGAATACGAGTCGCTCGACGATTTCCTCGTCGGAGATCTTGCGGCGCTCGCTATTGGTTTCCTTCGAGAACGCGACGATCATGTCATCGACCACTTTCGACGGATACGCGGTGCGGTCGCCCGCCTTGTAGTCGTACCAGCCGCCGCCGGTCTTCTGGCCGAAGCGCCCGGTCTCGCACAGACGGTCGGCGATCTTCGAGTAGTGCATGTCAGGATGTTCCTGATAGCGGCGCTTGCGGATCGCCCAGCCGATGTCGTTGCCGGCCAGGTCGCTCATGCGGAACGGACCCATCGCGAAGCCGAACTTCTCGATCGCGCGATCGACCTGCGCGGGCAACGCGCCTTCTTCGAGCATGAAGAGCGCCTGGCGGATGTACTGCTCGATCATGCGATTGCCGATGAAACCGTCGCACACACCCGAGACCACCGCGGTCTTCCTGATCTTCCTGGCGAGCTTCATGACGGTGGCGAGCACGTCTTTCGCCGTCTCCTTGCCGCGCACCACTTCGAGCAGCTTCATCACGTTGGCCGGGCTGAAGAAGTGCAGGCCGACCACGTCCTGCGGACGCTTCGTGAATGCGGCGATCTTGTCGACGTCGAGTGTCGACGTGTTCGAGGCGAGGATCGCGCCTTTCTTTGCCACTTCGTCCAGACGCTTGAACACCTGCTCTTTCACGCCGAGTTCTTCGAACACCGCTTCGACGATCAGGTCGGCGTTTTTCAGGTCATCGTAGGAAAGCGTGGGCGTGATCAGCGCCATGCGCTGTTCGAGCGCCTCGGGCTTGAGCTTGCCCTTCTTGACGGTCGCTTCGTAGTTCTTGCGGATCGTGGCGAGGCCGCGCTCGAGCGCGTCCTGCTTAGTTTCCAGCAGCGTGACCGGAATACCCGCGTTGATGAAGTTCATCGCGATGCCGCCGCCCATCGTGCCCGCGCCGATCACGGCCACCTGGCTGATGTCGCGCACCGGCGTGTCCGACGGCACATCGGGAATCTTGCTCGCCGCGCGTTCGCCGAAGAACGCGTGACGCAGCGCATGGCTTTCCGGCGTCTGCACGAGCGCCATGAAGCATTCGCGTTCGAACGCGAGGCCCTTGTCGAAGCCGTTCTGCACGCCCGCTTCCACCGCGTCGATACATTTCTGCGGCGCGGGGAAATTCTTCGCGACGGCCGCGACGGTATTGCGCGCGAACTGAATGAACCCGGCGGCGTTCGGATGCTCGATCTTGCGGTCGCGCACTTTCGGATGCGGGCCTTCTTTCGCGCCGACCTTGCGCGCGAACGCCAGCGCTGCTTCGGCCAGATCGCCTTGCGCGAGTTCATCGAACAGACCGGAGTCAGCAAGCTTCTCCGACATGACGGGCGCGCCGGAGACGATGATATTGAGCGCCGCTTCGAGACCGATGGCGCGCGGCAGACGCTGTGTGCCGCCCGCGCCCGGCAGAATGCCGAGCTTCACTTCCGGCAGCGCGATTTGCGCGCCGGGCGCGGCCACGCGGTAATGCGCGCCGAGCGCCAACTCCAGACCGCCGCCCATCGCGACGCTGTGAATCGCGGCGATCACCGGCTTCGCGCTGCCTTCCACGATCTTGATGACCGTGGCGAGCGTCGGCTCCTGGGTCGCTTTCGGCGTATTGAATTCGGTGATGTCGGCGCCGCCCGAGAAGGCCTTGCCCGCGCCCGTCAGCACGATGGCCTTGATGGCCGGATCGTTCTGCGCGCGCTCGATCCCCTCGACGATACCCGCTCGCGTCGACAGGCCGAGGCCGTTCACGGGAGGATTGTTCAGCGTGATGACGGCCACGCCGTCATGAGTTGTGTAGTCCACTGCCATCTGCCTGCCTCCATGCGATCCATGCAATACGGCGACGCGTGGGCGCGCCGCCCTTCCGGTTCATCGAGCCGGATCAGCGATCCGACCCATTGTCTGATTTTCCCGAGGTCAGCAGGCAGAATACACAAAAAAGCACGCTCGTTCAATTCTCGTTCGTTTTATTTCTAGGCGGGGTTTCCCCTGGCAAGCGGCGTCAGAGGACAATCCTTTTCGTCTTCGAGCGCGGACGGCAGGACATGGTCGCGGAAAAAGTCGCGCAGCTTGAGTTTCTGCAGCTTGCCGGTCGCCGTGTGCGGCAGTTCGTCGACGAAGGCCACGTCGTCGGGAATCCACCATTTGGCGACCTTGCCGTCGTAGAAGGCGATCAGTTCTTCGCGCGTGACTTCGAAGCCGGGCCGCTTGACGACCACCAGCAGCGGCCGCTCGGTCCATTTCGGATGCGCGCAGGCAATGCACGCCGCTTCGGCCACGGCCGGATGCGCGATTGCCACGTTCTCGACGTCGATCGAACTGATCCATTCGCCGCCTGACTTGATCACGTCTTTTGAGCGGTCCGTGATGTGCAGAAAGCTGTCGCGGTCGATGGTGGCGACGTCGCCGGTGGGAAACCAGCCGTCCACGAGCGGCGAGTCGTCCTTGCGAAAATACTGGTTGATCACCCACGGTCCGCGCACGTGCAGATCGCCGAATGCCACGCCGTCCCACGGCAGTTCACGCCCGTCTTCGCCGACGATTTTCATGTCGACGCCATAGAGCACGTGCCCCTGCTTCTCGAGCAATTTGCGCTGATCTTCCAGCGGACGCTGGCTCTGTTCCCACGTCAGTTTGGACAACGTGCCGAGCGGCGACATTTCGGTCATGCCCCACGCATGGATCACCTGCACGCCGTAGTCGTCCTCGAATGTGCGCAGCATGGCCGGCGGACAGGCCGAGCCGCCGATCACCGTGCGATTGAGCGACGAGAACCGCACCTTCGCCTCGCGCAGATAGTTGAGCAGCCCGAGCCACACGGTCGGCACGCCGGCCGAATAGGTAACGCGTTCGCTTTCCATCAATTCATACAGCGACTTGCCGTCGAGGTCCTTGCCGGGGAACACGAGCTTCGCCCCGGTCAGCGGCGCGGCGTGCGGAATGCCCCACGCGTTCACATGAAACATGGGTACGACGGGCAGCACGCAATCGCGCGCGGAAAGACTCATCGCGTCAGGCAGCGACGCGCCGAACGCATGCAGCACCGTCGAGCGATGCGAATACAGCGCGCCCTTCGGATTGCCGGTGGTGCCCGACGTGTAGCACAGGTACGAGGCTTGCCGCTCGTCGAGCGGCGGCCATTCGAAGTTGCCGTCCTGCGCGGTGACGAGCGTTTCGTAGCTGAGCGCCGGCGTCTGCATGGCGGGCCGATGCGCTTCGTCGGCGAGCGCGATCCAGCCGCGCACTTTCGGGCATTGCGGCGCGAGGACATCGACGAGTGGCGCGAACGTGGTGTCGAACAGCACGTAGGCGTCGTCGGCGTGATTGATGATGTAAGCGATCTGATCGGGAAAGAGACGCGGGTTGATCGTGTGGCAAACGGCGCCGAAACCGGTCGTGCCGTAATACGCTTCCAGATGGCGGTAGCCGTTCCATGCAAGCGTCGCGACCCGTTCGCCGGGTTCGACGCCAAGCGCGATCAAAGCCTGCGCGAGCTGCTTCGCGCGCTTTTCGCAATCACGATAGGTATAGCGATGCAGGTCGCCTTCGATACGCCGCGACACGATTTCGGTGCTGCCGAAATGCCGCGCGGCGTGTGCGAGCAACGAAGGCACAGTAAGCGGCACGTCCATCATCTGGCCAAGCAGCGGCGTCGTCATAAAGAGTGGTCTCCTCGGCTTGATCGTTTCAATTGGTTTTGCAGCTCGGGGGGCGCGCCTCGTCGCGCCATCGGCGAAAAGCGCGAAGCCGGCAAACGATCTGGACAGGATCGGTACGTGACAGACGTACGGCCGGCCAGCAGCTCCGCGGGCGCGGACTTACAATATCGGTTAATCCAGAGGCGCTCAACATGTCGTTTTCCCCAAGCATTGCAGGGTTATCCGGGCCTTTGACGGCCCTTTCCGACGCGCTCACCACGTTGCACGAGAGCGCGTTCGCACGGCTCGGCAGCGTGTTTCTGACGCGTCTGCCCGCGGCGCCGCTCAGCGCGCCGTACCTCGTCGGGTTCTCCGCCGAAACCGCCGCGCTGCTCGGTCTAGAGCCGGGCCTCGAGAAGGATCCGGGCTTTGCGGAACTGTTCTCCGGCAACGTCACGCGCGAGTGGCCGGCCGAGACGCTGCCTTATGCGTCGGTGTATTCCGGGCATCAGTTCGGCGTGTGGGCCGGCCAGCTCGGCGACGGCCGCGCGCTCGGCCTCGGCGAAGTCGAACACGACGGCCAGCGCTTCGAGTTGCAGCTCAAAGGCGCGGGGCGCACGCCCTATTCGCGCATGGGCGATGGCCGCGCGGTGTTGCGTTCGTCGATCCGCGAGTATCTGTGTTCGGAGGCGATGCATCACCTCGGCATTCCGACCACGCGCGCGCTGTGCGTGATCGGCTCCGATCAGCCGGTGCGGCGCGAGACGATCGAAACGGCGGCGGTGGTCACGCGCGTGGCGCCGAGCTTCGTGCGTTTCGGCCACTTCGAGCACTTCTATTCGAACGATCGCACCGACGCGCTGCGCGCGCTCGCCGATCACGTGATCGAGCGTTTCTATCCGCATTGCCGCGAAGCCGACGATCCGTATCTCGCGCTGCTCGACGAAGCGGTCATGTCGACCGCTGACCTGATGGTCGAGTGGCAGGCGGTCGGCTTTTGCCACGGCGTGATGAACACCGACAACATGTCGATACTCGGCCTCACCATCGACTACGGTCCGTTCGGTTTCATGGACGGCTTCGACGCCGGCTACATCTGCAATCACTCCGATTCGCAAGGCCGTTACGCGTACAAGATGCAGCCGCAGATCGCTTACTGGAATCTCTTCTGCCTCGCGCAGGGGCTGTTGCCGCTGCTGGGCGAAAAGCATGAGGAAAGCGTGCGCGGCGACAAGGCGATCGAAGACGCGCAGCGCGTGCTCGGCGGCTTCAAGGATCGTTTCGCCCCGGCGCTGGAGCGGCGCATGCGCGCCAAGCTCGGCCTCGAAACCGAACGTGACGGTGACGCTTCGCTCGTGAATCGTCTGTTCGAAGTGATGCACGCCAGTCGTGCGGATTTCACGCTGACTTTCCGCAACCTGGCGCGCATGTCGAAGCACGACGCGAGCGGCGACGCGCCGGTGCGCGACCTGTTTCTCGACCGTGCCGCGTTCGACGCCTGGGCGAACGACTACCGCGCGCGGCTGTCCGAAGAAACACGCGACGACGCCGAGCGCGCCATTGCAATGAACCGTGTGAACCCCAAATTCGTACTTCGCAATCATCTGGCGGAGACGGCAATCCGTCACGCGAAAGAGAAGGATTTTTCCGAAGTGGAACGACTGGCGGCCGTGCTGCGCCGTCCGTTCGACGAACAGCCCGAGCACGAAGCATATGCGGGGCTGCCGCCGGACTGGGCGAGTTCGCTGGAAGTGAGCTGCTCGTCGTGACGTGCTGAACGCCGTGTGATCGCGCGTGATGAGCCGAATCTGCATGATCATCATGCGTCCCCTCAAAACAAGCCCGAGACAGGAACTCCGACCATGAACAAACCCGACGAACTCAAGACCGACGCCCCCGCCGTGCAGAAAGACGACGCCGAGTGGCGCAAGCAGCTCTCCGACATCGAATATCAGGTGACGCGCCACGCGGCCACCGAGCGCCCGTTCACCGGCCGCTATCACGATCACTGGGACCGCGGCATCTATGACTGCGTCTGTTGCGGCACGCCGCTGTTCGAATCGGACACCAAGTTCGACGCCGGTTGCGGCTGGCCGAGCTACTTCAAGCCGATCGACGGCGAAGTGATCACCGAGAAGACCGACCGTTCGCACGGCATGCTGCGTATCGAGGTGGAGTGCAAGAACTGCGGCGCGCATCTGGGCCACGTGTTCGAAGACGGACCCGCGCCGACCGGCCTGCGGTACTGCATCAATTCAGCTGCGTTACAATTCGAGCCCAAGTAACGCAGCGCGGAGTCCGGCGCGTTGCCGGCCGGCGTCTGCGACCATTCAGGCGCGCGCCGGCCGCGACACCCTTCATCCAGTTTGCGAACCGGCTGCCCCGACGCTTCGCACCGCACCCTTATTCTTCGACTCGCTTTCCGCTCACTTTCCGATTCCCCGACCAGATAATGAAATTCCTGTTCGATCTGTTCCCGATCATCCTGTTCTTCGTCGCCTTCAAGATTTGGGGCATTTTCACGGCGACGGCAGTGGCGATCGTCGCCACGCTGATGCAGATCGCGTGGGTGGCCTTCCGCCACCGCAAGGTCGATCCGATGCTGTGGGTGAGCCTCGGCGTCGTCACCGTGTTCGGCGGCGCCACGCTCGTGCTGCACAACGACACGTTCATCAAATGGAAGCCGACCGTGCTCTACTGGGCGTTTTCGGTCGCGCTGATCGTCTCGCAACTGGCCTTCAACAAGAACCTGATCGAAGCGATGATGGGCAAGCAGATCACGCTGCCGCACGCGATCTGGGGCAAGCTGAATGTCGTGTGGGCGGTGTTTTTCGTGCTGCTCGGGCTGGTCAATCTGTTCGTCGCCTACAACTACACGACCGACCAGTGGGTCAATTTCAAGCTGTTCGGCGCCACCGGGTGCCTGGTGGTGTTCATCGTCGGGCAGAGTTTGTGGTTGTCGAAGTATATGAAGGAAGAATGACATGACGAGCGATGTATTCATGCACGCCACCACCGCCGAGCGCGCCGCGTTGATCGAGGCGCGCCTCGCCGCCGCGCTGGCGCCGGTCACTTCGATCCAGATCACCGACGACAGCGCTCAGCACGCCGGTCACGCCGGCGCCTCCGCCGGCGGTCATTTCAGTGTCACGATCGTGGCGGCCGCATTCGCCGGCAAGGCCCGCGTGGCGCGGCATCGCATGGTGTATGATGCGCTGGCCGATGCCATGCAGCGCGGCATTCACGCCCTTGCCATCACGGCGTATACGCCCGAAGAATTCGCTTTGTTGCCCCGCTAGGAAAATTTTCGATGACCTTGAAGAAAACCCGCCTCTGGGTATTGCTGGCTGCATTTGCAGCCGCACCTGCATTCGCACAGAACATCGCCGTCGTGAACGGCACGCCGATTCCCAAAGCACGCGCCGACGCGCTGATCGACCAACTGGTTCATCAAGGCCAGCAAAATACGCCGCAACTGCAAACGGCCGTGCGCGAAGAACTGGTGAACCGCGAGATCCTGATGCAGGAAGCGCTGCGCCGCGGCCTGCCGAATCGTCCGGACATCAAGGCGCAAATCGCCGTGGCACAGCAAACCGTCGTGCTGCGCGCGCTGATCGAAGACTTCGTGAAGAACAACACGCCGAGCGACGCCGAAGTCACCGCGCGTTACAACGCGCTGATCAAGGACGCGGGCGGCAAGGAATATCACCTGCACCACATCCTCGTGGATAACGAACAGCAGGCGAAGGACCTGATCGCGAAGATCAAGGCCGGCGCAAGCTTCGAGGATCTGGCCAAGCAATTCTCGAAGGACCCGGGATCGGGCAAGAACGGCGGCGATCTGGACTGGTCGGACCCGAAAGCCTACGTGCCTGAATTCGCGGATGCGGCCACGCATCTGCAGAAAGGCCAGATGACCGACACGCCGGTGCATACGCAATTCGGCTGGCACATCATCCGTGTCGACGACGTGCGCGACGTCACGCCGCCGCCGCTGGAGCAAGTGCGCCCGCAGATCGTGCAGCAGATCCAGCAGGAAAAGCTGCAAGCGTTCGAAGAAGGTCTTCGTAAGAACGCGAAGATTCAGTAAGCAGGTTTGCCTGGAGAGCGAGCGGCTCGCTTCGAGCGGGTACTTCGGTTCTTTTCGGTTCCTTTCGGTTCTTATTTGTCAGCGGTCCCGGCTTCTGTTCATGGCCCCGTTCAGTCAATGACTGAACGGGGCTTTTTCATGTCTGGTCAGGCCGGCGGCAATCACTTGCGCAGGGCCCGGCTCATCTCCGCAAGCGGCATCGCGACAATCGAGTCGAGCAGCCGGACCTCACCGGCATTCGGCTGCGCGATCTTGTCGACGTTGCGCCGGGTGTCCGCCACGCGGGCGTCGAGCGTGGCCAGCATGTCATCCAGCAATTTTTCCGAGCCTTTCGGCGCGAGACGAAGCGCTTCGCCGAATGCGAGCATGTTCTTCCTGGAAATCTGCGCGAACTGCGTGGCGTCTCCGACAGGCATGGTGAGGTCGCAGTGTGGCCAACGATCCCGCTGCTGCGGCTGGTAGGTCGGCGTATGGTAGACGACCGTGCTGACCAGGTCGTAAAACGGAGCCAGCATGTAGCCGCGCGGGGTGACGAAGAACGAGAGGTTTTTCAGATGTGAGTCGGCATTGCCGATGAGCACATTGAAGATCGCCCATCGGAATACATCGAGACGCGCCACTGCCCGCGTGCTCGTTTTCTCGATGGCGTCCCTGAGCACCTGCGCCGTGGCGTTCTGATATTTGAAGCTGCGGTCGTAGTTCAACAGTTGCATGGCGTCGACGGTATGCAGCCGCCGCGCCGGCTCGCTGCTCGTGTCACGGTCGAAGCGATCGATCACGTAGCAGGCCGAAGGCACGCGCATAAAATGCGTAGGCGGTACGCGCACACCCATCGCATGCGCGAGTTGCATGCAGAAAAATTCGTTGATCGCCGAATGCGGATAGCCCGTGCTTCGCATGTCGGGCTTGAGCAGATGCATGGACGGTTCACTGCCCACGGGTTCAAAGAGCGCGTAATCCGGCGCGTCGCCGCGCAAGGTCAACAGCAGCTTCTGTTGGGCGCCCGCCGCGGACATGCGTTTGGGCGCCGTGGCGGTGAGCGCATGCTGCGGCATCGCCTGAATGCGTGCCTCCAGATTCGCGTACGACAACGGTTGCAAACCGCTCGGTGCCTCCTGTTCGCCCTCGGCGAGCAGCGTCAAGGCGCCAGCCGACTCCCGGCCGTAATAGGCAAGCAGACCCCACGCATCGCTCGCATCGACCTTGGCCTCACGAGCGAGCGCACTGCGCATTTCCTCTTCCGGCAAAAGGTTGTCGAAGAACCATTGCACCGGCCGCTGGCTCGATCCGTCGACGAAAGGCCGGGCTTCCAGTGGGAAAGCGGGTGAAAGCGCAAACGCGTCCTGACGACTCAGCCAATCCTCGTCGTAGGTAAATGACCAGACGCCGCTGTCATCGCTTACGATGCCCACGCGTTGGCCATTCGCATAGGCGACGAGCGTTCTAGCGGCCATGAGGATTCCGTCGGCGATGGGACGCCTTGGTCGAGACGTCTGCGGGGATGTCTACGGAAACCTGGGCGCGCAGCGTGATGCCCAGTTCGCCGAGCAGGTGCAGCACCTTGCCGATCTGCGCTGTCGGCTTACCTGCCTCAATATGCGTGATGAACTTGGGAGACAGGCCGGTCGCGGTGGCGACGTCGTCGCGCGTCAGACCTTGTGCGAGCCGCGATGCCCGCACAAGATCGCCTAAGGCCGTCATATCGCCAATGAAAGTCTCGGATTGCACCACTTTCCGCCCTGTATGTTCGTACCCGCTCGGGAACATTATGCCACGGGGCGAAGGGGCAGGCTTGATTTCGTACCCGGTCGGGTACCAAGTGATGCTTTGGAGGCTTATACACCTGTTTCGTACCCGAACGGATACGAAACACAATAATTTGGCGTGTATCGCTCTTCCCGTACCAGATCGGATACGGACCAAGGCGTCGACAATCTGCTCACTGCTGCGAGGGCCGGCGCATGTGCCGCCCGCCTTGCCGGCGCCAGACGGACTAGACAGCCGTCGGGCCAGCAGGCTGCCGTGCCAACTACACGGCAGCCTGTCTTACATCATCAGCCCAACCAGCGGCGCGCGTTCTGGAACACCCGCATCCACGGGCTTGCGTCCGTGGCGCCCTCGCCCCAGCCTTCCGGATGCCAGCTCATCTGCACAGCGCGATGCACGCGCTCCGTATGTGGCATCAGCACCGTGAAGCGACCGTCCGGCGTCGTTACCGACGTGATGCCGTTCGGCGAACCGTTCGGGTTGAACGGATACTGCTCGGTCGCCTGACCACGGTGATCGACATAACGCATCGCCACCGCGACCTTCGACGCATCGCCTTGCTGCGAGAAGTCCGCGTAGCCTTCGCCGTGCGCGATCGCCACTGGAATGCGCGAGCCTTCCATGCCGTTGAAGAAGATCGACGGCGAAGCCTGCACTTCGACCAGCGAGAAGCGCGCTTCGAATTTCTCCGACTTGTTGCGCGTGAACTTCGGCCACGCTTCGGCGCCCGGAATCATCGAGGCGAGGCTGCTCATCATCTGGCAACCGTTGCAGATACCGAGGGCGAACGTGTCTTCGCGGCCGAAGAACGCGGCGAACATATCGGCCAGTTGCGCGTTGAAGCGGATCGCCTTCGCCCAGCCTTCACCAGCGCCCAGCGTGTCGCCATAAGAGAAGCCGCCGCACGCCACCGCGCCGGCGAAATCGGCGAGATTCGCGCGGCCGGCCAGCAGGTCGCTCATGTGCACGTCGTGCGCGTCGAAGCCGGCGCGGTCGAATGCATAGGCCGTTTCGAGGTGCGAATTCACGCCCTGCTCGCGCAGGATCGCGACGCGCGGACGCGCACTCTTGCCAATGAACGGCGCGGCGACGTCTTCAGCCGGATCGAAGCTCAGCACCGGCGTGATGCCCGGATCGGCCGCGTCGGAGAGCGCGTCGTATTCGGCGTCGGCGCAAGCGGGGTTGTCGCGCAGACGCGCGATACGCCAGCTCACTTCGCTCCACGTACGATGCAATTCGGTGCGCGGCGCTTCATAAATCTTCTTGGCGTCGCGATAGATTTCGATCGTGTCGCGCTCGTTGAGCTTGCCGATCACATGCGCGCACGCCGACAAGCCATGTTCGCGCAATGCAGCCAGCACCGCGTCGCGCTCGGACGCACGCACCTGAACGACGGCGCCGAGTTCTTCGTTGAAGAGCGCGCGAATCGTGCGGTCTTCACGGCGGCCGCTGGTCTGCTTCGCCCAATCTTTGGCGTCGCCGTAATCGGATTCATGGGTGGGATCGAGCACCAGCATGTCGACGTTCAACGACACGCCCACGTGCCCCGCGAACGCCATTTCGCACACCGTCGCCCACAGGCCGCCGTCGGAACGGTCGTGGTAAGCGAGCAGCTTGCCGTCCTGGTTCAGCGCCTGGATCGCGGCGAAGAAACGCTTGAGGTCTTCCGGATCGTCCACGTCCGGCACCGTGTCGCCGACCTGCTGCGTGACCTGCGCGAGAATACTGCCGCCCAGGCGATGCTTGCCGCGGCCAAGGTCGATCGCGATCAGCACGGACTCGCCCACGTCGCTGGTGCGGCGCAGTTGCGGCGTGAGGTGGCGGCGCACGTCTTCGACCGGCGCGAACGCCGAGATGATCAGCGAGACCGGCGCGACCACTTCCTTCGCGACGCCGCGGTCTTCCCACTTGGTGCGCATGGACAGCGAATCCTTGCCGACCGGAATGCTGATGCCGAGTGCCGGGCACAACTCCATGCCGATCGCCTTGACCGTGTCGTAGAGCGCGGCGTCTTCGCCCGCTGCGCCGCACGCGGCCATCCAGTTGGCCGACAGCTTGAGCTTGTCGAGCGACGCGATCGGCGCCGCCGCGATATTCGTGACCGCCTCGCCAACCGCCATGCGGCCCGAAGCCGGCGCGTCGATCACGGCAAGCGGCGTGCGCTCGGCCATTGTCATGGCTTCGCCGGTAAAGCCCGCATAGTCCATGGTGGTGATCGCGACGTCGGCCACCGGCACTTGCCACGGGCCGACCATCTGGTCACGCGCGGTTGTGCCGCCCACCGAGCGGTCGCCGATCGTGATCAGGAACGACTTGCTCGCCACTGTGGGATGACGCAGCACGCTGACCGCCACATCCGACAGCGCGAGGCCGGTGACATCCACCGGTTCGAGCTTCTGCTCGACGCGCTTGACGTCGCGGTGCATGCGCGGCGCCTTGCCGAGCAGCACTTCCATCGGCATGTCGACCGGCTCATGCGCGGTGTCGTCGTTCAGTTCGGAGTCGATCAGCTTGAGTTGACGCTCGGCCGTGGCCGTGCCGATCACCGCGAACGGGCAGCGCTCGCGCTCGCACATGGCGGCGAACGCCGGCAGATCGGCCGGCGCGATGGCCAGCACGTAGCGTTCTTGCGCTTCGTTCGACCAGATTTCGCGCGGCGACAGACCGCTCTCTTCCAGTTGAATCTTGCGCAGATCGAAGCGCGCGCCCTTACCGGCGCCGTCGACCACTTCCGGGAAGGCGTTCGAGAGACCGCCCGCGCCGACGTCATGGATGCTCAGAATCGGGTTCTTCTCGCCGAGTTGCCAGCACGCATTGATCACTTCCTGCGCACGGCGTTCGATTTCCGGGTTGCCGCGCTGAACCGAATCGAAGTCGAGTTCAGCGGTGTTGGTGCCGGTCGCCATCGAGCTCGCGGCGCCGCCGCCCATGCCGATGCGCATGCCCGGACCGCCGATCTGGATCAAGAGCGACCCTTCCGGCAGATCGTGCTTATGCGTATGTTGGTCCGAGATATTGCCGATACCGCCGGCGATCATGATCGGCTTGTGATAACCGCGCACCAGTCCCGCGACGTTCTGCTCGTACGCACGGAAATAACCGCCCAGGTTGGGCCGGCCGAATTCGTTGTTGAACGCGGCGCCGCCGAGCGGGCCGTCGATCATGATCTGCAGCGGCGAGGCGATCCGGTCGGGCCGGCCGTACGCTTCGTGCTTGTCGTCCGGATTGCGGTGCGCGAGAGGCTGCGCGGCGTCGCGCGCGTTTTCCCATGTCTCGACGCCGTCCGGCAGTTCCAGGTTCGACACCGTGAAGCCCGCCAGCCCCGCCTTGGGACGCGCGCCACGGCCGGTCGCGCCTTCGTCGCGAATTTCACCGCCCGCGCCGGTCGCGGCGCCCGGGAACGGCGAGATCGCGGTCGGATGGTTGTGCGTTTCCACCTTCATCAAGGTGTGCGTGAGTTCATTGCTGCGGCGATAGTGCTCCGGCATCGCGCCGGGGTCGGCCGGCGTGCGCGGGAACCAGCGCTCGGCCATGCCGCCCGCCATGATCGCCGAGTTGTCCGAATACGCGACGATCGTGCCTTGCGGATTTAGCTTCTCGGTATTGCGGATCATGTTGAAGAGCGAGATGTCCTGTTTCTCGCCGTCGATGGTCCAGTCCGCGTTGAAAATCTTGTGACGGCAATGTTCGCTGTTGGCCTGCGCGAACATCATCAGTTCGACGTCGGTCGGGTTGCGGCCGAGTTTCGTGAAGGCGTCGACCAGGTAGTCGATTTCGTCGTCGGCGAGCGCGAGGCCCAGTTCCGTGTTCGCCGTTTCCAGCGCGCCGCGGCCGTTGTTCAATACGTCGACGGTTTGCAGCGGCTTGGCCGGCAGTTCGTCGAACAGATGCAGCGCGTGGTCGCGCGACGGTGACACGCTTTCCGTCATACGGTCGTGCAGGGCCGCCGCGACGGCCGCGCGAGCTTCGTCGGTGAGCGCCTTCTTGCCGCCCAGCAGGCCGCTTTTCAGCGTGACCGTGTACTCGACGCCGCGCTCGATGCGGCGCACCTGCGTGAGGCCACACAGATGCGCGATATCCGTTGCCTTGCTGGCCCATGGCGACACCGTGCCGAAACGCGGCACCACGAGGAAGGTCTCGGCCGTGCCGCGCTCTTTGGTTTCTTCGAGCGGATCGCCGTAGTGCATCAGCGCTTCGATCTTCGCGTTGTCTTCAGCGGAGAGCGGTGTCTGGGCGTTGACGAAGTGCAGATATTGCCCGCGCACACCGGTGATGTTCGGATCGATGCGCGTAAGCGTTTCGAGCAGGCGGGTTTGACGGAAATCGGAAAGGGCCGAAGCGCCGGGGAAACACGAGAAGTGGGCCATGGACTTGACGTTGCGTCGCTCAATGATGCCGATGAGTCGCGCGTGAAGGCGACGTGAGGCGGAAAGGAAGTCCGAGATTATACCCCGGGAAGAGGCTTCCAGCGGGCTTGGCGGTGCGGCGTCGGGCGGGTTTCGAGATGGTTCCGCGGCGGTTCGGTGCGGATCCCGGCCACGTTTCGGCCGGACTCGGGCTCGCCCGCGGCACACACGGCGGCGGCGCTCCGGCGTTGCACCCGCGTGGCCGCGCCAGCGGTTTGACTGCTATCATTCGCCCTTTCACCAGATCGGCGCGAGCGGCCTGAGCAGGCCGGGCAGCGCGCCGCATGTCACGCTCAACGGGAATGCGCCGCTTCGGCGTCCCGTCGGCAACTCGAATCAGAACATGGATGTCATCGTCATCGGCGGCGGGATTGTGGGCGTCGCCACCGCTTATCAACTGCGCGCGGCCGGCCATCGGGTATGCGTCGTCGAGCGCCACGCCACGGTCGCGCAGGGCGCAACCTATGGACACGGCGGCACCGTCCTGCCGACCCCGCTCGACGTCTGGTTCGGCCCGACTTTCATGGCGAGCCGTCAAAACGCCAAAAACGGCGTCGTCAACAAGACCGGCTTCAACGGATCGGCGCGCCAGTTCGTCAAGCAGCTCGCCGAGTTGCAGGAACCCGACGCGTTCGGCCATCAATACGGACTGCTGCGACCGCTGATCGAACTGTCGCGCGAAACCATGGCGGACATGGAGGCGCGCTTCGGCCTCGAGTTCGAACAGACCAGCGGCGTGCTCTATCTGGTGCGCTCCGAACAGGAGTGGCAGCAGATGCGGCCCGGGCGCGACCTGCTCCAGCTTTTCGAAGTGCCGCACCACGAGTTCACACCCGAACAATGCGCCGCGTTCGAGCACTCCGTGCGCACCGAGCCGGAATTCGCGGGCGGCGTGCTGTTCGACCAGGAGCGCACGGCCAATGCGCCGCTGTTCACCAAGCTGATCAAGCAGACGCTGGATACGCAAGGCGGCGTGCAATTCATGCTGGGCTGCGAAGTTTCGTCGATCCGCCTGGAAGGCCAGCGCGCCTCGGTGGAACTGGCGCCGCAGCCGGGTGCGACCTCCCGTTCGCGCGAAGTGGATGTGATCCACGCCGACGCGGTGGTCGTGGCGGCCGGCCACGGCAGCCTGCCGCTGCTCGAACGACTCGGCTTGCGGCTGCCATTGCATCCGCTGCGCCTGCACACGCTGGTTGCACCGATCGCGCATGAGGAATGCGCGCCGCACGTCGCGATCGTCGACGCGGTGAAGCGGATCGCGATCAGCCGCATGAACCATCGGCTGCGGATCGCGGGCGGCGCGGTCTTGCAAAGCGCCGGCCAGATCGACAAGCCATTGGGCGAAGCGGTGACGAAAGAAGCCCTCGCCCTGCTCGGCCAGGCCACGCACGACTGGATTCCAGGCGCCGCGCGAATCTCGGTGGCCTTGCCTTGGGAAGGCGTCAAACTGCTGTCGCCGGACGGCTTGCCGGTGATCGGCAACGCACTGCATCCGCGGCTTTTCGTCAATGTGGGCCACGGCCCCGCCGGCTGGGGTCTAGCCTGCGGGTCGGGCAAACTGGTTGCCGACCTGATTTCCGGCGGCACGCCGGACGTCCCCGCGGACACGCTGGCCGCCCTACGTCCGGATCGGTTCAGGTAAATCGCCGGCCCGCGCGCGAGCGGGCCGCAAGAGGCGCCCGCCGGGCGCCCATCGGCACTACCATAGCGATTCCCCAAGCTTTTTCGCCTGCCACCAGGCGAACCGCCAAGCCTCGCTATGACAGAAGTTGACAACACGCCGCCGACGCTCATCAGCCCCCTCAATCGGGCGCTGCCGCTCCTGACGCTCACCGACCTGCGGATCGCCGAATCCCAGGCGGCGGCCGCCCTGCCGAAACACACGCTGATGTCACGCGCCGGGAAATCCGCCGCGAGCTTCCTGCGCGAGCAGATCACCCGCGATACCTCGGTCGAGAAATCCAGGCAGAAGGTGTGGCTCATCGCTGGACCGGGCAACAACGGCGGCGACGCGCTGATTCTCGCGACGGAACTGCACCAAGCCGGCATCGCCGTCGAACTGTGCATGCCGGTCGAGGTCAAGCCGGAAGACGCGCGCTGGGCTCTCGACACGGCCCGCGCGGCCGGCGTCGCGATCAGCAGCACGCCGCCCGCGTCGCTGGACGGCTACCGGTGGCTGGTGGACGGCATGTTCGGCATCGGCCTCACGCGTCCGCTCGAAGGCGTGTTCGCGGCCGTCGCCCGGCAGCTTTCGCAACGGGCCAAAACGCGGCCGCGCAAAGGCGGCGTGCTGGCCCTCGACGTGCCGAGCGGCCTCGACAGCGACACCGGCACGGTTGTGGGCAACGGCGACGGCGCCGCCGTCCATGCCACCCATACGGTCACCTTCATCGGCGCCAAACCCGGGCTCTTCACCGCGCAAGGGCGTGATCTTGCCGGCGCGGTCACGGTCGCGCCGATCGGCGTCGACACTAGCGGCCGCACGGCCGTGCAGTTGAACGCGCCCGAGCTCTTCGCCGCCTTCCTGCCCGCGCGCGATTTCGCGACCAACAAGGGCAGCTTCGGCAGCCTCGCCGTGGTCGGCGGCGAAACCGGCATGTGCGGCGCGCCGATCCTCGCCTCGCGCGCGGCGCTGTACACCGGCGCGGGCAAGGTGCACGTCGCGTTGCTGGGCGAAGGCGCGCCGCCCTACGACCCGCCGCATCCCGAACTCATGCTGCATGCCATCGACGATCTGCCGCTCGACCAGATGGACGCGCTCGCCGTCGGCTGCGGCATGGGTCATCGCGAGCGCGCCACGCGCGTGATGCACGACGTGCTGCAACTCGACGTGCCCAAGCTGTTCGACGCGGACGCGCTGAACCTGATCTCGAAGGACTCCGCGCTCGCCGCCGACGTCACCGCGCGCGGCGTGCAAGGCGATCCGTGCATCCTCACGCCGCACCCGCTCGAAGCCGCGCGTTTGCTCGGCACCGACGCGCCGGGCGTGCAGCGCGACCGCCTCACTGCGGCGCGCTCGCTCGCCGCGCGCTATGCCGCCGTGGTGGTGCTCAAAGGCACCGGCACCGTCATCGCGGCGCCGGACGGCCGCCTCGCGATCAATCCGACCGGCAACGCCGCGCTCGCGACGGGCGGCACCGGCGACGTGCTCGGCGGCATCATCGGCGCGCTGCTCGCGCAGCATCTGCCGCGTTACGAAGCGGCGCTCGCGGGCGTCTATCTGCACGGTCTCGCCGCCGACACGCTGAGCGCGCAAGGCCACGGTCCCGCCGGCCTGACGGCGGGCGAACTGGCGCCGATGGTGCGAACCTTGCTGAACCGTTTGTTCTACCCGGCGGCGGAGTGCTGAGGTGAAGTGCTGAAACTGTCCGTCCCAACCTATGGATCGACGCCCCAAACCGCTGCCGCCCGTCACGCAACGCCGTTATACTGACTGACTGCGCCGCGCGTCGGAGCCACCACGGGTAACGGCGAACTTTCCCCGCCACCCATGGCGAACCCGGCCGCGCGGCATCGCTCTAACAGCATCGTTGCATCATCCTCGGCAGCGCTTCACGCGCGCGCCTTTCTTCGTGCCACTTGGTTAGACGGACGCTATGACCCAGAACTCGCTCCCCTCCTGGTCCTCGCTGCAAACGCATTACGAAAAGATTCGCGATGCACATATGCGCGACTGGTTCGCCCCCGAGAACGATCCCGCCCCCACCCGTGCTGAGCGCTTTGCGTTCGCGGGCGGCGGTCTCGCGGCCGATTTCTCGAAGAACCGCATCACCGAAGAGACGCTGAAGCTGCTCGTGCAACTCGCGCGCGAAGCCGGCGTCGAGAAACGCCGCGACGCCATGTTCGCCGGTGAAATCGTCAACCCGACGGAAGGCCGCGCCGTGCTGCACACCGCCCTGCGCGCCACCGATCCGAAAGCGCCGTTCTACGCTCAGGTGCTGGCCGAGCGCGCCAAGATGGCCGCGTTCGCCGACCAGGTGCGCAGCGGCGAGTGGAAAGGCTATACCGGCAAGCGTATCCGCTATGTCGTGAACATCGGCATCGGCGGCTCGGATCTCGGGCCGAAGATGGTCGTGCACGCGCTGTATCATCTGGCCACGCCGGAGATCACCACGCACTTCGTGTCGAACGTCGACGGCGCCGATCTGTACAACGTGATGCAGCAGATCGATCCTGAAGAGACGCTCGCGATCATCGTCTCCAAGACCTTCACCACGCTCGAAACCATGACCAACGCGCGCTCGCTGCGCGACTGGTTCATCGAGAAAGGCTGCCCGGAAAGCGCGCTGGCGAAGCACTTCGTCGGCGTGTCGGCCAATCCTGCGGAAGTGGTCAAGTTCGGCATCGCGAAAGAGAACGTGTTCGAGATGTGGGACTGGGTCGGCGGCCGCTATTCGCTGTGGTCGGCAGTCGGTCTGTCGATCATGATTGCGATCGGACCGAAGCAGTTCGACGAACTGCTCGCCGGCGCCAACGAGATGGACCAGCATTTCCGCGACGCACCGCTCGAAAAAAATCTGCCGGTTCTGCTCGGCATGATCGGCATCTGGTATCGCAACTTCTTCGGCTCGCAAAGCTACCTGGTTGCGCCGTATTCCGAAGCACTGCATTTCCTGCCCTCGTATCTGCAACAGCTCGAGATGGAAAGCAACGGCAAGTCCGCGCGTCTGGACGGCGCGATGGTCGACTACCCGACCGCCGCAGTGACGTGGGGCGAACCGGGCACGAACGGTCAGCACGCTTTCTTCCAGATGCTGCATCAGGGTCCGACGATCGTGCCGATCGACTTCATCGCTGTGTTGACGCCGGAGCATCCGCTCGTCAGCCATCATCCTAAGCTGCTCGCCAATTGCTTCGCGCAAAGTGAAGCGCTGATGCTCGGCCGCACGCTCGAAGAAGCGAAGAAAGTGGCCGGTGCGGACAAGCCTGAACTCGCACCGCATCTGGTATTTCCGGGCAACCGTCCGACCAGCACGCTGCTGGTCGACGCGCTCACCGCACGTTCCCTCGGCGCATTGATCGCGCTGTACGAGCACAAGGTGCTGGTGCAGGGGTCGGTGTGGAACATCAATTCATTCGATCAGTGGGGCGTGGAGTTGGGCAAGATTCTCGGCAAGGTGGTCGAGGCCGACCTGACGGCGCCGAGCGTCGATGAGAAGAAGCACGACTCGTCGACGTCCGCATTGATCGCGCGGGCGCGCGCGGCGTTGAAGAAGTAATGGTGAGCGGCGCGGTACGTCGCCGCGCCGCTTAAGTTTTATGCTGAGGTGGTTGGCGAATTCGCCTGCTGACGAAGTGAGCCGGAATGAAAAAAGCGGGCCCTTGCGGCCCGCTTTTGCTTTTGTAACGACGCCCGCTCAGGCGAGACGTCCTGCCTCGATCGTCACCGTCGTGTCGCAGCGGCGCGCCAGTTCGATGTCGTGCGTGACGAGAATCAACGTAGCGCCGTTCGCGCGGTTCATCTCGAACATCAGATCGATCACCGCGTGACCGGTGGCGGCATCGAGACTGCCGGTCGGCTCATCGGCGAAGAGGATCGCCGGGTGTGTGACGAACGCGCGCGCGAGCGCCACACGTTGCTGCTCGCCGCCCGACAGCAGCTTCGGATAATGACTGGTGCGCTTGCCGAGACCCACCTGCTCCAGCAAGCCGCGCGCACGCGTTGCGGCTTCGCGGGTGCCAATGCCGCCTTGCAGTTCCAGCGGCAAGGTGACGTTTTCGAGCGCCGTCAAATGAGGCATCAATTGAAACGACTGGAACACGAAGCCGACGGAGCCGCTGCGCAATGCGGCGCGCTCGTCTTCGTTCAGTTCACCGAGTTCGCGGCCGAGCAACCGAACCGAGCCCGAGCTCGCGCTGTCCAATCCTGCGAGCAAGCCGAGCAGCGTAGACTTGCCCGACCCGGATGCACCGACGATTGCCACACTGCTGCCGGCATCGATAGCAAGATCGATGTCGTCGAGAATCGTCAGTTCGCCCGTTGCATCCTTAACCTTCTTGCACAAACCCCGCACTTCAATGACTGGATCAGTTTTGTTTAGCATGGTGAAGCGTAGGTTGAAAGTGCGTGCCATGACGTCTCGCGCCACGGCGCTGACAACGGCATGCGGCGTTGCCGTGGCCGCTACCCTGTTTTCAGTGAGCCTCGCGGCCCGGGCCGCCAACGCGCCCGAACCGGCCAAGCCGGTGATCGTCGTGCTCGGCGACAGCATCTCCGCCGAATACGGCCTGCCCCGCGACACGGGCTGGGTCGCCTTGATGCGCCAGCGCCTCACCGACGAGCGAATCGATTATAGCGTCGCCAATGCGAGCATCAGCGGCGACACCACGAGCGGCGGACGAGCCCGCTTGCCCGCGCTCATGCAGCGCCTGAAGCCGAGCATCGTGATCGTCGAACTCGGCGCCAATGACGCATTGCGCGGCGTGCCGCTCTCCACCACCGAAGACAACCTGCGCACGATCATCGAGCAGGCTCAGCAAGGTCACGCGAAGGTCGTACTGGTGGGCATGTATGTGCCGCCTAACTACGGCCCGGACTACACGCAAAAGTTCCACGGCTTGTACGGCGAACTGTCCAGGCAGTTGCGTGTGCCGCTCGTGCCGTTTCTGCTCGCCGGCATTGCCGACAAACCGGACATGTTCCAGGCCGATCAGATTCATCCGACCCAGCAGGCACAGCCAGTGCTACTCAACAACGTGTGGCCCGCAGTCAAGCCACTCCTTCGCACAAGTTCGCCGCACTGAAAAAGCCTGCTAACAACTTGTTTCCAGAACTGCGGGAACGCGGATCGGTAAGTTCTCTCTGACACTTTCGTAATCCCGCGTAACCGGCTCGATTTTGAGCGACTTTTGAGGAGATAACGTGAAATATTTACCGTTAATCGCTTTGACCGTGGCAATTTCTGCCTGCGCCGCTCAACCACCCGCTGGCGTTCAGTCCGTTGGTCAAAGCCAGCAACCGCCGAAGGCTGTCGCTACCTGTATCGCGCAGAAGTGGGCAGACAGCTCGCAACAACAAGTCGTGTCGCAAGACACGCTGGCTAACGATCAAGCCATGGATGTCTATGTTCCGGGTCAGCAGCCGCCTAATGGCGCCGCCGCTGTCGTACGCCCGTCGTACACCGGCAAAGGTACGTGGGTCGGCTTCCGCGCGAATGGCGCTGCGGGCAGCGACGCCACAGGTGCAATCAGCGGCTGCCTGTAATACCGCAGCGTGCCGCAGCAAACCGTTTGACGAGCTTGCACTCGTCAAATGAAAAGCCCCGCAATTGCGGGGCTTTTTTGTGTTTGTGCGGTGTTATTCGCCGCTCGCCTGGGCATTGCTGCTGTCGAGCGAGCCGTAGAATTTCACCTTCGAACGCGCACGCAGCGCTTCGACGTAGGCCTCTGCTTCGGACTGCGCATCGACCTGTGCGATCTGTTGCTGCGCTGCGGCCAGACGTTGCGGATCGACCGTGTTACCGGCCACCACCGCGTTCACGCGATAGATTGCATAGCCGTCGTCGCCGAGATCCACGCCGACATAGGCCGGCAATTTTTGCGCGTCCGCCTTGTAGATTGCACTCAATGCGGCCGGCGGCACGCCTTGCGCGTCGTTGCGCGACACCTTCAACGGCGACGAGAAGCCCGTGGTCGCCTTCGACTTTTCGAACTCGGCCAGTTTGGCCACGCCGTCCTTGTGAGCCGCTTCATCCGACTGAACGGCGATCACCTTCTGACGCACGGCGTCCTTGACGGCGTCGAGCGCCGGCACCGCCGCGGCCTTGTAGTCGGTCACGCGCGCCGCGATCAACGTGTTGCCGCCGACGTCGATGGCCTGCGTGTTGTTGCGTGCCGTCGTGGCGTCGCTAGCGAACACCGCGGCGAGGAACTTCGCGTTGTTCAGCGGACTGTCAGGCGCGAGCTTCGGATCCGGCTGTGGCGTGACCGTGGCGGTCTGCAATTGCAGCTTGTACTTGTCGGCAGCGGGCTGCAGGCTCTTCGCCTTTTCGTAGACGATCGACGTGAAGCCTTCCGAATCGTCGGTGAACGCCTTGCTGGCCAACTGCGTCTTCAGGTCTTTCGAGATCTGATCCTTGACTTCGTCGAACGGCTTCGTGACCGCCGGCTTCACATCCGTCACCTTGACGATGTGATAGCCGAAGTCGGTTTGCACGATGCCGCTGACTTCGTCTTTCTTCAGCGCGAACACGGCGTCGTCGAACGCCTGGCCGCCCGCGATCATGCCGCGGCCGAAGTAACCGAGATCGCCGCCCTTCGACGCCGAACCCGGATCCTGCGAATTCTGCTGCGCGATCTGCGCGAACTGGTCCGGATGCGCCTTGATCTGCGCGAGCAACTCTTCGGCCTTCTGCTTGGCCTTGGCCTTGTCAGCCGCGCTCGCGTCTTTCGGCGCCGCGATCAGGATGTGGCTCGCACGCACCTGGCCGTCGGTGCGGTAGTGCGCGATGTTGTCGTCGTAGTACTTCTTCAGATCGGCGTCGGTAGGCTGCGCGGAAGCGGCGAGCGTGGCCGGCGACATCACGAGATACTGGATCGTGGCCGTCGCGGGCGTAGCGAATTCGTTGCGATGCGCGTCGTAATACGCTTGCAGCTGCGCGTCGGTGGGCTGCACCTTCGCGGCGTAATCGCGCGGATGAAACGCAATGCCCTGCACTTCGCGCTGTTGTTCCGCGAGTTCAGTCAAATGCTGAGCCAGCGTTTTCGACGTGAACGCGCTGCCCTGAATGCTGGCCGGCAACTGCTGCGTGGCAATGCTGTAGCGCACGCGTTCGTCGTACTGGTCGGGCGTCATGCCCTGCATGGCGAGCAACTGCTTGTAGCGTTCGACGTCGACCGTGCCGTCAGGATTCTTCAGCGACGAGATCACCGGATCGTTCATCAACACACGGCGCACGGCGTCGTCAGACGCGGTCAGATGCAGGCGCTGTGTTTCATCGGCCAGCACGCGTTGCTCGATCAAACCATCGAGCATCTGAGCGCGGCGTTCCGGCGTGTCGAACGACTTCATGTCGAACTGCGCGCCGAGCATCTGACGGGCGCGGTCGAGTTGCTGACGCATCGCGTCGTCGTATTCAGCGCGCGTGATCTTGTGACCGTTGACGCTCGCGACGTTTGCACTTTCGTCAAAGAAGCCGCGGAAGCCCTGAATACCCACAAAACCCAACCCCGGCACAATGACGAGGATGAGCATGAACATCATCAGGCGTTTGTGATTGCGGAAAAAATCGAGCATGCGTGAGGAGTGCCAAAAACAGAACGCCCGATCTTACAACAGCGGGCAATAAAAAAGGCGAACCGGAGTTCGCCTTTCGAGGATACTGGCGGAGTGGACGGGACTCGAACCCGCGACCCCCGGCGTGACAGGCCGGTATTCTAACCGACTGAACTACCACTCCTTATGCAGCACAACTGCGCTGCGCTGAAACACTTAAACGAATCTGAAACTGGTGGGTGCTGAGAGGCTCGAACTCCCGACCTACGCCTTGTAAGGGCGCCGCTCTACCAACTGAGCTAAGCACCCGTTTCTCGATTCAGTGCTTCTTCTGTCTGCCGCCCGATTCTCGTCAACCGACGTTCCTCAAGCAGCGAGCCCATTAGTTTAGCGCATCCTTCAGAGCTTTGCCAGGCCTAAATTTAGGAACCTTGGCCGCCTTGATTTTGATGGCAGCGCCGGTGCGCGGATTGCGCCCGGTGCGCGCGGTACGCTTGCCAACCGCGAAGGTGCCGAAACCGACCAGCGTCACCGAACCACCCTTCTTCAACGTACCTTTGACACCATCGATCACAGCGTCGAGTGCACGGCCTGCTGCTGCCTTCGAAATGTCGGCTTGCTGTGCAACGTGATCGATCAATTCCGTCTTGTTCATTCCAACCCCCGAGAATGTTTATGGCAATCGTGACGGCACTCTCTTAGCGCCTAGCATCACGCGGCCGGCGGGCAACGCCGGGCGCAATCATTAGAATTGGCCGAAACCCTTGTGTCAAGCGGGGTTGAGCCTGATTTGGGTGGTTTTCGAGGGGGCTTCCTATAACAAGATGTTGCCGCAAATCGATGCGCATGCAACCAGTCGGCAAGCGCACCGCAGCTTTGCTCAATAGGTGGGAAAACGCACCTCGCGCGACGCTTGACGCAAGTCGCGCGGCCATAAAAAAACCCGCGGCCGTGACCGCGGGTTTTCTTCAAGCACACAGCTTCGTTACTGACTATCTTAGTGCTTCACGACTTCCGTCGCTGCGGCGTCTTTGCCCGGCTCCGCTGCGACCGGCGCAGCAGGCTTCGGCTCTTCTTCCGGCAACGCCGCCGGCACACGTTCGAGCGCCAGTTCGAGCACCTTGTCGATCCAACGGACCGGCACGATTTCGATTGCGTTCTTCACGTTGTCCGGAATCTCCGTCAAGTCCTTGACGTTCTCTTCCGGAATCAGCACCAGCTTGATACCGCCGCGATGCGCCGCCAGCAGTTTTTCCTTCAAGCCGCCGATCGGCAGAACTTCGCCACGCAACGTGATTTCGCCCGTCATCGCGACATCGGCGCGTACCGGAATTCCGGTCAACACCGACACCAGCGCGGTCGTCATCGCGATACCGGCAGACGGACCGTCTTTCGGCGTCGCGCCTTCCGGCACGTGAATGTGAATGTCCTGCTTCTCGAATGCTTCGTCCTTGACACCGAGACGGCGCGAACGCGAACGAACCACCGAGCGTGCTGCCTCGACCGATTCCTTCATCACGTCGCCGAGCGAACCCGTGCGGATCACATTGCCCTTGCCCGGCATCACCGCAGCTTCGATGGTCAGCAGATCGCCGCCCACTTCCGTCCATGCGAGACCCGTAACCTGGCCAACCTGATTTTCCTTCGCAGCCAGACCGAAGTCGTACTTGCGCACGCCGAGGAACGTATCGAGGTTGCTGCCGTCGACCTTCACCGCGCCTTCCGCCTTCTTCAGCAGAAGCATCTTCACGACCTTGCGGCAGATCTTCGAAATTTCACGCTCGAGCGAACGCACGCCCGCTTCACGCGTGTAGTAACGAATGATGTCGCGGATCGCGGTTTCCGTCACATCGACCTCGCCTTCCTTGAGGCCGTTGTTCTTCTTCTGCTTGGGCAAAAGATAACGTTGCGCAATGCTGACCTTCTCGTCTTCCGTGTAACCCGACAGACGGATCACTTCCATCCGGTCGAGCAACGGCGGCGGAATGTTCAGCGAGTTCGACGTCGCGACGAACATCACGTCCGAGAGATCGAAGTCGACTTCGACGTAGTGATCAGCGAACGTATGGTTCTGTTCCGGATCGAGCACTTCCAGCAAAGCCGACGACGGATCGCCGCGGAAGTCCTGACCCATCTTGTCGACTTCGTCGAGCAGGAAGAGCGGATTGCGCACGCCGACCTTGGTCAGGCTTTGCAGAATCTTGCCGGGCATCGAACCGATGTACGTACGACGGTGACCGCGAATCTCGGCTTCGTCGCGCACGCCGCCGAGCGCCATACGCACGAACTTGCGGTTCGTGGCGCGAGCGATCGACTGACCCAGCGACGTCTTACCGACACCCGGAGGCCCAACGAGGCACAGGATCGGCGCTTTGACCTTGTCGACACGTTGCTGGACCGCGAGATACTCGAGAATGCGTTCCTTCACTTTCTCGAGACCGAAATGGTCCTCGTCGAGCACACGTTCCGCATTCGAGAGGTCGTTGTTGACCTTGCTCTTCTTGCGCCATGGCAAGCCGATCAGCGTGTCGATGTAGTTGCGCACGACGGTCGCTTCAGCCGACATCGGCGACATCAGCTTGAGCTTTTTCAGCTCGGCGTCGGCCTTCTTCTTGGCTTCCTTCGGCATGCGGGCAGCCGTGATGCGCTTCTCGAGTTCTTCGAGGTCCGCACCTTCTTCGCCTTCGCCGAGTTCCTTCTGGATCGCCTTGACCTGTTCGTTCAGGTAGTACTCGCGCTGACTCTTCTCCATCTGGCGTTTCACACGCCCACGGATGCGCTTTTCGACCTGCAGGATGTCGATCTCGGCTTCGAGTTGCGCGAGCAGATGCTCGAGTCGCTCGATGACCGGGAACATTTCGAGGATGTGCTGCTTCTGGTCGAGCTTGAGCGGCAAGTGCGCCGCGATCGTGTCGGCCAGACGCCCGGCTTCGTCGATACCCGACAGCGACGTCAGGATCTCCGGCGGGATCTTCTTGTTCAGCTTCACATACTGGTCAAACTGCGACACGATCGCGCGGCGCAGCGCTTCAGTTTCAGCGCTGTCGGCGTGGTCAGGTTCGAGCGGCATGACTTCGCACGAGAACTGCGTTTCCTGTTCTTCGATGGAAAGCGTTTTCGCGCGCTGCAAGCCTTCGACGAGCACCTTCACGGTGCCATCGGGCAGCTTCAGCATTTGCAGGATGTTGGCGACACACCCTACTTCGTACATGTCCTTTTCGGTCGGCTCATCTTTCGCAGCCGTCTTCTGGGCAACGAGCATGATGTGCTTGCCGCCTTCCATCGCTGCTTCGAGAGCCTTGATCGACTTCGGGCGGCCTACGAAGAGCGGAATCACCATGTGCGGGAAGACGACTACGTCACGCAGCGGGAGCAGCGGGAGCGTAATGCGTTCCGGCGGAAGGAGTTGGGTTCCTGACATTTCATTTCCCCATGAGTGGAATCAGTTCGTTCGATAGGTGAGGCCAGCAGAAAAGATTGCAAGCCTCCGCGTGTGGGAAAAGTTCAGTGACTCCGAAGGTTCAGTGACTCCATAGTGAAAACAACCAGCCTGACCACACGATAAACGAAAAAAGCCGTTCACGTTGCCATGAACGGCTTTTTTTGCAGAACCCGAAAGCCGATCAGTTCGAACCCGCCACTTTGGGCGCGTCTTCGTAGATCAGTAGCGGTTTGCCGTCGCCGTCAATCACGTTGTCGTCGATGATGACCTTGCTAACGCCTTTCATTTGCGGCAGGTCGTACATCACATCAAGCAACGCCTGTTCCAGGATGGAGCGCAGACCACGCGCACCCGTCTTGCGACGAATTGCCTTACGCGCGACAGCTTGCAACGCGGCCGGGCGAATTTCGAGCTCGACGCGTTCCATGTTGAACAGCTTGTGGTACTGCTTCACCAGTGCATTCTTCGGTTCGACGAGAATTTTCATCAACGCCACTTCGTCGAGCTTGCCGAGCGTGGCGACCACCGGCAGACGGCCGATCAGTTCGGGAATGAGGCCGAATTTGATCAGATCCTCCGGTTCCACTTCGCGCAGCACTTCGCCGGCGTCGCGATCCTGCTTGCTCTTCACGCTTGCGCCGAAGCCAATACCGGTCTTCTCGGTACGATCGACGATGACCTTTTCGAGGCCGTCAAACGCGCCGCCGCAAATGAACAGAATGTTGGTGGTGTCGACCTGGATGAAGTCCTGATTCGGGTGCTTACGGCCGCCTTGCGGCGGCACCGACGCCATCGTACCCTCGACCAGTTTCAGCAAAGCCTGTTGCACGCCTTCGCCCGACACATCGCGGGTGATCGACGGGTTGTCGGACTTGCGGCTGATCTTATCGATTTCGTCGATGTAGACAATGCCGCGCTGGGCCTTGTCGACTTCGTAATTGCAGTTTTGCAGCAGCTTCTGAATGATGTTCTCGACGTCTTCACCGACATAGCCGGCTTCCGTCAGCGTGGTTGCATCGGCAATCACGAACGGAACGTTCAGAAGGCGCGCGAGGGTCTGCGCGAGCAGCGTCTTGCCGGAACCGGTCGGGCCGATCAGCAGGATGTTGCTCTTGGACAGCTCGATCTCATCCTTCTTGTCGAGATGCTTGAGACGCTTGTAGTGGTTGTACACCGCGACCGCGAGAATTTTCTTCGCGCGTTCCTGACCGATCACATACTGGTCGAGGATTTCACGGATTTCCTGCGGACTCGGTAGATCGGACTTCGACAAGCCCGCCTCGATGCCCGCACCTGCAGCCTCATCACGGATGATTTCGTTGCACAGGTCGATACATTCATCACAGATGAACACCGACGGGCCGGCAATCAGTTTTTTGACCTCATGCTGGCTCTTGCCGCAAAACGAGCAATACAACAGCTTTTCGCTGTTAGAACCTTTCTTGTCCGCCATAGATGTGTGAGCCTCCGGACACTCGATTACATGATACGCCGTTTGCCCTGGCCTCGCAGTTTGGGCGGGGCCGGGCTTGAGCCAAGGTGACGGCGTTTGCCGCAGGCACTCGGACGAAATTTGATTATTTCACAACCGATCCGGCGACGTTTTTGCCCCAATTCGGGGCAAAAACGCACCATCTCAAGGACGCTTGTGCGCCACCTGGTCGACGAGGCCGTAAGCTTGCGCGTCGTCGCCGGACATGAAGTTGTCACGGTCGGTGTCGCGCGCGATACGCTCGACCGGCTGGCCGGTGTGATGCGCGAGCAGATGATTCAGCCGTTCCTTCAAATACAGGATTTCGCGCGCCTGAATTTCGATGTCCGACGCCTGACCACGCGCGCCGCCGAGCGGCTGGTGAATCATCACGCGCGAATTCGGCAGAGCAAAACGCTTGCCTTTCGCGCCGGCCGCCAGCAGGAATGCGCCCATGCTGGCTGCGAGACCCATGCACAGCGTGGAGACGTCCGGCTTGATGAACTGCATCGTGTCATAAATCGCCATGCCGGCGGAAACCGAGCCACCCGGGCTGTTGATGTAGAAACTGATGTCCTTGTCCGGATTCTCGCTTTCGAGGAACAGCATCTGCGCGACGACGAGATTGGCCGTCTGGTCGTTCACTTCACCGACCAGGAACACAATGCGTTCCTTGAGCAGACGGGAGTAGATGTCATACGAGCGCTCGCCCCGGCCGCTCGTTTCCACGACGATCGGCACCAGTCCGAGCGCCTGCGCTTCGAGATCCCGCGACGACTGGGAGGTCAACGTGTCCAGCATTTGAGCGCGAAAGGTCATGCAGTGGATCCTTGTCTGAAATATTCTAACTATTAGATGCTGGACAGGTGTGGTCGACAACCCCGTATTCAAGTGCGCGATCAGTGCACGTGCGCCGTGCAACACGAGCAAAAACGCAATACACATTCACAGCACAAAAAAACGGCGTGCAGGCCGTCGCTCCGACAGCCGGCACGCCGTTGCAGCGACGCTTACGCTTGCGCCGTTGCGCTTGCCAGTTCTTCGAAGCTCACTTCCTTGTCCGTCACCTTGGCCTTGCTGAGGACGAAATCGACGACGTTGGCCTCAACGACGTACGCTTCCATTTCGGCAAGACGTTGCTGGTTGGAATAATACCAGCGGACGACTTCCTTCGGGTCTTCGTAGCTTTTCGCGAACTCGTCCACTTCGGCGCGAATCTGCTCCGGCTTGGCTTGCAGTTCGTTGGCCTTGACCAGCTCGGCCAGCACGAGGCCCAGCTTGACGCGGCGCTCAGCCTGTTCCTTGAACATGGCAGCCGGGATCGGCGCATCTTTGGCGTTCGGCACGCCGCGTTGCTCCAGATCCTGACGCGCCATCGCGACGAGGCGTTCCTGATCCTGTTCGATCAGTGCATTCGGCACGTCCAGTTCGGAAATCTTCAGCAGCGCGTCCATCACCTGGTTCTTGACGATGGCTTGCGTGCGGCGCTTCGCTTCGCGCTCGAGATTGTCTTTGATCTCGGCGCGCATCTTGGTCAGGTCACCGTCTTCGATGCCGAGCGACTTGGCGAATTCAGCGTCGATTTCCGGCAGATGCGGCCACTCGATCTTCTTCATCGCGATCGTGAATTGCGCGGTCTTACCGGCGACGTCCTTGCCGTGATAGTCCTCAGGGAACGCCAGATCGAATTCCTTCGACTCGCCGACCTTCAGGCCCGTGGCTGCCTTTTCGAATTCCGGCAGCATGCGGCCTTCGCCCAGCACGAACGCGAAGTCGTCTGCGCTGCCGCCCTGGAACACTTCACCTTCGATCTTGCCGACGAAGTCGACCGTCACGCGATCGCCTTCTTTCGCTGCCGTGTCGCCGCCGCCGTCACCGTGCTCGCCGGCTTCGCCGCGAGCGTGGAAGTGCACGCGCTGCTTGCGCAGGATGTCCAGCGTGCGGTCGATTTCAGCCTCGCTGATGCTGGTCGTGGTGCGCTCGATTTCAGCCGTGGCGACGTCGCCCAGCTTCACTTCCGGATACACCTCGAAGGTCGCGTCGAACGCGTAGTCGCCTTCAGTGGCCTCGGCCTTCGGCGCGAAGCTCGGCTGACCGGCGACGCGCAGGTTTTCGGCGCGGCTGATGTCGAAAAATTCCTTGCCGACCTTGTCGCTCAGCACTTCGGCTTCCACCTGGCCCGAATACTGTTGCGTCACCATCTTGAGCGGCACCTTGCCCGGGCGGAAACCCGGCATGCGCACGTTCTTCGCGAGTTGACGGATACGCGAGTCCACTTCCTTCTGCACGGCGTCCTTCGGCAGGGAAATCGTTACGCGGCGTTCGAGCTTGCCGAGGTTTTCAACAACGTTAGCCATGGCTTCAATCGTCCTAAAATTATTCGAGCGAATCAGTTATCTTCTCCGTGCCGCTTGTCGATGTCGCGCGATCTCGCGTTTTTGGTCGCGTGTTGATCGCTTCGCCTCGATTGCGCGCCTGCGCCGCGGGCTTGCAGGCCGCCGGCAGCACGGTTGGGTCCAAAGAGCCGAATATTTTAGCAAACTATTTGCGCGCCTAGCCGGGATTCGATGAATGGGCGCGTTTTTATCGCGATTTTGCTCGGATTCCGGCCGCTTTCCGCGCTGTTTCAGGCCCGTTTGCGCACTGTTCCAGTGCGGCAGGGGTGCCGCGCCACTATGACGCCGCGCGTGTCTGCACGAATTTTTCCCGACAGCTTCGCTTCCATCACCCGGCGCGGACAAACGCAAAAGCAAAGCAAAAGCACGCGCCGCGCGTGCGCGCGCTGACGCTGTCAATGCCGGCTATGCCATTCGACATATTCAGTCGGCGCGCCCATGCTGATAAGCTAATGGACGCGCTCGGGGCTGCGCGCGCATCCCGACATTTCACCCGCCCTCGCAACGATTCCAACCATTCAGAGACACCATGCCGAATTCGCCGTCCTCGCCCGTCGTCGTCATTGCTCCCGATTCCTTCAAAGGCTCGCTCAGCGCGGAACAGGTCGCGCAAGCGATCGCAGCTGGCATCCAGCGCGCCCGTCCTGACGCGGACGTGCGCATCTGCCCGATGGCCGACGGCGGCGAAGGCACGCTCGACGCCATGCTCACGAGCGGCGGCGAACGCCGCACGCTGAGCGTGCGCGGCGCGGCCGGTCCGGTGCGCGACGCGCTCACGGGTCTGCTCGCCGACGGCAGCGCGATCATCGAAACGGCGGAGGTCGTCGGCATTACGGACCCGGTGGGAATGGGCGTGCCCGTCGAGGCGCGCAGCACGCGCGGCATGGGCGAAGCGATTCGCGCGCTGATGGACGCCGGCGTGCGGCGCTTTTTCGTCGCGCTTGGCGGCAGCAGCACGAACGACGGTGGCGCGGGCCTTCTGGCCGGCCTCGGCCTCAAGCTGTTCGACGCCCAGGACAATGAACTCGACGCCACGCCGGAACAACTCGCCCGTCTCGCGCGAGTGGACGTGTCGCAACTCGACGCGCGTCTCGCCGACACGCAGTTCGTCGGCATGTCGGACGTGGACAATCCGCTTACCGGCGATCACGGCGCCACCGCGGTGTTCGGTCCGCAAAAGGGCGTGAAACCGGACCAGGTGGCCGCGCTCGACGCAGCGCTGGCCCGTTTCGCCGATCTGCTCGAACCGGCGCTCGGCCGCACGGCGCGCGAACTGCCCGGCGCGGGCGCGGCCGGTGGCCTCGGCTTCGCGCTGCATATGCTTGGCGCGCAGTTCGAACCGGGCGCGGAAACCGTCGCGCGACAAATCGGGCTGGACGCCGCGCTCGAAGGCGCGGACTGGCTGATCACCGGCGAAGGCCGTTCCGATGTGCAAACGCTGCATGGCAAGGCACCCTTCATCGCCTGCCGTCACGCACAGGCTGCCGGCGTGCCGGCCACGCTCCTCTCAGGTGGCGTCGACTCCGCTGCCTTGCCGCGCCTCGCCGAATATTTCAGCGGCTGCTTCTCGCCGGCGCCTGGACCGATCACGCTCGAAGTCGCGATCCGCGACGCGGCGCGCCTCTTGGCGGACGAAGCCGAACAGTTGACGCGCCTGAAATACGGCACGCGTTGACCGGCAAGACGGTTGCGGCAACAATCACAGCGCCGCGACCGCTCACACACTACGGGAAGACCATGAAGGACGCCAAAGCCGGGCTCGAACAGTTCCTGACGTACCGTCTGCATGTCCTCAACAAACTCGCCGAACGCGGCATCAGCGAACGCTATCAGAACAAGCTCGGCGTGACCTTGCCTGAAGCGCGCGTGATTGCGTCGGTGGGATCGTTCGGGCCGTTCTCGATCATGGAACTGGCAAGGCATGCCAATCTCGACAAAAGCCAGGCAAGCCGCGCCGCCGAGGCGTTGATCAAGCAGGGACTCGTGAAACGCGAGGCGAGCGCCGAAGACGGCCGCGTCGTGCTGGTGTCGCTCACTCCCGAGGGCCGCGCGCTGTATCGGAAGGTGATGCCGATCGCGCGCAAATGGAACGGCGATATGTTCGACTGTCTCGACGAGCAGGAGAAGCTCGCCTTCGGCGACGCGCTCGACAAGATCATCGGCACGATGACGGCGCGCGAGGAGTGACCTGCGCGCCGCATGCGGGCGCTGAATTCAGCTTTTGCGCTCGCCCTGCCCGTTCGCGTCGCCCGCGCCGGGATCGCTAGCCGCCGCGCTCGCTACCCCGGACCCTTCCGACGCGCCAGGTGCGCCAACGGGCGTAACGCCCGCCTGCGCATGAGCACCACGCGCGAGCCGCCACGCGATCGCCGCGAGCGAACCGACTGCCAGTAGCAGCGCCGCCCATAGCAAGTAGCGGCGCATCGCATCCGGATCCTTCGCGGATTGCGCCCTCGCGGCCTGCTCCGGTGACAGCGCATCACCCAGGCGCGCCGTCGCGGGGACCGCGGAGGCACCCATCAACAGCTCGTCACGGGTCACCGCCGAGGACACCGTCGTCGCACTACCCACCGCCAACGTGAACGGCGCGGTCCCACGCGCGACGAACGTCAGCGTCGCCGGACGCCAGCCCGCGGCAATGGTCAGTGTCCCGCTGCCGAGTCCGCCGTTGCGCGGGTCGACCACCACGCGCCATTGACGATCCGTGTCGGGCGTCAATTCGAGCGAAGGATTGCTTTGCTCCACGTCGCCGTTGTGCAGGCGGAACAATGTCGCGCCCGCGACTTCGCGCCACGGCGTATCCAGCCCCGCTCGCGAATAGACGACCGCAGGCGCAACGGTATTCGGCTGAGGCAGATTCAGGCGCAACCGGTCGATGGGATACGGGCCGCCGGTGCTGAAGAAATACTCGCCGGGTTTCGGCCCCGCGTGCGCGACGATGCCGTCGCGCCACGTCCGCTCCGCGCGTTGCGCGGCGTCCGCGGCCAGCGCCTGTATCTCCATGTCCAACGACTCGACATACGGCGCGCCGTCGAGCCAGCGCAAACGCAGGTAACGCGCCCGCATGCCGTCCAGTTCGATCCGGTCCTGACTCAGCGTGCTGCCGTTGTAGCTGACCTTGAGAAGTTGCGCATCGCCGGCGGGTTGCCAGTGCCGCAAGTCGTCGCTCGCTTCGACCGTGACGCGCCCCTGGTAATTGTCGTCGCGCAGGTGCACGAGCAACGCGCTCACGCGGCTGGTACGCGACGCGCGTCCGAGGTCGATCAGGTCGGTGTCGTGTTGCGCGCGGGAGGGCGGAGCCGAGGTCGCGCGCAGCGAACCGTCGGCCGCGATCGTCACGCCGAGCGGCGCGCCGGAACTGCCGGAGGCCGCGGGCGGCAACGGAAACCAGCGCACCGGACGCAGCGTGGGCGGTGTGCGGGCAGGCTCGCGCGGCGCATCGAGTGAGTACGGCACGGGTTCGCCGGTGCCGTTGAAGACGCGCACGTCGCCGAGATCGTGACGCTGGCTTGCCGCGTAGACAGTTGCCGGCAACGTCACGCTGTAGTACGCGGCGCCCTCGTCGAGTTGCAGCGCAAAATGCTGCGCGAAGTCGTCGGCCGCGACTGCGGACGCGGACGCGGACGCCCACGTCGCCACGATCGCAAAACACCAGCCGGTCAATGTAAAGACACGCTTCATTGCTTAGTTTCCACGACCAGAGCCTTAGGCGGTAACGGCGAGAAGTAGCCGATCAGCAACAACATCAACCCGATGCCGATAAACGAAACGATCCGCTCGATTCCGGTCACGTGAGACAGGTCGAACAGGAACAGCTTGACCACGGTCACCGCCAGCAGCGCGCCGCCGATGAACCAGAAGATCCGGCTCGCGCGGCGCGTCGCCCAGATCATCATGGCAAGCGCGCACACGGTCCAGAATACCGATATTGACGCCTGCACGAGCATCGAGTGTGACATGGTCTCGAGCTGGTACGGCACTCCCGTCCAATGATGCAGCGTACGCAGCAGCATGGCGTTCAGCCAGAAGAATCCGGTCGCGCCGGCCGCCACCTGCAACGGCACGCGATATTCGCCGATCGGCACGCCGAGCCGGTGAATCCGCACGAGCCAGAACGCCGCCAGCGCGAATATCAGCGCCTGCACCAGGTCGAGCGGATTGAGCAACGGCAGACGCGCCCATGTGCCGCCGTCCTGCGTCAGGTTCGCAAAGAACGTCCATATCCACATCACCAGCACGAGTGGCGTCGAGGCGATCGCGCACAGCCGCACGATACTGTCGCGGCGCGCGAGCCACAACCCGGCAAAAGCAAACGCGCTCCAGCCGACCAGAAACACCTGCTGCAGACTGAACGACGCGAGCACCGCATCGACATCGTACGCCGCGTGAAAGTGATGATGCAGCGTGCGCAAAAGCAGCGCGTTGAACCATAGAAACAGCGTGGCGAGCACCAGGTAATCGAAGGCGCGCGGATGCCATTGCACACCCAATGCGCGTAGTCTGCGCAGCCATACCGCGCAGGCGACGAACACGAGGATCTGCGCGACGTCGAGCGGATTGAGGATCGGCAACCACACGAGCGGCGCGGCGCTGCCGTCGCTCGTCACGCTCGCGATACTCCACGCCCACAGCAGGACGGCGAGCGGCGCCGCGGCCCACACCTGATACGCCTGCATGAAGCGCGCGACCGGCCAGCGCAGACGATGGCCGGCGCCCGCCAGCAACAGCAGCAGCACGCCGAAGCCGTACGCCCACGCGCTCCAGCTCCACGCGCCTTCGGGCACGTAGGCCCGCAATCCCCAGTAGCCTTCGAGCGCGGCAAGCGCGCCGGCCGTCCAGAACATCAGCGTATGCAGCGGCGCGAGCAGGATATCGCTGACGTCGCGCTGCTGACGCCACAACAACCCATACGCCGAGAGCGCTGCGAGCGCGCAGACCAGCCAGCCGTAGCCGCTCACCGGCGCCATGCCCAACGTGAAAAGCTCCGCAGTCAGCAGCGCGAGGACCGGCACGAGCGCCAGCGCCGGCAATTCGGCAAGCGGCCAGCGCAGCGCGCGGCGCGCGCCGTGAGCGAGCCACGCCGTCAGCACGGCGAAGAGCGCGACGGCCGCGGTGTCGAAACGGGCGTGGCCGTAGCCAGGATGAGCGCTCGTGTACGCATGGATTTCGTACAGGCCACCGAAGGTCCACCACAACAAACCCCACACGCTGGCGACGAGACCGATCTGCGGCATCCACAGGTGCCACTCGCCTGCTTCGCTGCGGCCGTGCAAACGCCATCCCGTGAAGATGCCCGCGAGCGCGATCAGCACGGACGCGATGTAGGCGCCGTTCAGGACCGGCCAGACGCTCGCGTCAGGGCTCTGCGTGATCGTGCCGATCGCGTAGGCGCCCGCCGCCGCCAGTTGCAACAGCAGGCCGAAGCCAAACGCGCTCAGGCGCCGCTGACGCACGGCGAGCCAGGTGATCGCCGCGCCTTCGATGGCCCAGGTCGCGCTCGTCGTCGGTCCGCTGAACGCGAGCGGCACGGCGAGCGTGGCGAAGATCACCGCCAGCGCGAGCATCGCCTCGAACATCATGCCGAGGCGTTCACGGCGCCGCGAGAGCCAGCCCGCGATCGCAAGATAGAACGCGGCCAGCGCCACCGCGCTCCACGCCAGGCCGAACTCGGTGTTCTTCATCAGCGCGGCTTGCAGGCCGATCGCCACCAGCGGCGTGCCGAACACCAGCGTGCCGTCGACGTAATGCTTGAGCGCGATTTCGCGCCGTACCGCGTAGAGCAGCGCGATGCCGACGTACATCAGGAAAAACAGAATCAGGAACGGCTCGGTGCTCGCGAGCAGCTCGGGGCGGTAGGCCATCACGCCCCACGCGGCGCCGATCGAAAACGTGAATACGAAACCGAGCAGATTCAACGGGCGCCACGCCTTGAACCAGGCGATCGCGAAGATGCCCGCGTTGAGCAGCGCGTAGTAGCTGAACAGCATCACATGACTGCCGCCGCCCGTCGACAGCAACACCGGCGCGAGAAAACCGCCCGCGCTGCCCATGAAGGCCAGCGACGAAGCGTTCTGCCGCACCGCCAGAAACGCGCTGAGCGCGCAGATCGCGACCATCAGCGGCAAGGCTGCGCCCGCCGGTAGCAAGTGGTAAAGCCTCGTGGCCGCGAACACGGTCAGATACAGCGCGCCGACGCCGCCGCCTTGCAGGATCAGACCGTACGCACCGCGTCGCTCGCCGATACGCCAGCCGAGCATGAGCAAGGCCGTCGCGGCGAGCGCTACACCGGCGAGGCGGAATTCGATCGGCAGCAGGCTGTTGTCGGCCGCGTATTTGAGCAGGAAGGCAATGCCGAAAAACAGCACGATGATGCCGACGCGCACGACCGTGTTGCCACCTAGAAGCCAGTCGCGGCCCGCTTTGAAGAGACGTTCGGTGAGACCGGGGCCACGCGGGGGCGCGGGTGGTGAAGGTGGTACGGGAGGCAGCGGCGCTGACGTTGTCGGCTGGGCTGAAACCAGTGGTGCGGTCGAGGTGGCCGGTGTGGCGCCTGGTGCGCCTGGTGCCCCTGGCGTGCTTGGAGTGCCGGGTGCGCCGGCTGTGCGCGCCGCACTCTGGGAGGCCGGCACGCTGGCTTCGGCGCTTGTCGGTGAGCGCGCGGCAGCGAGTTGCATCGTCAGCACCGCAGGCTGCGGACGTGCCGTCTGCTCATTTGCAGGCGGGATCGCGTAAGGATTCGACGCGGCGTCCGCTGGCCGCGGCTTGAACGCCGCACTATCGGCGGCCTGCGTAGTGGTATCCGTAGCGCCCTCGACGCCGCCCGCACGCAACTGACGAATCTCGCCGCGCAACACGACGATCTCGCGTTCGAGCCGCTCGACGCGCGCCGCCAGTTCACCCGGAGAATTCCAGCTATCACTCGCGGCCGCTTTGGCAGCAGATTCCGTCGCGGCACCCGACGACTTCTTTTGCAGCAGACGCGAAAACGCGAAACCGGCCACGGCGCCCAGCAGTGCACCGAGGCTGATCGAAAAATCGTTCGATAAGGCGGCCAGCATGCCGACCACCGCGCCAAGCACGGTCAATATCACGCTCATCGCACCCCCACCTTTTTATTGTGTTCTGTAGCGAGATCTGTTTGGTCACGCACGGATTAATCCGCGAGTACTACGTCAACGATACGGCGAAAATCGGCGCGCAGAATACCATGCAAATCGCGCTTTCGAGCCAACAACGCGGTGAATAGCGAATATGCAACGATGCTTAATGATTTTTCCTACGACATTCCGCCATTGATACCCAGCGAATTGATTCCCGCAGCCGCGCAAGCCGCGCTAGCGAATACCCCGATTAATTCAGCCGGCGAATTAGCAAACTGTGGCAATGGCCATTACCGGAAAGCATCTCATACGGGTAACGCTCGGCCTGCGTGAGGTCGTCAATATAGACTCGCACCGCCGGCTGCTCACGACGAGCGGCCAACCATGTCAAAATTCGGCACCGGCCATCGGGCCATCCATCTCCCACATCTCATCCAAGGAAGTTGCAGTGGACATCAACAAACAGGTCGCGGCCCTCACCGCTTCGGAACTCCAGACGGCCGGCGCGAGCCAGGCCACGGCGATTGCGGTTAGCGTGCTGCTGCGTCATCTGCGCTCGCCTGAGCTGGCGAAGCTGTTGTCGTCGGCCTTCGAAAACCATCAGGCGGTCATGCTGCAAACGCCGTGGCCCGAGCCGATGCTGCAGGCGTTCGAATCGACCCGCCGCTTTCTCGAAGGCGCCGCGCAAGCGGACCTGCCGGGCACGCAAGCGCCTGCGCAAACGCCGGACGCCTGAGCCCGGCCAGACCGCGCCGCCGGTAGCGCCGAAAAACGGAACCCTGTCAGTCCACGGATTCAACGGGGTTTTCTTCTGCGAATAGACGGTGCGAAGGAGAAGGTCCAACGCCTACACCCTTCAGGACGACGCTGCGAGAATTGTGGCGAGCCAGGTGCGCAGCGCCGATATCTCCTCCCCGCACACTGAATGCGGCATCGGATACGCGCTCCAGTCGACCTTGCAACCTCGCGTGATCGCAAAGTCGCGCGCGGCCTCGCCTAACTGGATCGGCAACACGTCGTCGTACATGCCATGCGCGGCAAAGATCGGCGTGCCACGGTTCGCAGCGCTCAAGCGGCTGTCGATAAAGCCCGGCGACGGCACATAACCCGACAGCACGATCAAGCCGGCAAGTGTCTCAGGGTGCGTCAGCCCCGCTGAATAGGTCATCGCCGCGCCTTGCGAAAAACCCGCGAGAAAGATGTTCGAAGTCGGAATGCCTCGCCGGTTCTGCGCTTCGATCAAATGCCGCACGGTTGCGCAAGACAATTCGATACCCGCTTCGTCGACTTGCTCATTGATGCTCTGAAACGACCGGATGTCATACCACGCGCGCATCACGTAGCCGTTGTTTGCGGTAACGGCAATCTCCGGCGCATTGGGAAATACGAAGCGTACGGCGGGCGCATCGGCGAGACGCAGTTCGGGCACGAGCGACACGAAGTCGTTGGCGTCGGCGCCGAGACCGTGCATCAGGATCACGGCGAACCTGGGATTCGGCGCACTTTCAATTTCGATGGTGGACGGTTGCTCGTTCATGTATCGCGATTACTCGGTTTCAGAAAACGTTCAGAGGATCGGAATGAGTACAGGGAGGATATACCGCCAAGTTAGACAAGGTACACCAGTCATCTCGATTGTCATCGTGCCCAGTCATCAAAGTACGGCGCGAGCACGGCTCGCCTCCTGTTTCTTCCAAAGCGCCGTGATCCTCCGGTTGTCAATTGCAGGCTGTTCGATTCAAAGCCTGTCTCCTCCCGCCTCCGCCCGCGACCGCGCCCGCCCGCGTCCCGCCGCGCTCCGCGCCGGCGCCACGACCTCAGCGAGCAGTTCCTCGTGCAGCGCTCGCAAGACCTCGACGAACGCCGACGCCAGCCGCTCTCGCGGCCTGTGCGGAGGAAACAGCAGATAGGTCTGAAAGCGCGTGGCCGGCAGGAATGGGCGAATCGCGATTTCCGGCCCGGCGAAGTCGCGCGCGACGATCGGATGCGCGAGCGTCACGCCCATGCCGTGACGAACCATCTCGCAGCACATCGCGGTGTATTGCGCCTCGATCGCCATGACACGCTGCACGCCCGCGCGCTGGAACACTTCGTCCATCAAGGCGCGCGTGCCGTCGCCGTGACACAGCGAGATGAACGACTCGCCTTCCAGATCCTCCGGCTTGATGCTGCGCTTCGCCGCCAGCCGATGCGCCGCCGGCATCACGCACACGGCAGCCACGTCCGCCAGCTGTTCGACCTCGCAATCGGACGCCTCGCTGACATACACCGCGACGCCGAGATCGCAAAACTGCGACGCCGTCCAATGATTGACCGTGCCCGACGTATTCACGTGCAGCGACACGGTGACATCCGGAAACAGTTCGACAAACCGCTTGATGGCATGCGGCACCAGCGTCATGCCCGCCGAGGGCATCGCCGCGATGCGCAGACGCCCGCTGCCGAGATTGCGAATCTGCGCCGCGGCATTCGCCAACCCCTGCAAGCCGACAAACGCGCGTTCGACTTCGCGAAAGAACGCTTCGCCCTCGCTCGTCGGAATCAGCCGCACGCCGCTGCGCTGAAAAAGTTGCAGCCCCGTGTCGCGTTCGAGTTGCGCGATCAGACGGCTCACGTTCGGCTGCGACGTGAAGAGCGCCTTGGCCGCAGCGGTCATCGACCCCGACACCATCACCGCGCGGAACGCCTCGATGTGCTTGAGATTCATCCGTATTCTCCCTTAGACGACGTCCTGCAACCCATATCATCCATGCATAGATAGGTATTTTATTCGTATTGGACGACATGACCAGCCGGCGCGACACTGCATTCCAACGACGGGCAGCGAAGCCCGCCTCCCCACACCGGAACTGGAGATCGTCGTCATGAGAAGAGCGTTGCATCGCCGCCTGTCCGCCCCGTCCCACCCTGCCTTCGCGGCGCTTTTATGCGCCTGCGCCCTCGCCGCTCCGCTCTTCGCGCAGGCCGAAACGACGCTCTATGTCGCCAACGTCGGCGGCTCGAACGAGCAGCTCTACCGGCAGAAAATCATCCCGCCGTTCGAGAAGGCGCATAACGTCAAGATCGTCTACGTCGCGGGCAATTCGAGCGATACGCTCGCCAAGCTGCAGGCGCAGAAAGGCCATCAGCAGATCAACGTCGCGGTCATGGACGATGGTCCCATGTACCAGGCGATGCAACTGAACCTGTGCGCGAAGCTCGACGACGCGCCCGTGATGAAAGATCTCTACCCGCTCGCGAAGCTGGGGCCGAGCGCGATCGGCGTCGGCATGGTGGCAACCGGCATCGGCTATAACGAGGAGGCCTTCAAAAAGGCCGGCCTGCCGCCGCCCGACTCGTGGAAGGCGCTCACCGACAGCCGCATCAAGGGCAAACTCGGCGTGCCGCCGATCACCAATACCTATGGTCTGCATACGCTCGTGATGCTCGCGCGTCTGTCCGGCGGCGGCGAGAAGAACATCGATCCCGGCTTCACCGCGATGACCCGACAAGTCGCGCCGAACGTGCTGTCCTGGGCGCCGACGCCCGGCGAGATGGACGGCCAGATGCAGTCCGGCGACGTGATCCTCGCGCCCTACGGCAGCGGCCGCGCGGTCGCCTTGCAGAACACCGGCTTCCCGCTCAAGTTCATCTACCCGAAGGAAGGCGCGGTCGCGTTGCAGGTGGCGGCCTGCGCGATCGCGGAGAACGCGCAGCCGCAGTTGTCGCAGCAGTTCGTGCAGTACCTGTTGAGCCCGGAAGTGCAGGCACTGCAGGCGCAAGGCATCGGTCTGGGTCCGGTCAACAAGACCGTCAAGCTCACGCCTGAGATCGCCGCGCGCGTGCCCTACGGTCCCGAGCAGATCTCGAAGCTGACCGCAATGGACTGGGCCACGATCAACCAGCATCGGACCGAATGGACCGAGCGCTGGAACCGTTCGGTCGAACGCTGAAGTGCGGCACCAGCAGGTTCCTCGCGCGGCGCGCGATCTGATGAAGGAGCGAGGCGCATGGCCTTCCTGACTCTGCAAGGCATCTCGAAACGCTACGGCGATTTCACGGCGGTCGATCGACTCGATCTGGCCGTCGAACGCGGCGAGCTGCTGTCGCTGCTCGGACCCTCCGGCTGCGGCAAGACCACCACGCTGCAAATGGTCGCGGGCTTCATCACGCCGACGACGGGCCGCATTCTGCTCGATGGCCGCGACATCACCAACGAGCGTCCCGAGAAGCGCGGCATCGGCGTGGTGTTCCAGAGCTATGCGCTGTTTCCGCACATGACGGTGGCGGGCAACGTCGGCTTCGGACTGGAGATGCGCAAGGTCAGGCGCAAGGAGCGCGATGAGCGCGTCGCCGAAGCGCTCTCGCTCGTGCGTCTGAAGGGCCTCGGCCACCGCTATCCGAAGGAACTGTCGGGCGGCCAGCGTCAGCGTGTGGCGATCGCGCGCGCCATCGCGATGCAGCCGGAACTGCTGCTGCTCGACGAACCGATGTCCAACCTCGACGCCAAGCTGCGCGAGGAGATGCACATCGAATTGCGCGCGATCCAGAAGCGCCTCGGCATCACGACGATTCTCGTCACGCACGATCAGGTCGAAGCGATGACCATGAGCGACCGCATCGCAGTGATGCATCGCGGCGCCATTGCGCAGCTCAGCACGCCGTATGACGCGTACGAGCGTCCCGCCACGCCGTTTGCATCGACGTTTCTCGGGCGCACCAACGCGTTTTCCGGCGAAGTGCTGCGCCGCAACCCGCGCTGCGCGGAAATCGACGTGGCGGGCACGACGCTGCATGTGCCGCACGAAGGCCGTCACGTCGACGGCACGGTGAACGTCTATATCCGCCCGGAAAAGGTTCATCTGGCCAATGGCGATGCGCGCGTGCGCGGCCGCATCGCGACGCGTGTCTTTGTCGGCAATCAATGGCTGCTCGAAGTCGACACCGAACTCGGCAAGTTGCGCGTCGCGCAACCGAATCACGGCGCGCCGCCGCCCGAGGAAGGCCACGAAGTCGGTCTCGCGTGGACCGACGACGACCTGCGCGTACTCACGCAAGACAATCCGGAGAGCGCTCATGGCCACGCTTGACGACGCCCGTCCCGGCGCCGCGCCGTGGCTGCTGTCGGGGCCCGCGCTGCTGCTCTTCGTCGGCTTGTTGCTGGTGCCGCTGCTGCTCACGCTGATGCTGTCGTTCCGCGTCTTCAGCGATACGGCGGGCGTCACTGCTGCTTATACGCTCGCGAACTACTGGGAAGTCGTCAGCGACCCGTACTACGGCACGATCTTCCTGCGCACCGCCGGCCTCGCCTTCGCCGTCACGCTGCTGTCCATCGTGCTCGGCGTGCCGGAGACCATCGTGCTCGCGCGCATGAAGCGTCCGTGGCAGTCGCTGTGTCTGTTGATCGTGCTCGGGCCGCTGCTCATCTCCGTAGTGGTGCGCACGCTCGGCTGGCAGATTCTGCTCGGCAACAACGGCGTGCTGAACAACTTGCTCCAGACGCTGCACGTCACCGACGAACCCATCCGCCTCGTCTTCACGATGACCGGCATGATCATCGCGCTCACGCACGTGCTGGTGCCCTTCATGGTGATGTCGGTCTGGGCGACCATGCAGAAGCTCGATCCGCAAGTCGAATGGGCCGGCCGCTCGCTCGGCGGCTCGCCGTTCGCGGTGTTCCGCCGCGTGGTGCTGCCGCAGATCATGCCGGGGGTGCTGTCGGGCTCGATCATCGTGTTCGCGTTGTCGGCATCGGCGTTCGCCACGCCGGCATTGATCGGCGGCCGGCGCCTCAAGGTGGTCGCCACCGCCGCCTACGACGAGTTCCTCGGCACGCTCAACTGGCCGCTCGGCGCAAGCATCGCCGTGCTGCTGCTGATCGCCAACGTGGCGATCGTGATGGGCTGCAGCCGCCTCGCCGAGCGCCGCTTCCAGCACATCTTCGATTGAGCGGGAGACAGCGATCATGAAACAGAACGGCATTCTCGGGCTCGTCTACAACGCGTTCTTTCTGACCTTCATCCTCGCGCCGCTCGCGGTGGTGATGCTGGTGGCTTTCACCGACAAGGGCTTCATCTCGATGCCGTTCGATGGCGCGTCGCTGCGCTGGTTCCGCGCGATCATCGAGAACGGCGACATCGTGGCGGCCTTCTGGCTGTCGGTGCGGCTCGCGTTCGCGGCGGCGAGCATCGGCGTGCTGCTCGCGGTGCCCGCCGCGCTGGCGATCGCGCGCTATCGCTTCCCGGGCCGCGCCGCGCTCACGAGCTTCTTCCTTTCGCCGATGATGATTCCCGCAGTCGTGCTCGGCATCGCGTTCCTGCGCTTTCTGTCGCTGCTGCATCTGTCGGGATCGTTCTGGTCGCTGGTCTGCGCGCACGTCATCATCGTGCTGCCGTATGCGTTGCGGCTCGCGCTGTCGTCGGCCGTCGGGCTCGATCGCGACGCCGAACGCGCCGCGCTCTCCTGTGGCGCGAGCCGCTTCACCGCGTTTCGCCGCGTGGTCCTGCCGATGATCCGCACCGGCGTGGCGGGCGGCTGGGTGCTCTCGTTCATCCAGAGTTTCGACGAACTGACCATGACCATCTTCGTCGCGACGCCCGGCACCACCACGCTGCCCGTCGCCATGTACAACCAGATCGCGCAGACGATCGATCCGCTGGTCGCTTCGGTGTCGGCGGTGCTGATCGTCGGCACGGTCCTCCTGATGGTCCTGCTCGACCGCATGGTCGGACTGGATCGCATTCTGATCGGAGAAACCCGATGACATTGACTAGTAGCGCCAGCCCCAGCGTCCCGGCGGATGTGGTGGTTGTGGGCGGCGGCCTCGTCGGTTCGGCCGTGGCCTACGGCCTTGCCCGCGAAGGCGCGCGCGTGACCGTGCTCGACGAGGACGACGGCGGCTTTCGCGCGTCGCGCGGCAATTTCGGCCTCGTCTGGATTCAGGGCAAGGGCTATGGCCTGTCGCCTTATGCACGCTGGTCGCGCAGTTCGGCCACGCGCTGGCCGGGACTCGCCGAAGCGCTGCAGAAGGAAACGGGCGTGGACGTGGCGTTGCGTCAACCCGGCGGCTTTCACTTCTGCTTCAACGACAACGAACTCGCTGAACGCGACAAGCGCCTCTCGACGCTGCAAGCCGAACTGGGCGATTACCCGTATCAGATGCTCGACGCCACCGAAGTCCGCGCGCGCATTCCGCAAATCGGCCCCGCGGTGATCGGCGCGAGCTATTCGCCGATGGACGGTCACGTGAATCCGCTCAAGCTCCTGCGCGGCCTGCATACCGCCATGCAGGCGCGAGGCGTGCGGCTCGTGTCGGGCGAACGCGCGGAGCGCATCGAACCGCAAGCGCAGGGCTTCGTCGTGCACGGAAAGCACGGGACCTATCGCGCCGCGCGGGTCGTGCTCGCCGCGGGCCTCGGCAATCGCGCGCTCGCGCCGTTCGTCGGGCTCGACGCGCCGGTCGCGCCCAATCGCGGACAGGTGCTGGTGAGCGAGCGTGTCGCGCGGTTTCTCGACTATCCGACGCTCAACGTGCGCCAGACCGACGAAGGCAGCGTGCAGTTCGGCGATTCAATGGAAGAAGTCGGCTTCAACGATTTCACCACCACGCACGTGCTTGCCGACATCGCCCGGCGCGGCGTGCGCGCGTTCCCGATGTTGCAGCACGTGCGGCTCGTGCGCATGTGGGCCGCGTTGCGTGTCTATAGCCCCGACGGTTTTCCGATCTACGACCACTCCGAGGGGCACCCCGGCGCGTTCGTCGTCACCTGCCATAGCGGCGTGACGCTGGCGGCCGCGCATGCGCTGCGCGTCGCGCCGTGGATCATGGGCGCGCCGATGCCCGAGGAACTGCCCCACTTCTCCGCGCGCCGCTTCGAGCACGCCGGAGAACTGACTCCCGCTCATTGAATTCGACATGACTACTCAATCGACTCACACGCTTTTCAAGCCGCTGCCGGGCGTGCAAGGCGCGGCCGCCACGAACGTCGCCATCTGGTTCAACGATCAGCCGCTGTCCGTGCCGGGCGGCTGCTCGGTAGCGGCGGCCCTGCTCGCCGCAGGCGTGTCGCGGTTTCGTGCGACGCCTGTATCCGGCGCACCGCGCGGGCCTTTCTGCATGATGGGCGCGTGCTTCGAATGCCTCGTCGAGATCGACGGCATGCCGAGCCGCCAGGCCTGCATGGTCGAAGTCAAGGCCGGCATGCGAATCCGCTCGCAGGAAGGCGCGCGCGATCTGCCGCACTTCGGCGCGACTGCCGCGACCGACGCACCGCTGGAGAACGCCCATGACCGCTGATTTCGCATCCGATTTCGCTTCCGAAGCCGTCGACGTCGTCGTGGTCGGCGCCGGTCCCGCCGGCATGAGCGCGGCGACGCGCGCGGCGCGCGCCGGCCTCACGACCGTGCTGATCGACGAACAGGACGCCGTGGGCGGCCAGATCTATCGCGCCATCGGCCGCGCCGATGCGCGCCGCAAGGAGATTCTCGGGCCGGACTACGCGGCGGGTGCGGCTGTCGCCGAAGCGTTCGCCGCCTCCGGTGCGCGCCACCTGACGAACGCGAGCGTGTGGCAGGTTACTCGCGAGCGCGGCGTCAATTATCTGCAGGACGGCAAGATCGGCAGCTTCGACGCGCAACGCGTGATTCTCGCCAGCGGCGCGCTGGAGCGGCCCTTTCCGATTCCCGGCTGGACGCTGCCCGGCGTGCTGACAGCGGGCGCGGCGCAGATCCTGTTGAAGAGCGCGGGCGAAGTGCCCGCCGCGCCGCCGGTGCTCGCCGGCTGCGGGCCGCTGCTGTATCTGCTCGGCTGGCAATACGTGCGCGCCGGCGTACCGATCCGCGCGCTGGTCGACACCACGCGTCACGAAGACCGCTGGCGCGCCAAGCGTCACATGCTGGCGGCGCTGCGCGCGTGGCCGTTCCTGAGCAAAGGCTTGCAACTGATCCGCACGCTGCGCGAAGCGAACGTGCCGATCTTCGAGGCAGCCGACGATCTGCGCGTGGAAGCACGGATCGGCACGGATCATATCGAGCGCGCCGCCGCGCTTCACTTCACGACGCAAGGCACGGCGCATCGTCTCGAAGCCGATGTGATCCTGCTGCATCAGGGCGTCGTGCCGAACACGCAATTCACGCAAGCGCTGCGCGCCTCGCACCGCTGGGACGACGCACAACTGTGCTTCACGCCGAAAGTCGATGCGTGGGGCGAACTGGAGGTGCCCGGCATCTTTGTCGCGGGCGATGGCGCGGGCATCGGCGGCGCGCAGGCGGCAGCCTTGCAGGGCACGCTCGCGGGTCTCGCGGCGGCTGCGCAGCTCGGCGCGATCACGTCCGAGTCGCGCGATGCCGAAGCTCTCGCGCATCGCCGCGCGCTCGCGGGCGTCATGCGCATCCGGCCTTTTCTCGACAGCCTGTATCGTCCGCGCGACATCAACCGCATTCCGCGCGACGAGACCATCGTCTGCCGTTGCGAGGAAGTCACCGCGGGCGAGTTGCGCGAGTTCGTCGAGCTCGGCTGCGTCGGACCGAATCAGGCAAAGTCGTTCGGACGCTGCGGCATGGGTCCGTGTCAGGGACGCATGTGCGGCCTCACGGTGACGGAAGTGATCGCCGATGCGCGCCGCGTCTCGCCCGCCGAAGTCGGCTATTACCGCATCCGTCCGCCGATCAAGCCGCTCACGCTCGGAGAACTCGCCGGTGAGTGACCCGACCGACATCCAGGAAGCCGATGTCCTCGTGGTCGGCGGCGGCCTGCACGGCACGAGCAGCGCGTTCTACCTGGCGCGGCGCGGCGTGAAGGTGATCGTGCTCGAAGCCGATTATGTCGCGCGTCATTCGTCGGGCGTGAACGCGGGCGGCGTGCGCACGCTGGGCCGTCCGTTGCCTGAAATTCCGCTCGCGCTGATGTCGCGGGAAATCTGGCACGGCATGAGCGAATTGCTCGGCGAGACTGGCGGCTTCGTTGCTTCCGGTCAGTTGAAGATCGCCGAAACGGATGACGAACTCGAAGCGTGCCGCCAGCGGGTCGCGCTGCTCGAATCGCATGGATTCACGCACGAGAAGGTGATCGACCGCGAAAGCGTGCTCGAACTCGAACCGGCGCTGGCGCGGCATCTCACGGGCGGCATCTGGGTCGAGCGCGACGGTTACGCGCTGCCTTATCGAACCACGACGGCGTTCCGACTCGCCGCGCAGCGGCTCGGCGCGCGTTTTCTGGAAGGTACGCCGGTGCGCCGTATCGAGCAGCGCGGCACCAGATGGTTCGCCGTCACGCCGCATGGCACGTTCAGCGCGAACCAGCTGCTCGTCACCGCGGGCGCATGGTCCGGCGAATTGGCGAAGCAGGTCGGCGAGCCTGTGCCGGTGCATGCCGAAGGTTTGATGCTGATGGTCACGCAGCGCGTCGCGCCCTTCTGCCACGCGACGCTCGGCGCAACGGGCCGGCCGTTGTCCTTCAAGCAGTTCGACAACGGCACCGTAGTAATCGGCGGCAAACTGATCGGCATCGCGGATCTGGCGAATCGTCACGGCGAAGTCGACTTCGCCCGCCTCGTGCGCAGTGCGCGGACCGTGACCGATCTGTTTCCTCATCTGCGCAATCTCGGCGTGAACCGCGCTTGGGCCGGTGTCGAAGCTTTTACGGAAGATGAACTGCCGGTGATTTCCGCGAGCCGCCAGGCGTCGAATCTGTATTACTCGTTCGGCTATTGCGGCAGCGGCTTTCAGCTCGGGCCGGGTTGCGGCAAGCTCGTGTCCGAACTGATGCTGGGCGGCGCGCCGTCCATTTCGCTCGATGCGTTTGCCATCGATCGCTTTGGCCGCGACGCGGCGGCTTCCCGCACGGGCGCTTCGCATCTCGTGACGCACTAACCGGTTTTATTTTTTTGCTCCGTCGCGCCTTCGGTCGAAGCGCGCGGCGATTTCATTCGCGTTCAAGTGGAGAGATTGTCATGACCGATATCGTTCGTATCGAAACCAACCAACGTATGAGCCGCGTCGTCAAAGCCGGCGGCCTCGTGTTCGTCGGCGGCCAGACTTCCGCCGATCACACCGCTGACGTGAAACTCCAGACCGCGAAGGTGCTGGAAAAGATCGACGGCTATCTGGAGAAGGCCGGCATCGACAAGACGCGCCTCGTTTCCGCGCAAGTCTGGCTCGCGGACATCGCCCGCGATTTCGCAGGCATGAACGAGGTTTGGGATGCGTGGGTTCCGCAAGGTCACGCACCGGCGCGCGCGACGGTGCAAGCGAAGCTTGCCGCGCCCGAGCTGCTCGTCGAGATCGCGGTCGTGGCGCTTGGTTGAGAGGTGCCGTTAGCGCGTCCGAGGTAATCACATCTGCACTGATGTACCGCGTGCGGCGGCGCAAGTTTGCAAGCGGCCCGTCACCAAGGCACGGGCCTTCCGAGATAGTCGAGGTAGTACAAGCCGGGGCGCCCCTCATAAGCCTCGATCGTATTAACCAGGTTCGGAATGCTTTCTTCGATCGTCAGGCGCGCCGTCGGGCCGCCCATGTCTGTCCGGACCCATCCAGGCGCCATGGTCAGGAGGCTGCGCGGATAACTCGCGCTGCGCGCCGCGAAGGTACGCATGAACATATTCAGCGCGGCCTTGCTCCCTCTGTAGACTTCATAATTCGCGCTAGTAGCATTGGTGATACTGCCCTGCCCCGACGACATGACACCGATCGTTCCAGTCGGCGGGACGAGGTCTTGAAGCGCGTCAATGACCCTCATGGGACTCAGCGAGTTCGTTACCATCACCCGTATAAATTCTTCGGTCGAGACGTCCGCTATCGTTTCACCATCGTCGTTTTTGACACCGGCATTCACGAAAAGCACATCGATATGCCGACCTTCGAGGCGGGCGCGCAGAGCTGCGACCTGCTCTGGAATCGTGATATCGACAGTCTCTACTTCGAGCGCGCCAGCAGACGCTTCCGCGACGTGCCGAAGCTTATCTGTGGAGGCCGCTCGTGCGGTGGCGATGACTCGGTAGCCGCGCTTCAGATACTCCTCAACCATCGCCAGGCCAAGGCCGCGCGAGGCGCCGATCAAGAGAACGGTTTTCTGCGAAAGTGTGTTTTGCATTGGCATCCTCGATAAGCAAAGCCGCTCTCGAATCTGAACGTGACGGGAGCGATCCTCCGGGGTCAATCACGCAAACCAATGTAGCGGTTCATTGGCGATGGCGGAAGCCGCGCTGAATGCATCTAATATATGCATCGGACGCCCTATCTCACCTTGCTGACTACGATCAAGCGATGCCTGAACCGGACCTCAATCTACTTTTCGCGCTCGATGCGTTGCTGACCGAGAAAAACGTGACGCGCGCTGCCCGGTCGCTGCATCTGAGTGCCTCAGCAATGAGCCGCACGCTGACTCGCCTTCGTGCTGCGACCGGCGATCCATTGTTGGTCCGCGCCGGGCGCCATATGGTGCTGACGCCGTATGCCGAGGAGATTCGTGAGCAGACACACAATACTGTTCTTGAGGCGCGCGCCTTGCTCCATCCGTCGCCGGCGGCGACAGATTTTTCAACGTTGCGTAGAACCTTTCGGATTCGTGCCAATGAAGCTTTCGTGGAAGCCCTCGGTGCACCCTTGATTGCTGAAGTGACTGCAGTGGCGCCACTTGTGCGTTTGCACTTCTCGTCCAAATCGGAAAAGAGTGCGGAGTATCTTCGAAATGGTTCGGCCGATCTCGAGATTGGTGTCCTGGAGGAAATGGGACCTGAAATACGCGTCCGGGCATTGTTTCGAGACCGCTACGTCGCCGTTGTCAGAAAGGGGCATCCCCTCGACATGAAACAGCAAGTGACTACCGAGCAATACGCAGCGTTTGGCCACGTAGTCGCTCCGCACGGTCGCCAGATAATTGAATCTCTCGACGCTGCGGTTGCCCTGTTAGGGTTGGAACGAACGACCGTAGCGGTCGTGCCCAGCTTTCCCGCCGCGTTGGCGGTGGCGCGCGCGTCCGATCTGGTTGCGCTCCTGCCTGCATCGTTCGCGAACGCTCAGCACGCCGCGTCCGTCTACGTTTTCGAGCTTCCTGTGGCGACTGATGGCTTTACGATTTCTCAGATGTGGCATCCTCGTTTAGAATGACCCTGTTCATCGTTGGTTTCGGCAGTTGGTTCTTAGCGTGTGCCGTCAGCACGTGCCGTTCTGAACGCAAGTCGAGCTAGCGTGTCACGGCGCGGCAGCGCCTTGCCCCGTCGAGCTAGCCTCAAACGGTTTCGCTAGGGTGTTTTGAAAGGCGGCGACCCGCCAGACCCCGGACTCCTTCACAAAGACTCTGAGGCTTAGCTCCCGATGCGCGGGCAGTGTCTGCCCATCAGAATTCATGAGCCCGCTCAGCTCATTGGTGACGTGCACAAGAGCAACGTCAGGCCGAATAAATCGGATTGCCACGCTCCGAGTTTCGAGCGCTGCGTTCCTTGCCCTTGTGCTCAGAATGGCAGCCAGCCCCTTTCTAATTTCGCCCCTTCCCTTTGCCACCTCGCCGCGGACACTGACGAAGTCGGCATCCTCCGTGTACATCCGGGTGGCCGCCTCCGCATCATGGCTGTTAAAGCCCGCTGTCATCTCGGAGATCACTTCTTTGATCGCGGATTCGTCCTGAAGGCTGCTCGTGCTGTGCATGCTCGCATTTTGCGCGCAACCGATACTGAATCCGATCGCCGCAACGGCAATAAAGGATGTCGTCCACATCTGTACGTGTCGCACATTTCCCCCTGGTCGAATCTCGACGCATCACCGAGGCGCCAGTCAGCGGTCGAAAGGCGCTATTGACGACCGCGAGACTGATTGCGATTGTGCGCCCGCTATTCGTGCAACGGTGAGCTTCGCGCGGGGGCTAGGGGATTCAGCCTGATACGCCTAGTCGGGTAGCCGTGCCGCTCGTCAAAGCGCTCGAATCCGCATCGAGGTTTGCTGCTAGCATCGCTGGGCGCAACGCCGCGGTTGCCGGCGTGACTGGCGCATTTCCGTTGCATGGGGTAGCCAGGCATCCTGCAACGCGCCGACGAGGCGCTCTACCGTTCGAAGCGGGAAGGCCGCACCGTGTGCGCATCGCGACGCTAAGTACCGGGGACGACGAACCCCGGGCGGGTTGATCTGGTTGCTGTTCGACGCAGCCGCCCGAAGATCACCCGGCGGTCGACGGCGCGCCGATGGTCATACCCGCAATGCACTCCGTGTGGCCCCAGGTGAGCGTGCTTTCAGACAGGCGACGCTCACAAAAGATCACGAAGACTCCGCATCTCCGGCATTGCGCGCGGCACACAGACGCCATGCGGCCTTCGGTACAGCGACGGTCTCTGCAACGTGGCGCCACCAGCGCTCGCCGCGATGCGGCGCGCTCAGATCCAGCCGCTCGCCCATGCGGGGCGTCGACAATACGACGCCGCGAGCGAGGGCCAGGCCCGTCACCCTTTCGAACGGCTCCTGCCAGCGATGCATCGCGAGGTCGAACGTGCCGTTGTGAATCGGCACGAGCCAACGGCCGCGCAGATCGATGTGCGCCTGCACGGTTTCTTCGGGCTGCATGTGAACGTACGGCCACTGCGCGTCGTAGGCGCCCGTCTCGACCAGCGTGACGTCGAATGGCCCAAGGCGCTCGCCGATCGTCCTGAAGCCTTGGAAGTAGCCGGTGTCGCCGCTGAAGAACACACGCAGATCATCGTCGACGATCACCCACGATGCCCATAACGTGCTGTTGCCGTCGAACAGGCTGCGGCCGGAAAAATGCTGCGCGGGCGTAGCGGTGAACTGCACACCGTCGACCTCGGCGCCCTGCCACCAGTCGAACTGCCGCACCTTCGATGCGTCGATGCCCCATTCGATCAACCGGTCGCCGACGCCGAGCGGCGTCAGAAACACGCCGGTGGTCTGCGCGAGCGCGAGCACGGTTTCGCGGTCCAGGTGGTCGTAGTGGTCGTGCGACAGGATCACGCCGCGCAACGGCGGTAAATCGGCGAGCGCGATCGGCGGCGCATGGAAGCGCTTCGGGCCGAGATGCCGGAACGGCGAGGCACGTTCGGCGAACACAGGATCGGTCAGCCAGAACTGGCCGCGCAGCTTCAGCAGCATCGTCGAATGGCCGAGCCGATAGAGGCTGCGGTCGGGCGCCGCATCGAGTTGCGCACGCGTCAGCGCATCGACGGGCAACGCGTCTGTCGGCACAGTGCCGTTCGGCTTGTTGAGCAACACGTTCCACACAATGCCGAGCGTCTTGCGCAGGCCCTCGACGGGACGCGGCTTGACGTTGCGAAAGCGTTCGCCGTCGTGCTGCGGCGAGGTGCTGGACAACGTGCGACCGCGTCGCGCGGCGGTAAAGCCAAGCATGCGGCTGACAACAGCGGGAAGCGACGTCATAAGTCAGGCCATCCGTAGATAAATGTACACTAGCCAGTGTAGTTTATTTTCGAGAAAAGTAAACTGCCCGGTGTAAAATCCTTTTATGGATCCCAGTGCCACCCATCAACGCCTGACTGACCGCAAGCGGGTCGCCATCGTCGGCGCCGCGATCGAGGAATTCCTCGCGGCCGGCTACGACGCGACCAGCATGGACCGCATCGCCGCCCGCGCGAACGTCTCCAAACGTACGGTCTATAACCATTTCCCAAGCAAGGAAGCCCTTTTCGCCGCGATTCTCCATCAGTTGTGGGACGCGAGCCAGAGCGGCGACGCGCCCGCCTACCGCGCCGACGAACCGTTGCGCGCGCAGTTGCTCGACCTTTTGGGCCGCAAGCTGCGGCTCTTGAACGACGAGTCCTTTCTGTCGCTGGCACGTGTGGCGATCGCGGCCGGCATCCATTCGCCGGAGCGGGCGCGGGACATGGTCGCGCGCCTCGGCGAACGCGAGGAAGACCTGACCGTGTGGATCCGGGCGGCCGTCGCCGACGGCCGTCTCAAGACCGACAATCCGCTCTTCGCGGCGCTGCAACTGCAGGCGCTGGTGAAAGCCTTCGCCTTCTGGCCGCAGGTGACGATGGGCCAGGCGCCGCTCGGCGAACAGGAGCAAAAGCAGGTCGCGGAATCGGCCGCCGACATGTTCCTCGCGCGCTACGCATGAGCGGACCGCCGGACCGTTTTCATGTGCATAAGGGTCGGCCAAACGTCTTGTTCGAGCGTCTACAATCTGTATTTTCGACTCGTTCAAACTGTGCCGATGTCCCAAAAGATCGACTACCTCAACCCCGCTCTTCCTCCTGGCCTCCGGCGCGTGTCGATGCCCGTGGTCGACGCGACCCCGACAACGCTTGACGGATTTGGCAGGCTCGTGGCGGATCCGAGCGAGTGCCCGATCGAGATCGTGCAGTGGCCTGCAATGGGGACACGGCCCATAGACGCCGGAACCGGTGACGAGGCCGGCACTACCGAAGGCACGTTTGTGAGCGAATGGCGCGGGGACATTCTGTACGGTTCAAACGAGGCCGTGGGCGGCGACTACATTCTTGCGTACGCGACAGAGCCTGAAGCTGCCCGTGACGACAACGCCCATGCACCGGAACGGATGTTGCTTTGGCACGCGAACTACCACCCGGATGGTGGGCAACTGTTCTTTCCTCTCGACCATCGCCCGTTCTACGTTCCCTTGGCATTGCCCGGCGACGACATTGCGCCGGAGAAGTTCGTGTGCTTTCGCTTCGATGGACAGCAGGGTCTCTACATCCATCCGAACATCTGGCATGAAGGGGTGTTCGCTCTTGGCGGGGCCCAGCGGTTCTTTGACAAGCAGGGCGCCGTCCATGCACGGGTCTCTGTCGACTTTGCCCGCGAGTTCGGTTGTCTTCTCGAGGCGTCGATCGCCCGTGAGGCGCAACGGTCAGGTTGAGGCGGCAACTTGCAGCGGTAGAGCGCGGATTGTTTTGTCGTCGCCCGTGCCAAATCAATGCGACGCAGTCACTGCGCCTCTGCCCTCATACGAGCAAGCCGCGACGACGGGCAGTAGAATCGCAAGAAGCCGCGCGCGTTGACATCGCCAGGACGCAAGGCGCGGCAGTCAACCGTACCAAGGATTTCTGCAGGAAGGTCCGGCTCGCACCGACAGGTCTCGGACGCGCCCTTTCTGCCAAGGAGATCTCATGAAGGTGCTCGCCGTACATCCCAGTGGCTTGATGTACACCCGCGTGTTCCTGCGACTCGAACCGCTCGGCCTGGAGACGGTCGCGGCCGTACTCCGCGCGGCTGCGCACGAGGTCCGGTTGCTCGACCTGCAAGTCGAATCGCATCGCGATCTGGAGCGGTTGATCCGCAAATGGCGCCCTGATGCCGTGTGTTTCTCCGGCAACTACCTCGCCAATATTCCCGAAATCATCGATCTGTCGAAAGCGATCAAGGCGCAGTGGCCGGACTGCTTCGTGTTCGTGGGCGGACACAGCGCGTCGTTCACCGCAGCTGATATGCTCAAGCACGCCGACGGCGCAATCGACTGCGTGTTAAGAGGCGAAGGCGAAGCGAAGGTCGCCGAACTTCTCGACGCCGTCGCGCGCCACGCCGATCTACTGTCGATACCTGGCGTCGTGACCTGCCGCGGCGAAGGACCGCTGCCAGGCTTCGCCGAAAGCCTCGATCAGGTCCGCCCCGCGCGCGATCTGCTGCGACATCGGCGCAAATACTTCATCGGCGTGCTGGATCCGTGTGCATCGATCGAATTCGCGCGCGGCTGCCCGTGGGATTGCACGTTCTGCAGTGCGTGGACATTCTACGGACGCAGCTATCGCTCGCGCAGCCCCGAAGTGATCGCCGACGAACTGGCGTCGATTCGCGAGCCAGGCATCTTCATTGTCGACGACGTCGCCTTCGTGCATGCGGATCACGGCATGGCGATCGGCCGCGAAATCGAGCGCCGCGGCATACGTAAAAAGTACTACCTCGAGACACGCGGCGATGTGCTGTTGCGCAACAAGGAGGTTTTCGAATACTGGCGCGAGTTGGGCCTGCAATACATGTTTATCGGCATGGAGGCGATCGATGCAGAAGGCCTCAAGGCGTTTCGCAAGCGCGTCAATCTCGACAAGAACTTCGAGGCGCTCGCCTTCGCGCGCTCGCTCGGCATCACGGTCGCGATCAATCTGATCGCCGATCCCGACTGGGACCATGACCGCTTCGAAGCGATCAGGCAATGGTGTCTGGAGATTCCCGAGATCGTCAACATCAGCGTGAACACGCCTTATCCGGGTACGGAAATCTGGCTGCGCGAGCATCGTCAGTTGACGAGCCTCGACTACCGGCTCTATGACATCCAGCACGCCGTCCTGCCGACGAAGCTGCCCTTGCCCGAGTTCTACCGCGAACTGGTGCGCACGCAGCAGGTACTCAACCGCAAGCACCTTGGCTGGAGCGCACTGCGCGGCGCGGCGAGCGAAGCGGCACATTTGCTGATGCACGGGCAAACGAACTTTGTGCGGATGCTGTGGCGCTTCAACTCGGTGTTCAATCCGAACCTGCAATTGAACGACCACGCGCGCGAAGTCCGGTATTCGATGACGCCGCCCGCCGCCTCGACCGAGCACGCCAATGTCAAGGTGCTGTATGTGCACGGGCCGGCGGGACGCAAGGGCCGCAAGCTCGACGATGCAACGGAAAGCTTCGTCGACGAAACCCGCACGGGTGCGGGCTGATGTTTTGATCTAGCCGTTCTTTACAGCGGTCATACAGTCGCCGATGCGGACTTCGGGTATCCTCATTCCTGATTTGAGAATGACCACAACGAAGAGGCGACAGTGCTTGAACTATCGGTTCGTGACAAAGCAATGCTGAGTGGTGAATTGGGTGAAGGTGCAGCGCTCGCGATGCGAATAGTTGCCGCCACGGCGCATGTGATGAACGCCCAGGAACTCGTCGACGTTTCCTCCGCCCACATCGACGGGTGTCTGTATCACGGATCCGTCAGTCTCGATTTCGTCGAACGGTTTGTCGCATCCGGAACGCGGGTCGCCGTGCCGACCACGCTCAATGTCGGATCGCTCGATCTCATTCATCCAGAGCTGTATCGCGGCAAAGCGGAAATTGCGAATGCTGCCAAACGCCTGATGGAAGCGCATCTGGAACTCGGCTGCGAAGCGACCTTCACATGCGCGCCGTATCAACTCAAGCACCGCCCGCGTCTGGGCGATCAGATCGCATGGGCTGAATCGAACGCGATCGTTTTCGCCAACTCCGTGTTGGGCGCCCGTACAAGTCGCTACGGAGATTTTCTTGATCTTGCGGCGGCCATTACCGGCCGCGTGCCAAACGCCGGACTGCACGTCACCGAAAACAGGGCCGCCCGCATCGTGCTCGAAGCGCCCAGCTTCGGTGATTCCCCGCGACGCGATGCGTATTTCGCGGCACTCGGTTTTCTGCTTGGCCTCAATGCCGGCGCAACGGTGGCGGCAATCACGGGACTGCCTGTCGACACAACGGAGGACGAGCTTAAGGCTCTGGGCGCGGCAGCCGCTTCCAGTGGCTCTGTGGCGCTCTTTCACGCGGTAGGCATCACGCCGGAAGCGCCGACACTCGACGCCGCGCTGCAAGGCGGCGAACCGGAACGGACCATTGTTGTCACCGAGGCGGATCTCGTCGGCATCCATAGAAAGTGGAACGGTGCTCGTTCTAGCGAGCCACTCGCCGCGATCAGTCTGGGAACCCCGCATTTTTCGGTCGATGAGTTCCACACGCTTGGCAAGCTGTTCGAAGAACACGATGGCTCGCCACGATGCGACTTCTATGTGAATACGAGCCGTTTCGTGCTGTGGCAGATCGAAGCTGAAGGGGTCGCCCAGCAACTCGCCTCCCGCGGCGTCCAGATTGTGGTGGACACCTGCACCTACATCACTCCCGTGATGAAACAGATCAGTGGACTCGTGATGACTAACTCAGGGAAGTGGGCCCACTACGCACCTGCGAACATCGGTGTCACCGTTGCGTTTGGAAGCATGGCCGAGTGTGTTCGCTCAGCCTTCGAAGGGAGAGTTTGCATCGATGAACTGGCCGGCTAAAGCGACGACCATGATTTCACCCACTACCGTGCTTGCCGGGCAAGTACTCGTTCCGGGCCGCGCAAGCGGCCTTGCAATCGCGCTGCCTCCCCTGAGCTTCTGGGGCGGCTACGATGCCGAAAGCGGGATGATCATCGACAAGACCCATTCCGGCTACGGTCAAAGCCTGAAAGGCCGGATACTCGTGATGGCGCGAGCGCGCGGATCGAGTTCCAGCAGCAGCGTACTGGCTGAAGCGTTGCGCAACGGGACTGGCCCGAGCGGCATCATACTGGCGGAACGCGACCTGATTCTCGCCATCGGTGTGATTGCCGCCAATGAGCTCTACGCCCTCGACGTGCCAGTGGTGAGCGTCGGCGAGAACGTGTTCGCGCAGATTGCGTCTTTCACCGCAACACTGGAGATTGACGCGTGCGATGCCGCGCGGCCCGCGAGCATCTACGTCAAGGACAGTGAAGGCGAAGGACGCCGCGACGCGTAGCGGTTTCGCACAAGCCCTAGTTGTAGCCCAGGATAGCGACTGAAGCGACATCAGCCCGCTCGAGCGTATTGCCTGCTAGCCCCGAAAGCGGCGGCGTCAAAAGTGCCGCATAGGAAGAAACCAGCGCGGCAGCGTTCGAGCGTTGGCCGTTGCGATGGCCAATGTTCCTGATCTGGTGATGGAATGAACGCGGTGATGCGATGTGTACCATGACAAACTCTGTCCTAAAACAGTAAAAGAAACGGCCGACGCAAGCGCCCTATTCTGCGCGCTTCGCTTCCAACGGCGCGAACCCTGTGCTCGCTTCGATTTCGCTGACGTTCTCGGGTCTCTTAAACGGGCCTGGAGCCTCTTCGTCTGGATTGCGCCGACGTCCGATAGCCTTGAAAAATGTCTCGAGGCCGGACGGTAGAAAGAACCACACCCAGTGCAGGTCTTCGGTCCCGTCGTTGATCAATGTATGCGACTGTCGTGGTCCGAGAAAGACCGTCACGCCAGGCTCGATTCGATACTCGCGCCCCTCCACTATTGCCGTTCCCTTTCCCCGAATGAAGTGAAGTACCTCTTCAGACTCTGCATGCGCGTGCAGGCGAACGAAGCCTCCGCGTGGAACTGTCTGCGTGCCTGCCGAAAAGGGCCGCTGCATCGACACGAGGTGGGGCGCGACGTGGACCGCGGCATAGCCATTGGCGGGCACGGGCTGCCAGTAGCTCTCTTCCTCGCCCGGATACACGATCAGGAACTGGGATTTGCCGTCGCGGTCGTCAAGATTGACGCCCGAGGCCGGGCTATCGGGTGCGTCATCCGTCATTTGCGCCTCACTTGTAAGCGGGATGCACAGCAAGCCTACTATTGTGAAACAATATCCTGTATCCAAAGATGGTTCAACGCATATTTTCCCTACACCGCGAATACGGGCATTCAGGCAGGAGGTCTGGAAATGATTGAGCGAATAGGTTTCATCGGGACAGGCACCATTACGCAGGCGATCGTCACCGGCTTGGCGGCACAGCCGCGCGGTCTGCGCGAGATATGGGTCTCACCTCGTAATCACGAAACCGCTGCAGGGCTTTCACACGAACACCCGCTAGTGCACGTCGGACGCGACAACCAGGACGTCGCGGATCGGTGCACCGTGCTGTGTCTGGCAATTCGACCTCAAATTGCACGACAGGTACTGTCGGAGCTTCGGCTTGGGCCAACACACCGCGTTCTCAGCTTCGTTGCTACGTGGAATCGCGAGCGGCTGGCAGCTTTGATGCCTGATGTCGCACATATAGTGCGTCTGGCCCCCTTGCCGATGGTCGCCCAGGCAATGGGCCCGACCATCGTGTTTCCGGCCGATCCTGTCGCGATCGAGCTTTTCGCACCGCTCGGCACAGCAATAGCCGTCGACGACGAAGATGCGTTCGACAGCCTTTTCGCGTCGACCGCCTTGATGGGCAGTTTTTTCGCCATGCTCGAAAGACACGCAATCTGGCTGCAAGACAAAGGCATTGCCTACGCCGACGCGCGGACTTACCTCGCGTCGCTATTCAGCGGACTGGCGCGCACCGCCCAAACGCGGCTTGAAACCTTTGCCGATCTGTCGAAGGAATTTTCAACGCCGGGCGGTTTGAATGAGCAGATGACAGCCGATCTTGAACGCGCGGGAGCACTGGACGCTCAGCACCTCGCCCTCGATCGCGTTTTCGAACGCATCAAGAATCGCTGAACACCTGCTCGAGGGAAAAGTCCGCCGCCTTTGCAGGTCGCCGGCGTGCATTGGCGACCCGCACTTTCCGGGACGTCAGCTTTTGGCCGCTGAACTCGCGGCTTGCTCCGGCGCACTCAGCTCGCCGTCAACCAGACGCCAAACGGCCAGTGGATTGGCTTCCTTTACCGCTGCCGGCAGCAATGCATCGGGCAAATCCTGATAGCACACAGGCCGCAGGAATCGGTCGATCGCTGTCGCGCCCACCGAGGTGAACATCGAATTCGACGTGGACGGGAAGGGACCGCCGTGAACCATCGCGTGGCAGACTTCCACACCCGTCGGGAAACCATTGGCGAGGATACGTCCGGCCTTGCGCTCGAGCACCGGCAGCAGGCGCTGGGCGTCTGCATAATCGACAGCGTCGATCTGCAGAGTGACGGTAAGCTGCCCTTCCACATGTTCTGCAACCGATAGCAATTCCTCAAAGTCGCGGGCACGAATCACCACAGAAGCCGGGCCAAACATCTCTGCCTCAAGCTCGGGCGTAGCCAGCAGGCGACGTGCATCGGTCACATACAGGGCAGCCTGCGCGGCATTCGGAAGTTCGCCCGCCGACCTGCCCTCTGCCACCTTTGTCACGCCCTGAACCGCGTCGACTTTTTGCGCTCCGTCGCGGAAGGCATCGAAGATTCCGGGGGTCAACATCGTCTGGGCCGGCTTGCTTGCCAGCGCTTCGCCCGCCGCCTTGACGAAACGCTCGAGGTCCGGACTGTCGATCGCAAGCACCAACCCCGGGTTCGTGCAGAACTGTCCTGCACCTAACGTCAGCGAATCCGCGAAAGCCTTGCCGATCGCTTCAGCGCGGCTCGCGAGCGCGCCCGGGAACAGAAACACCGGGTTGATACTGCTCATTTCGGCATAGACGGGAATCGGCTCGGGTCGAGCGTTCGCGATCCGCACCAGCGCGAGACCGCCTTGACGGGAACCCGTGAAGCCAACCGCCTTGATGGCAGGATGCGCGACTAACGCTTCGCCGAGCTTGCGGCCAGCGCCGAAAAGCAGCGAAAACACGCCCTCCGGCAAGCCCTGCTCCTTGACTGCTTTCTGGATAGCGCGACCTACCAGCTCTGAGGTTCCAAGATGCGCGCCGTGTGCCTTCACGATAACCGGTGCGCCCGCTGCGAGTGCCGAAGCGGTGTCGCCTCCCGCAACCGAGAAGGCTAGCGGAAAGTTACTCGCGCCGAACACAGCGACGGGACCAACCGGCACTTTCGCGAGGCGCAGATCCGCACGCGGCAGCGGCTGCCGTTCCGGCTGGGCATGATCGATCGTGGCACCGAGGAAGTGCCCGTCCCGCACGACCTTCGCAAAAAGACGCAACTGACCGACGGTGCGGCCACGCTCGCCCTGCAGACGCGGAACGGGAAGGCCCGTCTCGGCATGGGCCCGCTCGATCAGTTCATCTCCGATACCGAGGAGGTTGTCGGCGATTGTATCGAGAAAAGCGGCGCGTTTCGCAAGGGGGACGTTCCGGAACACGTCGAAGGCTTGCGCGGCCAGAGAGGCCGCGCGCTCGACTTCCGGCGCGCCGCCCATACCAAAGGATGGCTCCGGGATCTCGGCGTCGGTGGCAGGATTGAACGCGCGCTGGCTGCCTTCGGTGCCACGCACCGCGGAAAAGCCGATAAGCATTTCGCCAGTAAGAGTCATGTCGATATCCTCAAAAGGTTCAATGGGATGGCGTGGACTACGGCGGAGTCGTGGTTCGTACAGGGACCGAAGGCCACGCCGTGAATGCCGTTGACTAGACTCGACCGCGTTATGCAAGTCACCGCACGCAGTGCAAACACCGCCGAGGTCTTGGGTCCGCCGGGCAGATAGGACAGGTTCGTTTCTGCGATGTAGTGGAACGCAATCAGCGTTGAGAAAGCAGCGCGTGGAAAAGTAGCAGCGCGCGGACGCGCACTATCAGCACTACGGATGCGCGGCGAGCTTACCGAAACGCGTTGCGGACTTGATCTGCGCTCTCAGCGTGCCAAGGGTAGACAGCACGAAGCATTGCACGCGCTGGACCAGCGGAATCAACGCGTCACCACCGCCTCGACAACCGACATGATCTGCTGCGCGGCCGTCTTGACGTGCTGCTCCAGGAGTTTGGCTCCAAGCTTCGCGTCGCGCTTCCTGCACGCCTCGACCAACGCCATGTGCTCGTCATGCGACTGTTCGCGGATCGGCACCTGCACGGCCTGAAAGCGGAAATACCGATCGCAGCGGTCATGCAGTACCCGCAACAACTGAAGCGTAATATCCCGCTGCGCAGGCAGATAGAGCGTTTCGTGCAAACGCCAGTTCAGTTGCCCCCACACGCCCGAGTCCGCCTTGTCCATTTCCTTGATAAGCCGCTCCGCCTTGCCCATCTCGGCTTCAGTGATGCGCGGGATTGCTTCCGAAAATATCCACGGTTCAAGACGTAGCCGGATGTCGAACGTCTCCTTCACCTCGCCTATCGACAGCTCAGCGACATAGGCGCCCTTGTGCGGCACATTGATCAGCAGTCCCTCTGCCGTCAGACGGGTGATAGCCTCGCGGATAGGAACACGGCTGACGCCGAGCTCTTCGGCGAGCGCCTCCTGCCGCAATACCTCACCCGGCGCCAGGTCGCCGCTCAGGATTCGCTGTCGAACCGCCGTGGTGACGAGTTCGACCGTAGTTGGCCGGACGATTTTTCGCGTGCTTTCGTCCGCGATAACTTCGCTCATCGCGGACGCCTCTTTGGTACGACGTTTGGCGGCTACCGGGGGCATGGTCAGGTTCACGTGGGGATTCAGGATACAGTGGACATGCTACCATGCTCCCGGCTTTCGGATACAAAATCCAATGACCGACGCCGCGTCACTGCAACGTTTGCCGGACCCACGCGCCGTTCTTCATCACGCCGGCGATGCGCTCACCCTGCCCGGCAAGCACGCTGATATCCGCTAGCGGATCACCATCGACGACCAGCAGATCAGCGAAGGCTCCCGCGGACACGACGCCCAGACGTCCCTGCTGTCCGACGATCTCGGCACCTACGGCGGTGGCCTGGCAGATCGTCTCGAAAGCACCGAGAATGGCTGAACGGATCGTCAGTTCATCGCTTTGATACTCGTGCATGTCGCCCAGCAGGTCGGTGCCAAGACCCATTTTCACGCCGTTGCGTTTGAGCAGTTCAAGCGCCTTCAGGCCCTGGATACGAACATTCTCGTTTTTCGCGAGCGCGCTTTCCGCCACACCCGCTTTTGCACCGACCTTGTTCATTGCGTCATAGGTCACGAGCGTGGGCACCGCAAACGCTCCAAACTCCGCCATCACGGCCGCCGCCTCGTCGTCGATCAGGTTGCCGTGCTCGATCGTGCGCACACCGAGTTTCACGACGCGAGCAATCGCCTTCCCTGTGTAGGCATGTGCCATGACATAGGTCTGGTGCGACGCGGCTTCCTCGACGATGGCCTTGACCTCGTCGACGGAAAATTGCAGGTTGCCGATCGGATCCGTCGGCGACGCAACGCCACCCGACGCCATGATCTTGATGTGATGCGCGCCGGCGCGCATCTCTTCCCGCACGGCCTTGCGAACGTCGTCCACGCCATCGACGATGCGTCCGATTGCCCCGAGATTGCGATGGCAGCCGCAAGGATCAGGATCGGAGTTGTCGAAGCGCTCGCGAAAGTCGCCGTGACCGCCCGTCTGCGAGAGCGCCTTGCCGGCCACGAACAGCCGCGGCCCGGCGATCACGCCTTCCTCGATGGCACGCGAGAGCGCGTAGTCGGCGCCGCCCGCATCCCGCACCGTGGTGAATCCCCGGTTGAGCATACCGCTCAGGATAGGTACCGCCCGCAAGACGGCGAAGGTATTCGGCAAACGCCCGTTGTTACCAAGGTGCGCCACCGAGGCAATGACGTGCGCGTGGCAATCGATCATGCCAGGCATGACTGTCTTGCCACCGACGTCAATGACCTGCGCGCCATTTATCGACACCGGCTCGCGGGTCACTTCCTTGATGACATCCCCGTCCACGACAATCGAATAACGGGCCGTGTCGTTTTCGTGATTCACGTCCAGGACACGTGCGTTCTTCAGGATCAACATTTCGATTCCTCAACTGATAGTTGAGCGGCCCACGGGCCGCGGTAGATCATTTCAGCAGAAAGCCTTTGGCGAGCGGATCACGGTCATCGACAAAGATCGTGTTGTGTCCCGTCACCCGCGCCCACCCTTCGATGCTCGGAATAATCGCGTCGAGTTCACCGACCCTGGTCGCTTCTTCCGGCACACCAGTGAAGAGCGTGCCGATAATGCTTTCGTGAACAAAACGCTCGCCGATCTTGAGTTTGCCCTTGCCGACCAGTTGTGCCATACGGGCGGAAGTCCCGGTGCCGCAGGGTGACCGGTCGATCGCCTTGTCACCGTAGAACACCGCATTGCGTGCGCTTGCCCCTTCGACCGTGGGTTCGCCTGTCCACATCACGTGGCTTAGACCACGGATTTCCGCCTTGTCTGGGTGAACGAACAGGTACTTCTCGTTCGCTGCCTGGCGCAGGATCGGACTCAGACGCTGGATATCCGAAGGCTTGAGTGTATGGAGGCCACCAAAGTTTTGCTGCGGTTCGACGATCGCGTAGAAATTTCCGCCGTAGGCGACATCGAAGCGGATTTCGCCGAGCCCCTCGACTTCAACTGTCAGGTCCGTCGAGTGAAGGAATGACGGAACATTGATGAGTTGCACCGAGTCGACGTTGTCTCCGTCCATCTTGTAGCGCGCAACCACGAGACCGGCCGGCGTGTCCAGACGCAGCACACCCGGTTCACGCGGACGCACCAGACCGTGCTCGATGGCCGTTGTCACCGTCCCAATGGTGCCGTGGCCACACATGGGCAGACAGCCGCTGACCTCGATAAACAGGATGGCGACGTCACAATCGGAACGGGTCGGCGGATAGAGGATACTGCCCGACATCACTTCATGGCCCCGAGGTTCGAACATGAGCGATGTCCGGATCCAGTCGAACTCGCGCTCAAAATGCGCGCGTCGCTCGATCATGTTCGCGCCTTCCAGCCGCGGTGCACCTCCTGCGACGACGCGGACCGGATTGCCGCACGTATGTCCGTCGATGCAAAAGAATGTCGATTTCATAGCCCTGCTCCATCCAGAATGACCTGCAAAAAGTGGCCCGGTCCAGGCCCGTGCGCATTACTTCGACAGGGCGCGCACGTCGGCGAGCGTCTTCTCCACGATTGCAACGACCCTCCGGCGTTCTTCGCCTTCGAGCTTCAGTCGCGGAGCCTTGACGGCTTCCGAGTAACCCGCCGTGATGTTCTCCGCCAGCTTGATGTACTGAACGAGTTTCACATGCGTATCCAGGTGGAACAGGTCGATCAGTACACGGTACAGCTTGCGGGCCGATTCATAGTCGCCGGCAATCGCCAGATTCAGTAGCTCGACCGATTCCTTCGGAACCGCGTTAGCCATGCCCGAGACCCAGCACTTCGCGCCCAGGGCAGCCGACTCGAGCACCAGATCGTCGACACCGCACACGACTGCAAGCCGATCGCCGAAGCGGCCGATCAGATCGGTGACGCGCGTCGTGTCATACGATTCTTCCTTGATGGCTTCGATCGTCGGCTCTTCGAGCAACTGTGCCACCAGGTCCGGCGTGAGGTCCACGCCGTAGCCACGCGGGTTGTTATAGAGCAGGATGGACAGCGTCGACGCTTGCGCGATCGTCTTATAGAAGGCGACGGTTTCACGCGGGTCGGACTTGTACGTCAGTCCCGGGAAGACCATCAGGCCTTGAACGCCCAGCGCTTGCGCTTCTTTCGCGTATTGGACCGCGTTTGCCGTATTGGTTTCGGCGAGACCGGCGATCACCGGCACGCGGCCGTTCACGACCTCAACCGCAAGCTTGATCACCGTGCGCTTCTCTTCCGGCGTGAGTTGGGCGTTCTCACCGACCATACCCATCATGACGACGCCACCGACGCCGTTCTCGATGAGGCGATTCAGACCCGCCTTGATGGCTTCGTGATCGAGGGAACCGTCGTCCTTCAGCTTCGTCGTGACAGCGGGGAATACACCTTTCCAGTTGACTTGCATGGCTACACCTTTTCAAAAAATGATAATCAGAGGCGGGATGTCCCGCGGGTCGATCGAGGTCGCGGGGGCCCCGTTAATTCCGGAAGCGGCTGATCGAGTACGGATCGAGGCCGATTCCAGGTGTTCGATTGGCAAGCAGGTCGGCAACCAGCGCACCTGTCGTTGCCGATTGTGTCAGCCCGAGATGACCGTGGCCGAACGCATAGATGACGGACGGCGAGCGTGGCGACCGGCCAATGACGGGCAACGAGTCGGGCGTGGCTGGCCGGTGCCCCATCCATTTCACGGCGCCCTGGTCGTTGATGCCGGGCAGGAAGCGCTTGCCGAGCGCGAGCAGCGCGTCACTGCGCTTGTAGTTGGGTGGCGCGTTGAGGCCGGCGAACTCCGCCGCGCCGCCAATGCGCACACCGATATCCAGCGGGGTGGCGACAAACTTGCGTTCGGCGAAAATCACTTCGCGTGACAGGCTGATGCCATGCGCGGGAAGCGTCGTGTTGTAACCGCGTTCGCTGTCCAGCAGGACGCGGTCGCCGATCGATCCGGCCAGCGCGGCGGACCATGCACCCGTCGCCACGACGAGGCGGCGTCCCTTCACCCGTTCACCGGTCTCGGTGACCGCTGCCGGCGCAAGCTCGTCAGCGAGATCGAGCGCCTTGACGGTGCCGACGACAAACGTGGCGCCGAGTTGCTTCACGCGCTCACGCAGTTGGGTCACGAGACGCTTCGGGTCACCGATGTGCGACCAGTCGTCGAGAAATACGCCGTGGCGGAAAACCGGCGCGAGCGACGGCTCGCAATCGCGAACCTCGTCGGCCGACATGGCATGCCAGCGCACGCCCAGATCCCGCTTGAATTCCCATTCATGCTGATCCGCGGCGAAGGCTTCGTCGCTTTCGTAGACCGTCAAGGCGCCGCGGCGATAGAAACTGTCCATCGCGCCGATGTCCTCGAACATCGGGACGATGTCGTCATAGACACGATTGTTCAGTTTGGCGAGAGCCAGCGAGATTTCGCGGAAACGGTCCTTGTTGCCCGAGCGCTGAAACTCCATGAACCAGGGCAACGCGCTCGGCACATGTTTCCAGTCGAGCGCCAGCGGCCCCAGCGGATCGAATAGCCACTTCAGCGCCTTCATGTACAACCCGTTCACTGAAATGGGCGTGCTCTCCGTCACGGCTATACCGCCCGCGTTTCCGTGCGACGTACGGTCGCCTTCGAAGTCGCGGTCGATGACGGTGACGCTCGCGCCGTCGCGCAGTGCGGACCACGCACAGGCGAGACCGACGATTCCGCTACCGATAACCACGACGTCGGGAGTCGTCCGGGAGTGTTGAGCTTGCTGAGTCATTTCCGTGAGTCGAGGTATTGCATGAGTGGACGGCAGACTCGCCGTCCGCCGTTGCTTCAGTTACTTGGATCCGAGTACCGTGATCGGCTTCCACTGTCCGTTTTCACACTTGTAGACGGTGATGATTGCGTCGCGCAGATCACCGAACTTGTCGTAGGCGAAGTGCTCACTCGTGACACCCTTCATGTCAGTCTTCGCGAGCACCGGCAGGTAGACGGCCGGGTCCGACGAATTGGCCTTCTGCATCGCCTGCATCATGGCCATCGCGCCGTCGTACGTGTACGGCGCATAGGTTGTCGGTTCAGTGCCGAACTTGCTCTTGTAGCGTTGCGTGAAGCCCGCGCCACCCGGCATCTTCTCCAGCGGCAGCCCCGCGAGCGAGACAATCGCACCGTCCGCAGCCGTCCCGGCGATCTTGATGAAATCTTCCGTCTTCGACATTTCACCCGAGGCAAACGTTGCCTTCATTGCCAGCGAGCGCGCCTGCTTGACCAGCGGCGCGGACTGCGCATCGGCCCCTGCGTAGTAGATGAAATCAGGATTCTTCGACTTGATGCCGGTGAGAATGGCCTTGAAGTCGACGGCCTTGTCGGACGTGAACTGATGATCGATGATGTTGCCGCCAGCCGCCTTCACTGCCGTCTCGAACTGCTCCGCAAGACCCTGGCCGTATGCCGTGCGGTCATCAATGATCGCAATACGCTTCGCATGGAGTGTCTCGACGACGTACTTGCCCATCACACTGCCCTGCTGCGTATCCGACGTCATCATCCGGAACGTAGTCTTGAAGCCCTGGCGCGTATAGGCGGGCGCGGTTGCCGTCGAAATCTGCGGAATGCCTGCGCGTGAATAGATCGCCGAAGCGGGAATCGTCACGCCGGAGTTGAAGTGACCGAGCATGCCCTTGATGCCGTCATCGACCAGCTTCTGGGCGACGACCGTGCCCGTCTTCGGGTCCGCCTGGTCGTCGAGCGCCTCCAGCACGAACTTCGTTTCCTTGCCGTCGACCTTGGGCTTCGTGGCATTGAAGTCGTCAATGGCGAGCTGCACACCCGATTCAAAATCCTTGCCGTACTGCGCCTGCGCGCCAGTCATCGGAGCGGCCAGACCCAGCTTGACCGTTTGTGTTTCGGCGGCCTGGGCGGCTCCGAGGGACAGGACGAGGAATCCCGAAGCAGCGGCTGCAAAAGCGATCGTGCGAACTTTCATACCAGTCTCCTTACTACCCGTAAAGCCGCGTTGGGTTCGCCGCAGCACATTATATTGGATCCAATATACAAATATTCTGCGTATGATGCGCCCCTTCAGCGGGTCTGTCAAATGCGTCCGAAAATTGGCGGAGCGCGATGACGGCCGCCCCGCCCCAGGTCCTACACCTGTTCCATGAAGTCAGGATCCTCGAGCCCGCGCAGCCTGTGAACCTGATCTTCGAGCGGCGAAACCGCCAGTTGTGCGAACACCAGCGCCAGTCCCATATCAGCATGGTCATACAGCCCAGCTTCGCCAAGCAGATTCATTGTGCCCAGCGTGACGCCGTTCTTGCGCACGGGGATGTTCAGCACGCTCTCACACCCGATCGACCACAACACCTCGTACTCTGAAAACACCGCCTTGATATCCTCGCGCGATGAACCGACAAAGATCTCACCGCGGCGAAGCACCTGGTCGGACCAGCGGCTTTGCGTCACTCGCTTGAGCCCACCTACCGGATTGATATCCAGGCGATTGCTATGCAGACGTCCCAGCCGGCTCGACGCCTCGTCATACGCCAGCACCGTGAAGAGTCGCTGTCCGAATACCTCCGTGAGGGAGCGCTCGAACTCGGACCATATGCTGTCGGCGTCGCCGCCTTTCTGTTGAATCGCGGCCAGACGCTCGATCGCCTGAAAATTGTGTGCGTGGTTTGTGTTCGTCACGAAAACTCCTTATTTCGCGGTACGAAGCGCGGCGCTTTGCGCGTCGGGACGCAGTGAGCCGTACTCCTCGTCGGAAATCTGTTCGAGCGTCTTCCCGGTTGTCGAGACGCCCAGGAAAATCACAGCGAGCGCGCCGATCAGCAGGATGACGGTGGTCATGCCGAACACGCCGGCAAAACCCCACAACGGGTAGATGTAGCCCACCAGCATGGGTGAGCAGATCGCGCCGATACGGCCGAACGCCGAAGCCGTACCCATCCCCGTCGCACGCAGATGCGTCGGGAACACCTCAGGGGTATAGGCATATTCGCCCGCGTTGACGCCGTTCATCGCGAAGGACATGAAGATCGAAGCAAGCACGATCGATGTGTCGCTGCCCGCATTGGCCAACCAGATACCTGCGACGCAAGCCAGTCCCATGTACGTGACGATCGTGGCCTTGCGCCCCAGCTTTTCGCAAAAATATGCCGACGAGTAGTAGCCCGGAATCTGCGCGAGGTAGATCAGGATCGAGACGGAGAAGCTCTTCGTAATGGTCATGCCGTGCTGAACGAGCAAGCCGGGGATCCAGACGAAGAAGGCGTAAGAGCAGAACGTCACCGACAGCCATAGACACCAGCTCATCAACGTCGTTTTGGCGAGCGGCGGCTTCCACAGCAGCTTCAGGTTTCCGAAGAAGGAACCCGAGTGCTCATAGCTGGCGGCAGCACCTGCCACAGGCACGACGGGAGGCAGCGTCACACCCGTGCGTTCGATCTGCCGTTCGATATCGGACACGACGGCTTCGGCCTCGGCATGACGGCCGCGAATCTCCAGCCACCGCGGCGACTCGTGTAGCGAACGCCGCCACCACAGCAGCACGACGACAGGCACGGAAACGATCACCAGCGCGATACGCCAGCCTTCCGGGTTCAGCGGGATCACGAAGTAGCCGATCAGCGCCGCAGCCACGAAACCGAACGAGAAGAAGCCGGCCAGCGCGCCGGTGAAGGCGCCCCGATAGCGGTTGCTGACGAACTCCACCAGGAACGGCGCAATGATCGCGCCCTCGGCGCCCATCCCAATGCCGGCTATGGCTCGCAGCAAGGCGAACGTGTGCCAGTCGTTCACAAACGCGTTGGCGAACGTCAGCACGCAGAAGAAGGTCAGCGCCCACATCATGACGACACGGCGGCCAAAACGATCGCCCAGCAAGCCGGCGAATAGCGCGCCGACGAGAAAGCCGACATAAGTGCTGCTACCGAGAAGCCCGGTTTCGAAACTCGTCAGATGCCATTTGGTACGAACAACGGGCAGGATAAACGCGATGATGGCTGCGTCAACGGCTTCGAACATGAAGCCCAAGCCGCCCATGATGAGCAGCTTGAAGTGGAAACGGCTGAACGGAAGGCGTTCGAGCCGGGCTGCAATCGGTGACATGTAGTTGCTCCCGCAATGAGGGATCGACCAGCCCGGAGTTCCGGACCGAAGTGCGATAACAATATCCTGTATCCAAAATCCAGAGTCAAGGCCGGGTAAACCTCCGCGTGTGCTTCCGTCGCCCGGGACGCGACTGTGAATCGGGACCTGGAGCCCTTAAAAAGTATGGCGGATGCCCGCGCGGACGGCGACCTGGCTATTCGTGGACGACGGCGTCAGGAAGGACAATGCCGCGACGGCGGACTTGCCGGTCGAATCGATACCGGTCGCCCGCTCCCAGGAGGTCGTCGCATAGAGCAACGTCCGCCTCGACAGGCTGTACTGAGTGCCCACGTTGAGCTGCAAATATTTCGCCGATTCAGCCTTCGTATAGTCATACGAGGCTCCCAGCAGAAGTGCCGGCGTGACGTTGTACGTTGCCAGCGCCTCGTAGTTATTGAAGGTCGCCGTGCCCGAAAACGGCGTCGACGACGTCCGCACCACGTCTTCAAAGCGGGTATTCGTATAGGTGAACCCCAGCAGCGCCGCGCCGATGCGATAGTTGACGCCAGCGCCCGCAACCTGCAGGGTCTGGGCCGACGTGTACCCGCTGTAAGTCGGATTGGTGATCGGGTTCACAAACGTGCCGCCGGCCACGGGGTTTGCCGTCGCGTCGTAGATGGACGTCGCGGGGTTATTGATTCGCGAGAATACCGCGCTGGCGCTGAGCGCGTTGTTCGCGTAGCTGAGGCTGATCGCCTCCTTTTTACCGTTGGAGAAGTCTCCTGCCACGCCGCCCAGGCTGAAAAGCCCCGACAGTTTGAAACCGCCGTAGGTAGGCGAGATGTACTTGATCGAATTGCTCAGCGAGTAGTTGCCCCAGACGTTATCGACGTCTGCTGCGTGCGTAGCGAGAATTCCATTGAACCGGCCAGAAGCTGAAAGACCGATCAGCGAATCGAGCACCAGATCGTACTGGCGCCCCATCAGCACGGTACCGAAGGGCGAGCCGAGGCCGACGTAGGCCTGACGGCCAAACAGACGCCCACCGTTATTCAGCTTTCCGGTATTGATATCGACGCCGCTTTCCAGACGGGCCACCGTACTGTATCCGCCGCCGAGATCCTCGTTGATCAGAAACCCCCATTTTGTGCTGCCTAATGCACCGTTGGAGGCCTGGACGTTGTAGTGGCCACCCTGGTTGTTTGTATACGTGATCCCATCGTCCAGCGTGCCGTACAACGTAACGGAACTCTGCGCGTGACACACGACCGCGGTGGACATGATCGCAGCTGCCATACCTGCCTTCTTCATCTCGCCCCTCTTTAATAAGTGGTACTACTGATAGCAAATGGAATGTCCTGCCAGATCTCTGTGTATGGTGCCGCCCGCGCGGCTTGGGTGACAGCCGGACGGGAACCGATTGCCCCGTCATCTTCACAGGACGACGCTTGCGGGTCTCCACACAGAAAGACCCTCACAACGAACTACAATATCCTGGATCCAATATAATCGGTCAAGCGGTTCCCGCAGCGTTCAGTGGATGTTGTGAGGCTCGGGCGTGCGCCTATGGCGAGAACTGCCCAAATATGCTGGATGCGATCACAAGCCCGACGTTGATGGCGGATCGGCAGCTTGAGCGCGCGACGGACGTAAAAAAGGCCACGTACCTTTTGGGAACGTGGCCTTATTTCTTTGGTGCGTGAGGCCGGACTCGAACCGGCACGAGATTGCTCCCGTCAGGACCTAAACCTGGTGCGTCTACCAATTTCGCCACTCACGCGAATTTTTTTACCTGGCAGGCAGGACCGCTACGATATCGCGAGCGACACAAACCTAGGCGAGACATCGAACTTCTGCGATACCAGCAACAGCCCTTATTCTACGCGGGTTCCCGCGACTTCAGCCCTGCCGCCGCCTGGCGGAGCGTCAGGACCTGAACCTGGTCCGCCCACCCATTTCGCTACCCGCGCAGGCAGGCACGGCACGATGCGCCTGCCCGTTGTCCCGCATGCCGTCAGCCGCGTCAGAAACACGCGCCCGAAAGCGTAAGCGCGAGATTCTAACCGATTGATTCGCACTTGTCTGCATTTGCCTGGCATCTGTCCGGGCGGCGCCGATGCTACAATTTTTGGCTTGATGCACGCACGGCGTGCCCCTTCTTCGCCTGCCCTTCCCCACATTTCCAATCCAGTGAATTTCGACGAATATTGCCAGCAGAAAGCGGCGCCGCCCGGATCGAGCACTTACTATGCGCTTCGGCAGGCGCCCGCAGCCACCCAGCCGCTGTTGACCGCGCTGTTCGCGCTGCGCCGTGAGTTCGAGGAAACGGTCAAGGAGACCAGCGATCCGGCCATCGGCCGCACGAAACTCGCGTGGTGGCAAAACGAGCTCGCCGCACTGGCTTCGGGCTCGCCGTCGCATCCGGTGTCCAAGGCGCTGGCAGCCTATCTGCCCGATGTGAAAGCCGAGTACCCGGCGCTGCAGGCGTTGCTCGCCGGCTTCGAGATGGACCTCGACCAGGCGCGTTATCTCGACTACCCGAATCTGCGGCGCTACGTGCAAGGCGTGGGTGGCACCTTCGCGTCGTTGATCGCGCGCGCGACGGCGAAAGATCCCGCGCAGGCGTCGAACTGGTCCGCACCGCTTGGCGAGGCGCTGCTGCTCGCGCAGATCGTCGTCGAAACGGGCAATGACGCGCGCCACGGCCGCATCTATATTCCCATCGACGAAATGCAGCGCTTCAATGTGACTGCCGCGGACCTGATCAATCGAAAATATAGCGACGCGTTCACCGAGTTGATGCGCTTCGAGACCAAGCGCGCCCGCGATGCGTTGCAGACCGCGCTCGGCGCCGTGCCTGCAAGCAAGCGCCGCTCGCAGCGCACGCTCGTCGCGCAGGCGGCATTGGCGCTGGCCTTGCTGGATGAAATCGAACGCGACGGCTATCACGTTCTGCATCAGCGCATCGCGTTGACGCCGATCCGCAAGCTGTGGATCGCGTGGCGCGCGAGGTGATCGACCGGCGCGGCTGCATCAGCCCAGTTGCGCTCACAGCACGTTGTCAGACACGTAGCAACGGCAGCGGCTCGAACCGCTGCTGCAGAATCGTCGACGCGTCGAGTCCCCACCACGGCCCGAGCACGGTGGCGTAAAGCTGCCGGAAATCGACGCCGACCGGCAAGTTGCCATTGCCGTCGAGCCGCGCCAGCACCGGCGGCACGCCATATAAGCCGCCGCGCACGCGTCCACCCATGACGAAATGCGGCGCCACGGTGCCGTGATCGGTGCCGTTGCTCTGATTCTCACGCGGACGCCGGCCGAACTCGGCATAGGTCATCACCAGCGTATCGTCCCAGCGGCCGAGTTCGACGAGCGCCGACTTCATCGACATCAATCCTTCAGCGAGCTGCTTGAGCAGCGCCGCCTGCTGACCTGGCTGATTCTGGTGCGTGTCGAAACCGTTCAGCGTGAGGCGGATCACCGCGACGCCCTGGCCACGCTTCGGCTGTTCTTGTGGCGCGTTTCCCGAAGAAACTTTCTTCGGAGCTTCACCCGCCGCCACTACCTGCATCGCCGTTTTGATCGAGCTGCCGAACGCGCCGCCGGGAAACACGGTTTTCAACTGAGCCTGTCCTTGCGCGGGACGCAGCCGGTCGGCGGCTTTCACAATGTCGTTTTCGACGTCGAGAATATGCGCCAGTTCGGGATTGCGCTCACGCAGCGATACCGGCTTCGCGAGCCGCGAAGCCTTGACGAACTGCGCCGGATTGACCAGCGCGATCGCACGCGCGCCGTTCGCGAGCGGCCCCATCTCGGCGCTGCCGATCACCACGCCGTCGGCGGCAAAACCGGCGGGCACCGGCGTCTGCGCAAACGCGCGCGTCAACCATCCCTCGCGCAAGTATTGGTCGGAACGTGACGCGGTGTCCCAGATCTCGATCGAGCGGAAATGTGACAAGTTCGGTTGCGCATAGCTCACGCCCTGCACGATCGCCAGTTGCTGGCCGCGCCACAGCGGCATCAGCGGTTGCAAGGACGGATGCAGCGCGGTGCGCTCGTCGAGTTGAATCGCCTGCTCGCGTTTGATGCCGATGTTCCTGCGCAACTGGTAGTAGGCGGGATCGGCAAAGGGAATCACGGTATTCAAACCGTCGTTGCCACCCTTCAGTTCGACGAGAATCAACAGGTTGTCGTAGCCGCGTGCCGGAGACGCGCCCGGCGCCGCCATCTGCGCGCCGAACGCGCGGGGCAGCCAGAGTGTTGCGCTGGCGGCCGCGCTCATCGAGAGAAAGCTGCGTCGTTTCATCCTGCACCTCGTTCGATTGTCGCGGCGCGAATCGTGTCGCCGTCGACAGACATATTCTTTTTAGCGGCCTGGCGCGTGCTTATTTCAGCTGCTCACCTCACTTCAGTTGATACGCCGGGTCCATCAGCAATGCCTCCAGATACGCACTCGCGGTCGAACCGGTTTCGATCGCATCCACCGGCGTGAGCGGCAAGACCGCATGCTGCAACTGCAACTCGGCCGACACGCCCGGCCTGGCCGTCGGCGCGGTGTTGTAGTGCGCGAGCCACGTCTCGATGTCGAAGCGTACGCCACCTTTGCCACCTTGAGCGGCTCGCGCCATCGTGCGTTGCGGCGCTGGCGCCGTCTGCATGTCCGGCATCGCGCCGCTTGCCGCGAACTCTGCGTTCATCGGATTGGTCATGCGCCGCGGACCGGCGGCCTCGGTCGCGCGAAACAGCTGCTCGACGAATTGCTTGCGGGCGAGCAGCGTGGAACTGTTGATCCATGTCGTGCCGCCCGGCCATCCTTTGACGTTCGGCGGATAGAACAGGTTCTCGCCGAGCGCGCGGATTTGCGAGGCGAACGGCGCAGGGTTGTCGTAGCCGATGTCGAACGCCCGCAGCGTGCCGACCACGAACTCCGCCGGCGACTTCACGAGGACGCCGCGATTGTCGTCGTCCCAGAACGCGTCGCTCAGGAAGACACCGCGCAACGCGATTTTGATATAGAAGTGGCTCGCGCGAAACCGCGCCGCGATCGGTTCGATGCGCGACGGGTCCGGCGTATCCGAGACGAACTCTCGCCACAGTTTGGTGGTCACGAAGATCGCCGTTTCCGGCCGTGCGAGCAGAATATCGAGCACCTGGTCGCCGTCGAACGGCCCCGTCTCGCCGAGCACGGTCTTCTCGCCGTCGTCGTGCTGGCTGGCGCGCCACACGTAGGCCTGCGTGTCCGGATCGAGACTCCAACCGGTGTACGCACGTGCAGCCTCCGACACGTCGCGCTGCGTGTAATGCCCTTCGCCGAGCGTGAACAGCTCCATCACTTCACGGGCAAAATTTTCGTTGGGCTTGCCCTTGCGATTGCTCGCGCCGTCGAGATATTGCAGCATCGCCGGATCTTTGGCGACGTCGTGCAACAGCTCGCCGAAGTGGCCGAGCGCGTCTCGCCGCAACAACATGTTCTGCAGCGCCATCTGCTGCGGATACGGCACCTTGTCCTGACCCGACGTGAAGTGGTTATGCCAGAAGAGCGTCATGCGCTCGGTGAACGGCGACGGCGTGGTCAACATCTCGCGCACCCACCACGCGCGTAATAGTTCGTAACGCTGGCCACGCAGGCGCAGCGCTTCGCGACGTTGATCGTCGCTCCACGCCTTGCGCGTCTCGCGTGTCGGAATCGGTTCGAGGACCCAGTCGGGCAACGGCGTGACCGCCTCGGTTCGAGTGCTCGCGAGTACCTTGTCGACCGCCTGCGCTCGCGTGAGTCCAACGTATTGCGCAAGCTCGGCGCTATCCGGCGCGAAGCCGACGCGCGTCAGGAAGAAGCGCGCATCGTCGGCACCGAGGATGCTCTGTTCGCGCTCTGAAGCTGCACGCTCATCGGCGGTCGCCACACGGTGCCTGAACTGTTGACCATGGGTCGCGCCCGGCTGCACAGCGGCGGCCGGTCCGCCACATGCCACCACCGCCAGCGCAATCGCCGATGCTGCGAACCGGCGGCCATGACTACCACGCGTGAGCAATTTCATCATCGGTCATCAAGATTGGCGCGACGTCATGGAACAGGCGTTGGCGCGTGCAGTGCGTGCATGGCGCGCTTCGCTCTGACGGCTCAACGGCAGACTGAACGGGAAAGTTGACGGGGGAAATGCGATGAATTCTTTCACGCGGGGCAGAAGCGTGAACGCGTGCCGAGGGCTGGCACGATAATAGCTACCGTTTATAAAGTTCGCGGACAGCGTCTTCGATATGCTGCCGTAACAGACGCCGTTCGTCGGGCGTCATATGACCGTCACGACGACGTTGATCAAGATCGGGGGGAACTGCGGTGCGCAACATGACGTCTGATGCGGGGTGGTCGGTGTTCGGGTTGTGGCGGCTGGGCTTGCCCTGCTTGGGCGCGTGCTCGCTCGCAGCTCTGTCGGCGGAAGGCTGGGCATGGGCGAGCGTTGGTCCTAGTGAGCCTGCAAGCGTACCGGCTACCGCCAGTGCAATCACGCTTAGGCGCACATTCGGCCAAACCCCTCCCTTCATGTTGTTCCCTTCGTGGCGCGGCAACCGGCTACCTCAAATGCGTATACGAACCCCGGTAACGAGCCGGGTGCGATAGTTTTAGTCGTGTGAAGTATCCACCGAACAGCCGCATTCAGTAAAGGAGTCTACCTGCCCCCGCTTTACGTCGTGCCACAGTGCGGGTAAATTTTGTAACTGACTGTAACCCGTTAAATGATGCAAACGCGCACCACTTTCTAATCGCGCTAAGATGCCGACCATGGAAACTAAAAACCCTTCGAAAATCCTCGTCGTCGACGACGATCCGCGCCTGCGCGATCTGCTGCGCCGCTACCTCGGTGAACAGGGCTTCAATGTCTATGTCGCCGAGAACGCGCCGTCCATGAACAAGCTCTGGGTGCGTGAGCGCTTCGACCTGCTGGTGCTCGATCTGATGCTGCCAGGCGAAGATGGTTTGTCGATCTGCCGGCGCCTGCGCGGCAGCAACGACCGCACGCCGATCATCATGCTGACGGCCAAGGGCGAAGACGTCGATCGGATCGTAGGCCTCGAAATGGGCGCCGACGACTATCTACCCAAGCCGTTCAACCCGCGCGAGCTGGTTGCACGCATCCACGCGGTGCTGCGCCGCCAGTCGCCTTCGGAGTTGCCGGGCGCGCCGTCCGAAACCACCGAGGTGTTCGAGTTCGGCGAGTTCGCGTTGAATCTCGCCACCCGTACGCTCACCAAGGCCGGCCAGGAAATTCCGCTGACCACGGGCGAGTTCTCGGTGCTCAAGGTGTTCGCGCGTCACCCGCGCCAGCCGCTGTCGCGTGAAAAGCTCATGGAGCTCGCACGCGGCCGTGAGTACGAAGTCTTCGACCGCAGTCTCGACGTGCAGATCTCGCGTCTGCGCAAGCTGATCGAACCCGATCCGGGCAGCCCGCGTTTCATTCAGACCGTCTGGGGTCTGGGCTACGTGTTCATCCCCGACGGTGCAGCCTGAGTTTGTTTTCATCTGCTGCTTTTGATTCTAGATAAGAAGGGCCCATGCGGATCGACCGGCGCCTCCTGACGCTCGCGTTCGGCGGCCTTTTCTGGCGGACCTTTCTGTTGATCGCGCTGTTGATCGCAGTCAGTCTCGCCGCTTGGTTCCAGAGCTTCCGGGTGATCGAACGCGAGCCGCGCGCGCAGCGCGTGGCGTTGCAGCTCGTCGCCATCGTCAAGCTCACGCGCACCGCACTCCTCTATTCCGATCCCGACCTGCGGCGCGCCTTGCTGCAGGATCTGGAAAGCAATGAAGGGGTGCGCGTGTACCCGCGCGAAACCACCGACAAGTACAAGTTGCAGCCCGACGAGTCGCTGAACCGGCTGATCGAACACGACATTCGCGGCCGTCTCGGCGACGACACCGTGATTGCCCAGAGCGTGAACGACATCCCCGGCGTCTGGATCAGCTTCAAGATCGACGACGACGACTACTGGGTCGCGCTCGACCGCGATCAGCTCGACAACGCCACCGGTTTGCAATGGGCCGGCTGGGGCGTGTTCGCGCTGGCGCTGTCGCTGTTCGGCGCGGCATTCATCACGAGTCTCGTGAACCGTCCGTTCGCGCGCCTCGCCATGGCCGCGCGCAAGGTCGGCTCCGGGCAGTCGCCGGAGCCGCTGCCCGAGCGCGGCATGGGCGTCGCCGCGGAAACCAATCGCAGTTTCAATCAAATGGTGCAGGACCTCGAACAGCTCGAGGCCGACCGCGCGCTGATGCTCGCGGGCATCTCGCACGATCTGCGCACCCCGCTCGCGCGGCTGCGGCTCGAAACCGAAATGAGCCCGTCCGACCAGGCCACCAAAGATGCGATGGTCGACGACATCGAGCAGATGGACATGATCATCGGCCGGTTCCTCGATTACGCGCGCCCGGTGCAGCGCGTGCCGGAACCCGTGGACCTGTCCGTGATCGCGGGAGAACTGGCCGCGCGCATGCAGAGCGAAGACAGCATGCGCCTGATCACGCGGCTCGCGCCGTCGGCGGTGATCGAAGCCGACGAAACCGACATGCGGCGGGTGGTCGGCAACCTGCTGGAAAACGCGCGCAAGTATGGTCTGAGCGACGGCGACGGCATTCCGCACGTGATTCTGGAAACGCGGGTGTCGCACTCGCGGGTCGAGCTGTCCGTGGTCGACGAAGGCCCCGGTATTCCGGAAGACCAGTTGGCGCTTGTCACGCGGCCGTTCTATCGTGTGAATTCGGCGCGCACTCAGGCGAACGGCACGGGCCTTGGCATGGCCATCGTCCAGCGCCTCGTGGGCCGTTACCGAGGCGCGCTGCGCTTGCGCAATCGCACGCCTGGACCGGGTCTGGAGGTCACCATCGAGTTTCCGCTCGCCAAGGGCATCTGATCGGAACGGGCGTCATCCGTCCTTCGTGAGGATATGCCGCGTCGAATAATAACCACCCGGTTAGTTATTTATAGCTATCGGACAGATAATTCAATAGCACGACCGCGAATCACATGGAACGCGCTCGTTGCGGCGAGTTGGTAGCCTGAAAGCATGCTGTTTTCCGACACACGAAGGAGCACTTCCATGAGAACCGTTGGCGATAAACTCGAAGCGTTCACCGTCACTGCCGCGAAGCCGGGCTTCAACCATCATGAAGAGAACGGCATGTCGGCGTTCGAAGAGATCACGGAGCAGTCGTTCCCGGGCAAGTGGAAGATCATCTACTTCTACCCGAAGGATTTCTCGTTTGTGTGTCCGACGGAAATCGTCGAATTCGCCAAGTTGGCCAAAGATTTCGAAGAGCGCGACGCGGTGTTGATGGGCGGCAGCGTCGACAACGAATTCGTGAAACTGGCATGGCGCCGCGCGAACAAGGACCTGGACAGGCTGAACCACTACGCCTTCGGCGACGTGAAGGGCGAGCTGATCGACCAGCTGGGCGTGCGTGACCAGGAAGCCGGCGTCGCGTTGCGCGCCACCTTCATCGTCGATCCGGACAACACGATCCAGCACGTGTCGGTGAACAATTTGAACGTGGGCCGCAACCCGGAAGAAGTGCTGCGCATTCTGGACGGCTTGCAAACGGACGAGCCGTGTGCTTGCAACCGCGAAGTCGGCGGCGACACGCTCTAAGCGGTGCTGGTGAAAAGCCCGCCTAGGGCTTGAATGCGCGCAACGCGGCGAGGCTCCCGCCGCTGCGCGCTTTGTAAAACCAATCAGTTCTTGATCAGCAGAACCGCAGCCTGAGCTTCAATGCCCTCGCCTCGGCCGAGATAACCGAGCTTCTCATTGGTCTTGGCTTTGACGTTGACCCGCTCGATCGGCAGATCAAGATCCGCGGCGATATTGGCGCGCATGCCCTCGATATGCGGCGCCAGCTTCGGCGCCTGCGCCACCACGCTGCTATCCACATTGGCGATGGAAAAACCCGCCGCCTTCACGCGCGCGAAACATTCACGCAGCAACACGCGGCTATCGGCGCCGGCGAATTTCGCGTCGGTATCGGAGAAATGCCGGCCGATATCGCCCATCGCGGCGGCGCCGAAAATGGCGTCGGTAATGGCGTGCAGCAGCACGTCCGCGTCCGAATGGCCGAGCAGGCCGCGCTCATAGGGAATCGTCACGCCGCCGATGATCAACGGACGTCCCGGCACCAGCGCATGCACGTCATACCCTTGCCCAATTCTGAAATCCATATGCGTCAAGTCCTCAAGTCCGCTCACTAAAATTGAAATCGCTGATCACGCAGCCGCCGGCCGGCTCAGAATCGCCTCGGCCAGATCGAAGTCTTCCGGATATGTCACCTTGAAGTTGCGCAAGCTGCCCTGCACCAGCTTCGGCGCATAGCCCAGCCATTCGATAGCGCTCGCTTCGTCCGTCAGGTCGTGACCGTCGGCCTGCGCGCGCAGGATCGCCTCGCGCAGCATGCCGATGCGGAACATCTGCGGCGTCTGCGCCTGCCACAAGCCATCGCGCGCCTCGGTGCGGGCGATCCGGCCGTCGGACGAGCTAGCGTCGATCCGTTTCAGCGTGTCCGCCACGGGCAAGGCCATGATGCCGCCCACCGCGTCGTCCTTCAGCGCGCCGATCAGCGTGCGGATCAGCGCGGGCGTGATGCCCGGCCGCGCCGCGTCGTGCACGAGCACCCAGTCGTCGTCACGCGCGCCGAACTCGGCGAGCGCATGCAGGCCGTTGAGCACCGACGCCTGGCGTGAGGGCCCGCCGCTGCGGCGCACGGCAAAACGCAAGCCGCCGAAGCGGCGGCCGTCGAAGTGCGCGTCGTCCGGGGCGATCACGACGAGGGTTTGCGCAAACTCGCTGCAGGCGTCGAATGCCGCCAGCGAGTAATGCAACATGTCGCGGCCGGCGACAGTGCGATATTGTTTGGGCATCGCGGCGCCGGAACGGCTGCCGGTGCCAGCGCACGGAATCAGGGCAAATAGACGGGAAGTCACGAGTGCGGATGCCGCGAAGTCAAAGTAAAGGACGGATTTTATAATAGGTCCTTCGCATCCACGCCCCGACACGCGTAAACTTGCCGGTCACGTGTGAGCCTGAGGCCGCTTTTTCTCATCTATGCCAGACATCGCCGCATCATCGCAGTACTCCCCGCCCGTCGCGCTCGTCAAGGCCGGCCAGCGTTTCGCCTTCGACGGCACGCACGGCTCGTCCGACGCGCTGCTGATCGCCCGCTACCATCTCGCCTATCGCGAGAAGGTGCCGCTGCTGGCGGTCGTGTGCGAAAGCGCCGTCGATGCGCAGCGTTTGGCACAAGAAATCGGCTTTTTCGCGCCCGAGGCGCGCGTGCGCCTGCTGCCAGACTGGGAAACGCTCCCTTACGATACCTTTTCACCGCATCAGGATCTGGTCTCGGAGCGCCTCGCCACGCTGCACGATCTCGGCGAAGGCCGCTGCGACATCCTGCTGGTGCCCGCCACCACGGCGCTGTACCGCATGCCGCCCGCCTCGTTCCTGGCGGCGTACACGTTCTCCTTCTCGCAAGGCGAGCGCCTCGACGAAGCGAAGCTCAAGGCGCAGTTGACCCTGGCCGGCTACGAACACGTAAGCCAGGTGGTGCGTCCGGGCGAATACTGCGTACGCGGCTCGCTGCTCGATCTCTATCCGATGGGCTCGCCCTTGCCCTACCGGATCGACCTGTTCGACGACCAGGTCGACTCGATCCGCGCGTTCGACCCGGACACGCAGCGCAGCCTGTACCCGGTGAAAGACGTGCGCCTCTTGCCGGGCCGCGAATTTCCCTTCGATGAAGCCGCCCGCACCGCTTTCCGCAGCCGCTGGCGCGAGACCTTCGAGGGCGACCCGAGCCGCGCGTCGATCTACAAGGACATCGGCAACAGCGTGCCGTCCGCGGGGATCGAATACTATCTGCCGCTCTTCTTCGACGACACGGCCACGCTGTTCCATTACCTGCCCCAAGGCGCGCAACTGGCGTTCGTCGGCGATCTCGAGGCGGCGATCCGGCGCTTCACCAACGACACGAAGCAGCGCTACAACTTCCTCTCGCACGACCGCGACCGGCCGATTCTGGAGCCGCAGCGCCTGTTCCTGTCGGACGAAGACTTCTTCACGCTCGCCAAACCGTTCGCGCGGCTCTCGCTGCCCGCCAACGCCGGCGGCGGCTGGTCGACGCCGTTGCCCAATCTCGCGATCGATCGTCATGCGGAAGATCCGGTCGCAGCCTTGCGCGCGTATCTCGACACCACGCCGAACCGCGTGCTGTTTGCCACCGAATCGGCGGGCCGGCGCGAAACGCTGTTGCAGTTGCTCGCCGACAATCATCTGCGACCGGTATCGAGCGACAGCTTCCAGGACTGGCTCACGAGCGACGAGCGCTTTTCATTGGGCGTCTCGCCGCTCGCCAACGGTTTTGCCGTGCCGGTCGACGGCATCGCGATCATCACCGAAACCGAGCTGTATGGTCCGCTCGCGCGTCGCTCGGGGCGCCGCCGTCAGGAACAGGCGAGCAACGTCGATTCGATGGTGCGCGATCTGTCCGAGCTCAAAGTGGGCGATCCGGTCGTGCATTCGCAGCACGGCATCGGCCGCTATATGGGACTCGTGACCATGGATCTCGGCGAAGGCGAGACCGAGTTCCTGCACCTCGAATACGCGGGCGACAGCAAGCTCTACGTGCCGGTCGCGCAGTTGCACGTGATCTCGCGCTATAGCGGCGCCGATCCAGAAAGCGCGCCGCTGCACTCGCTCGGCTCAGGCCAGTGGGAAAAAGCCAAACGCAAGGCCGCGCAGCAGATCCGCGACACCGCGGCCGAACTGCTGAATCTCTACGCGCGCCGCGCCGCCCGTTCGGGCCATGCGTTCGCGCTCGAACCGAAAGACTACGTGAAGTTCGCGGAGAGTTTCGGCTTCGAGGAAACGCCCGACCAGGCTGCGGCCATCGCGGCCGTGATCGGCGACATGACGAGCGGCAAACCCATGGATCGCCTCGTGTGCGGCGACGTCGGCTTCGGCAAGACCGAAGTGGCACTGCGTGCGGCGTTCATCGCGGTAATGGGCGGCAAGCAGGTTGCGCTGCTCTCGCCCACCACGCTGCTCGCCGAACAGCACACACAAACCTTCAACGACCGCTTCTCCGACTGGCCGGTGCGGATCGCCGAACTGTCGCGCTTCAAATCGACCAAGGAAGTCAGCGCGGCGATCCAGCAGATCAACGACGGCAGTGTCGATATCGTAATCGGCACGCACAAGCTGCTCTCGTCCGACGTGCAGTTCAAGCGGCTGGGACTCGTGATCATCGACGAGGAACACCGTTTCGGCGTGCGTCAGAAAGAGGCCTTGAAGGCCTTGCGCGCCGAAGTGGACGTGCTCACGCTCACCGCCACGCCGATCCCGCGTACGCTCGGCATGGCGCTCGAAGGCCTGCGCGATTTCTCCGTGATCGCCACCGCGCCGCAAAAGCGCCTCGCGATCAAAACCTTCGTGCGGCGCGAGGAAGACAGCGTGATTCGCGAAGCCATGCTGCGCGAGTTGAAGCGTGGCGGCCAGGTCTACTTCCTGCACAACGAAGTCGAGACGATCGAAAATCGCCGGCAGATGCTCGAAACGTTGGTGCCCGAAGCGCGTATCGCGGTCGCGCATGGACAGATGCATGAACGCGAACTCGAACGCGTGATGCGCGACTTCGTTGCGCAGCGCGCCAACGTGTTGCTGTGCACGACGATTATCGAAACCGGTATCGACGTGCCGAGCGCCAATACGATCCTGATTCATCGCTCCGACAAGTTCGGTCTCGCGCAATTGCATCAGTTGCGTGGCCGTGTAGGCCGTTCGCATCACCAGGCGTATTCGTATCTGCTGGTCCACGATCCGCAAGGGCTGACCAAACAGGCGCAACGCCGCCTCGAAGCGATCCAGCAGATGGAAGAACTCGGTTCAGGCTTCTATCTGGCCATGCACGACCTCGAGATTCGCGGCACGGGTGAAGTGCTCGGCGACAAACAGTCCGGCGAGATTCACGAGATCGGCTTCCAGCTCTACACCGACATGTTGAACGACGCCGTGAAGGCGCTCAAGGAAGGCAAGGAGCCCGACCTCACCGCACCGCTCGCCGCGACCACCGAGATCAACCTGCACGCGCCGGCGATTCTCCCGGCGGACTATTGCGGTGATGTGCAGGAGCGTCTGTCGCTCTACAAGCGGCTGGCTAATTGCGAACACAACGATTCGATCGACGGCATTCAGGAAGAATTGATCGACCGTTTCGGCAAGTTGCCGCCGCAAGCGCATGCGCTGGTGGAGACGCATCGTCTGCGGCTGGCGGCGAAGCCGCTGGGTATTTCGAAGATCGACGCCGGCGAAGCGGTGATCGGCTTGCAGTTCATCCCCAATCCGCCGATCGACGCGATGCGGATCATCGAGATGGTGCAGAAGCACAAGCACATCAAGCTCGCGGGCCAGGACAAGCTGCGTATCGAAACGCGCAGCCCGGATCTCGCGGTGCGTGTCGCCACGGTCAAGGAAACCTTGCGCGCGCTCGGCACGCCGAGCCGCGGCACCGCGGCCAGCGCTGCTGCGCGATGAGTTCGTCGATCGCGCCGCGCTAATGCGGCCTTGGCGCGGCGTTAAAAAACGCGGGACGTCTAGCGTTTTTTCGTTCATGCTGCGGTGCGCAAACGCGCGCCGCAGCATACGGACGGCTTTTTTTTGGGTATGATCGAAAGACTTAAATGCCGGAGTCTTGTCATGTCTCACGTCGCTGAATCAGCGCAGTCTTCGCAATCGTCCGCCTCCGCTTCGAATTCCTCCTCGCCTGTCTCGCTCCCGTGGGTGACCCGTCTCGTGTCGATGGACACGGTCAGCCGCAATCCGAATCTCGGCCTGATCGAAACCGTGCGCGACGAATTGCGTGCCGTCGGTATTCAGGCCACGCTCACGCACGACGAAAGCGGCAAATGGGCCAACCTGTTCGCGACGATTCCCGCACACGACGGCGAAACGAACGGCGGCGTGGTGCTGTCGGGCCACACCGACGTCGTACCCGTGGACGGCCAGCAATGGGACAGCGATCCGTTCAAGCCGGAAATTCGCGGTGACAAGCTGTACGGCCGCGGCACCTGCGACATGAAAGGCTTCATCGGCGCGGCGCTGACACTCGTACCGGAGATGCAGCGCACCAAACTCGCGAAGCCGATTCACTTTGCCCTGTCGTTCGACGAGGAAGTGGGCTGCGCGGGCGCGCCGCTCCTGATTGCCGACCTGATGAAGCGCGGCGTGAAGCCGGACGGCTGCATCGTCGGCGAGCCGACCAGCATGCGGCCGATCGTGGCGCACAAAGGCATCAATGCTTACCAGTGCTGTGTGCGCGGTCAGGCGGCGCATTCGTCGCTTACGCCGAAGGGTTTGAACGCGATCGAATACGCCGCGCGGCTGATCTGCTACATCCGCGACATGGCCGACCAGTTCCGCGAGCAGGGCCCGTTCGACGAACTGTACGACGTGCCCTTCACCACCGCGCAAACCAGCACGATCGTGGGCGGCAATGCGATCAATACCGTGCCGGCCGAATGCAAGTTCCAGTTCGAATTCCGCAACCTGCCCACGCTCGATCCCGAACCGATCTTCGCGCGCGTCGATCAATACGCACGCGAAACGCTGCTGCCGAAAATGTTGCGCGAGCATCCATCGGCGGCGATCGAGATTACGAAGATCGCCGCGGCGCCCGGACTCGATTCGTCTGAACAAGCCGCCATCACGCAACTGGTGCGCGCGCTGACCGCCGATCAGGACAGGCGCAAGGTCGCCTACGGCACGGAAGCCGGCCTCTTCTCGCTGGCGGGCATTCCGAGCATCGTATGCGGCCCAGGCGACATTCAGCAGGCGCACAAGCCCAACGAATTCGTCGCGCTGGATCAACTGGTGGCGTGCGAGCGTTTCCTGCACAAATTCATTCACAGCATGTCGGTCGACGCGCACGCGCGCTGAAACTGACGCGCGTAGAAAGAGTCTTACCCATACCGACCCAAGCACGCCCACGCCATGTCCACCGCCACGCCGCAACACACCGACCATACGATCGACGGGGAGCCGATCCCCACGCTCGACGACATCGCCGCACAGCACTTTGCGTTGACGCCGTGGGTGACGCGAACGCCGGTGTTCGACAGGGCGGACTTTCCGTCGCTGGAAGGCACGGTGGTGAACTTCAAGTTCGAGCTGTTGCAGGCGGGCGGCAGCTTCAAGGCGCGCGGCGCGTTCACCAATCTGCTCGCACTGGACGAAGCGCAACGCAGCGCGGGCGTCACTTGCGTGTCGGGCGGCAATCATGCGGTGGCGGTCGCGTATGCGGCCATGCGCCTCGGCATCAGCGCCAAGGTCGTGCTGTTTCACGCGGCCAATCCGGCGCGCGTAGCGCTGTGCCGGCAATACCGCGCCGAGATCGTGTTCGCGCAAGACATTGCCGAGGCATTCGAACTGGTGCGCCGTATCGAGGCTGAAGAAGGCCGCTATTTCGTGCATCCGTTCAACGGCTATCGCACGGTGCTGGGTTCGGCCACGCTTGGCTACGAGTGGGCCACGCAAACGCCGGATCTCGAAGCGGTGATCGTGCCGATCGGCGGCGGCGGCCTCGCGGCGGGTGTGGCGACCGCCATGCGGCTCGCGAATCCGAACGTGCATGTATATGGCGTGGAACCCGAAGGCGCGGATGTCATGGGCAAGAGTTTCGCCGCCAATCACACGGTCAAGATGCGCCAGATGCACGGCATTGCCGACTCGCTCATGTCGCCGCATACCGAGGAATACAGCTACGAATTGTGCCGCCGTCATATCGATCAGCTCGTCACGGTTTCCGACGACCAGTTACGCGCGGCCATGTTGACCTTGTTCGGACAACTGAAGCTTGCGGTCGAGCCGGCCTGCGCCGCGGCTACCGCCGGCTTGCTCGGCCCGCTGCGCGAACAGTTGCAAGGCAAACGCGTGGGTGTTCTGCTGTGCGGCACCAATACCGACCCGGTCACATTTGCCACGCATATAGACCACGCGCGACATAGCGAGTCACTGTTTCCTCAATAAAAAACAATCCTCGCATTCCCCGGCAAAAGACTAGCCTATCAATCTCAGGTTGGTATCATTCGAATATCGACTTCTGGGAGGAACCTCTATGAGCATGGTCAAGGAATTCAAGGAATTTGCCCTCAAGGGCAACGTGATGGATCTCGCGGTCGGTGTGATTATCGGCGGCGCCTTCTCCACCATCGTCAATTCAATTGTTAAAGACCTGATCATGCCGGTTGTCGGGCTTGCCACCGGCGGCCTCGATTTCTCCAATAAGTTCGTTCGGCTCGGTGCAATTCCACCTAGCTTCAAGGGCAGTCCCGAGTCGTATAAAGACTTGCAAACGGCGGGTGTTGCCGTGTTCGGTTATGGCTCGTTCATCACCGTGCTGATCAACTTCCTGATCCTCGCGTTCATCATTTTCCTGATGGTCAAGTTCATCAACAATCTGCGCAAGCCGGCTGAAGCCGCACCGGCAGAACCGCCGCCGACACCGGAAGACGTGCTGCTGCTGCGTGAAATCCGCGATTCGTTGAAGAACTCACCGCGTTGAGCATGCCGGCGTCTCAGCCGGAGCCAGCCACAAGCCGCAAGCAAAAGGCCTGTTGCGATTCCCTCGCAACAGGCCTTTTTCCTTACCGAGCGCCGATGCCGGCGGCACACGCTCAAGCGTCCTTCTGCTCCTTCTGACTGACCGCGCCTTCGATCATCGTCTCGAGCTGGCCGAAGTTGACAGGCTTGGTCAGGTGCGAAGTGAAGCCGGCGCTCAGGCAGCGACGCACGTCTTCGTCGGTGCCGAAGCCGGTCAACGCGACCGCGGGCGCGTCCGAGTGCTCGCGGAACGCCTTGATGAAGTCGAGGCCGGTGCCGTCGGGCAAACCGACATCGCTGACGATCAGATCGAAGGTCTGCGATTGAGTCGCGGCCAACGCGTCGTCGACCCGGCCCACGGTCGTGACCTCATGGCCAAGGCTGCGAATCAGTTGCTCCATGACCTCGGCGGTGTCCAAATGGTCTTCGATCAGCAGGATGTTCAGCAGACCGGCCGAATGCACTTCGTCCGGCACCACGACCGGTGACGTCACCTCAGGCGCAGCGGCAGTCGGCAAGGTGATCGTGAAGGTTGCGCCGCAGTGCGCGCCAGGGCTCTGCGCGGTCACCGTGCCGCCGTGCACGTCGGTCAATGCTTTCGTGATCGCGAGTCCGAGGCCGAGGCCGCCGAACTGCCGCGTCATGTTCTGATTGCCCTGCTCGAACGCGTTGAAGAGCTTGCCGATCTGCTTCGGCTCGATGCCGATCCCCGTGTCTTCGACCGATATCTGCACGTGCATGCGTTCGTCGCGGGTGCGCACATAAATATGGCCGCCGTCCGGCGTGAACTTGGCGGCATTGCGAATCAGGTTCCACAGCATCTGCTGCAGCCGCGCGCGATCGGCCAGCACGTAATGGTGCTGGGCGTCCTTATGGACGTGCACGTCCTGCTGCTTGACCTGAATCTCGCTGCGAAACAGTTCGAGCACGCTGTCTATCACCTCGTGCACGTCGACGGTTTCGAGCGACAGCCGCAACTTGCCGTTCGCCACGCGCGTGAGATCGAGCAGGTCGTCGATCAGCCGCGCTTCGAGTTCGACGTTACGGCGGATCATGCGCACGCTCGCGCGCGCCTGATCGGGCAGATCCGGGATCATCTCCAGCACGCTGGCGCCGGCCAGCACTGGCGTGAGCGGCGTGCGCAATTCGTGCGACAGCATGGCGAGAAAGCGGTCCTTGGCGCGATTGGCTTCTTCGGCGGTCTGGCGGGCGGCCTGCTCCGACGCCAGCAGCCGTTCGCGCTCCTCGTTCGCCTCGCGCTGCGAATGAATGTCCGTGCAACTGCCGAACCATTTGCTGACGTTGCCTTCGGCGTCGCGCATCGCCACCACGCGGACGTCGAACCAGCGGTATTCGCCGTCGTGCCGGCGAATCCGCAACTCGTGCCGGTAGTCGCCGACTTTGTCCGACACCGCCTTCAGCCAGCTACGGCGAACCTCTTCGCGGTCGTCCGGATGCACGGCGTCGAGCCAGGCGAGACCGTACGAACAGCTTTCAGCGAGGCCCGTATAGTCGTACCACTGCTTCGACAGAAAATCGCAGTCGCCCGTGGCGTTGCAGGTCATGACGAGGTGCGGCAAGGCCTCCGACAAGGTGCGGTAATGCTGCTCGCGATCGCGCAGCAGCAAGGCTTCGTCCGATGCGCGCTGCAGGCGCACTTGCGAGAGCACCCGTTCGACGGCTTCAGGAAGGTAATCGAGGTAATCGCCGGATTTCGGCACCACATCGGACACGCCAGCGCGCAGCGCTTCAATCACTCGCGATTCGTCGGTGAAACCGGTCACGAGGATGGCGGGAATCCGCACGCCTTCCGTGCGCAAACGGCGAAAGAAGTCCAGGCCGGTCTCGGGCCCGCTCAGTTGATAGTCGAGCACCAGCAAGTCGGGACCGCCGCCCGCAAGCCGCTCACGGGCCGCTTCGACGCCGGCGCAGATCGCGACCCGGCAGCCCGCGCGCTCGAGCGACTTGCGCGCGAGCCGCAGGATGCCTTCGTCGTCATCGACGACCAGCACGTACGCGGCAGGCTGCGTGGACACTTCTTCGGTCATGCGGAGTCTTCTCTGGCTAGGGTCTTCAAGTGGTCTATCTTGTCACGAGCGGCTTTCGGCCGGCTTCATGCGAACCTTCCATCACGGCGCCGCGAGACGATGCCCCGAGGGCAGCTTGACCACCTGCAGGAAAAACCCGAGGCGCCGCACGGCTTCGATGAACGCATCGTACTCGACCGGCTTGGTGATGTAGACATTGCAGCCGAGTTCGTAGCAGCGCGCGATTTCGCGCGGGTCGTCGGTCGTGGTCAGGACGATCACCGGCACGGCGGCGGTTTGCGGCGACTCTTTCAGACGCCGCAAGACTTCGAAGCCGTCCACCCGCGGCATTTTCAGATCGAGCAGCACGACGAAATTCATCAAATCTTCGCGCGCGGGTACAGCGCTGTCAGCGGGATCGGCCGCGGAACTCGCGGCGGCGTCCGCCGGGGACGGCGTTGGACCGAAAAAATAATCGAGTGCCTGCTGGCCGTCGCGAAAGCGCACGAAACCGTTCGAAATGCCGGCACGGCGCAGATTGCGCTCGACGAGCGTGGCGTGGCCGTCGTCGTCTTCGATCAGTACGATGCTGACCGTTTCCCCGTGACTCATATGCTCTCCGTGCTGAACGATTGGTTGATGCCTGCCACTTGTGAAGATCCGCGCCGCTCCCGCGTCTACCCGCTCTTGTTCAGAGACGCGCGGGCTGTTCCGGCAACACCACAAAAAACGTCGACCCCGCGCCTTCCGCCGACTCGACCCACACGCGTCCCCCATGCCGCTCCACCGTGCGACGCACCACCGCGAGGCCAATGCCGTCGCCACTAGCGACGTCGCCGTGCAGGCGCTGAAATGCCCGGAACACTTTCGACATATACGCGGCCGGAATGCCGAGGCCATTGTCGCGCACATAATACGTGCGCATGCGCACCGCGCGCGGTTCGCCCGCCTCGCCCGGCTCGCCCGGTTCGGGTTCCAGCGCGCCGACTTCGATACGCCCATTGCGCGCCGGATCGAGATAATTCAACGCATTGCCGATCAGGTTGCTGAAAATCTGCTCGATCGCGCCCGGGTCGCCCCATGCCGGTGGCAAGTCGCGCACGGTCACCACGGCCGCATGCTGCCCGATCGCGCCCTGCAGCGCGTCGACCACCCGTCCCACCACGCGCCCGACGCTCACACGTTGCCACTGGTACTCGAGCCGGCCGGCGCGCGAGATGCGCAGCAGCGCGTCGATGATCGCGGCGGCCCGCGTCACTGCCGCGCGCAAATATTGCAAGGACTCGCGCACCTCGCCGTCGAGAATATGCGCCATGCGCCGATGCTCGGCCTCCGGCAATTTTGCCGCCTCGACGACGCTGTCCAGCTCGTCGCACGAGACCTGCAACTCCTTCGAGAAACCTTGCAGATTCACCAACGGCGAGCGCAGATCGTGCGACACGCTGTAGATGAACATTTCATTATCTTGCGTCTCCTGACGCAGTTCCTCGTTGACGCCCGCCAATTCTTGCGCGCGCGCTTCGAGCCGCGTTTTCAGCATGGCCTGCTCGGCGTCGGCCTCACGCAGGCGCGCGCCCGTCTGATGCAGCACGGTGTCGAGCGCGGCAATCTCGTCTTTACCCGACAGCGGCGGCGCGAGCGTGCGCCCGCTGCCCAAACGTTCGGCGTTATCGGCCAACACTTCCAGCCGCCGGCCGATGCTGCGCGCAAAGACCACCGCGGTGGCCGCCCAGATCAGCATCGAGCCGAGCACGGCGCCGATCAGCGCGTACTGCTGGCGGTCCCGCCGCCGCGCGAGCGCGGCCGAGCGCTCGGCGTCGAGCCGCGATGCCTCGTCGCCGAACGCGGCGAGCTCGTCGCGAAACACCGCGATCTGCTGCGGCAACGCGCCGGTCTCCAGCGCGGCAAACGAATTCGGGCGATGCCCCGCATGCAGCGCCTGTGAGATCGCGACAGTCTGCGCGCGATATGCGTCGATCGCCCGCTGCATCTTGTGCACACGCTCGACCTGCTGCGGCGTGCCGGCGACCAGCACCTCGAGATTCGACAGCCGGTCGCCCAGATCGACCCACACCGTATGGCGGTCGATCAGCGACGCATCACCGATGACCATAGCCGTGCGAACCCGCGCCGCCTGACGCAGCAACGGATCGACGATGGCCGACGACTGATAGAGGATCTGCTTGCTGTTGGTGACCCACTGCGCGGCCTGCGCTGTCTGCTCCTGGGTATCGAAGACGACGCCGAGAAGCGCCAGCTCGACCACGCTCGGCACTGCAATCAGCAGCAGACCCTTGGTGAATAGTTTCATGTTCGCCCGAAGGGTCGCAAAGAGTCACTCAAGCGGTCACTCAAGCCGCGGCGGTTCGCGTGACCGGCCACGCCGCGCCGCGCTGGCGGGACTTTGCGGTGCCGGATCGGCGAGCTCGGCGCAGTGCAGCCGGACGGGCCATTATCGACGTGAATTCGAGATATTTCAACGTAGCGGCAGGATGCGCTCGTCCACACAAAAATGACTTTTTTATTGGTATGAGATGATTTTTCAGCGCCTCGTGCGTCTATGATGGAGACAGATGTGCTGGGAAGCGAAAGCGCGCGGCGAGGCGGTTCGGCATGATTCGTGCGGGAGGCGGTGGGGCGGCGTAATCGTCGAATCACCGTGAATCCGGCCTTGTCGTATGCTATAAAAGATCGACGTGCGGCGCGCGAAGCCGGGAGTGGTCGCATGAGGACGCTGCGTTTCTTGCAATTCTTTTTCAGGCGAATTTTTATGTCCTTCCCGAAAAAGCGTAGACGCGCGAAGGTGGACGGCGATGAGTCGTTCCTCGCGGTACTACGGCATTTCAAGCCGTTCGGCCAGCTCGACACCAAGATTGCGCGCGCTCGCGCGCAAGACGAGCCTGTCCTTTATGCACATGTGCTGCCAGGGCTCGATGTGCTGCTGTGTAGTGTGCGTGGCGCGCAACCGCCCTATCCTGCACCTGCGGAGTTGCGACGTCGCTGTATCGAATCGATTACCAATGCGCTGGAGCAACCGCTCGACGGCCTCGAGAACGGCGGCTACTGGTATGAGGCGGACGGTTTCGGCTTTCTGGTGTTCGCCAGCCGCGCTCGCGGCAAGATCCTGACGGAATTCGGCGCGACTCGCATTGGCGGCGCCCGTCGTGGGGTGCGTCGGCAGGATGCTGCCGGAGACGCCGCGCCGCGCTCGCTCAGGTAGACCTTTAGCTTTACGGTAGACCTTCACACTCGCAACACCGTCTGTTGGCAAAGCTCGTCAGGCGGCGTTGCGTCATCACCTTTCCTTGATTCGGCGTGTCATCTCAGGTGATGTGTTCACGCGCGCGTTCAGCGCTCGCCTTGCCTCATTTCGCCTTCTCATTTCATCGTGATGTCATCGATGTGGTCGCCACCGGGCGGCACGCTGATGAGCCACAAAAGAATCAAGGACAGGCCGCCGCCGAAGCTCCAGTTCAGCCAGTCCGCAGGCAGGATGAAAGGCATCATCAACTCCCCTTGTATTCAGCCGCGCTGGCAGGCGACATCACCGCCGGCTTTTTCTTGTCCGTCGCAGCCGGCGACGAAGCGCCGCCAGAAGACTTGTTCACTGGCGCGCCATCCAGAGAAATGGCGGACTTGGGCTGCTGCTTCGTGCCCGGCGGCGGCGCAGTCGGCGCCTGCCGGACCTGGGCCAGCAACTGCGTGCACGGCAACGGCTTGTTGTTGCTCGGCGCGAGCAGCGGAATCAGCGCCGCGAACGGATTGAGCAAACCGAGGCCGACCGCCGCGCCGCCGCGCAACGCCAGCGCGGCCGCGTTCACGCCCACGTGCGGATCCTTGAAGGTGCCTTTCACATAGAGCGGCGAGCGCAGCGAGAACACCCTGAAACCCTTGGTATGCGGATGCACGCCGAGATCCAACGATTCGTCACGCATGTTCACGTTGCCGTCGATATCGATCACGGCGTCGTCCGTATCGAGCGCGAAGACGCGTGACTCGAGCACGCCGTTGGTCGCGACAAAATCGGCGGCCGCGCAGTTGATCTTCACGTCGCGATTGCCGAACAGCTTTTCATACACCACGTTCGCCACGTTCAGCCCGGCCGCTTCCATCAGCAGGCGGCTCACCGTGCCGTCCGTCACCAGCGCCTTGACCTCGCCGTTCGACGATGCCGCGAGCGCCGCCGGCGAATTGCCCGTCGCGGTGAGCGCGGCGTCGCCGTTGATTTCACCGAGCGCGTTCTGCATCGTCTTGAAGCTCGGGAACAACTGCTTGAGCTTCAAATGCCGCGCCGACGTCGCGAAGCGTCCTTTGAGCGGTGTCGCGCTGCCGTCCAGATGAATGTCCGAAGCGAGCGTGCCGCCGGCCACGCCGAACTTCAACGGTTCCAGCGAGAGCACGCCATCGGTCATCACGACGTGCGTGTACAGATCCGTGATAGGCAGATTCACGTCCTTGACGATGCGCCGGCCAGTGAATTTCACGTCGGCGTCGATCGCCTTCCAGCGGTCGGTGCGGAACTCCTCGACCGGCAACGCCTTGCTGGACGGCTGCGCCGTCGCATCACCGCGCTTGGCTTTGCTCGCGTTCGAATCCGCGCCGATCACCGGCGCCAGATCGGAGAATTGCAGCAGATGCGAAACCAGTTCGCCCTGCAACAGCGGACGCGGTTCACGCGCCGTATACGTCAACGAGCCGTTGATATCGCTGCCGCCGACCCGGCCTGTAAAATTTTCATACTTGAAGACGTTGCCGGTGGACTTGAACTGGCCGACGAGCCGCCCCTCGGTCGCATACGGCGGCGTGTCGGGCAAGGTCACGCCGGTCAGCGAATAGAGGCGCGCCATGCTGTTGCCTTGCAGCCAGAGGCGCAGATCGACCGCCGCGAGATGCGCGGGATCGGTGATCGTGCCGACGAGGCCGACATGCAGATCGCCCGCCTTCACATCGGCCTGCACCGGGAACGGCCGGTTCGCGTCCTGCAACGCCAGCACGCCGCCGACCTTACCGCTGCCCGACACCGGCGTCTTGTTGTAAGTCCCTTTGACGGTCCAGCCGATGGCGTACGGCGGAATCTCCTGCTTCGCGCCGCCCTGAGCTTGCGCCCCGCTCGCGCCCGAAGCCGATGCCGGCGCGGACGCCACGACTGCCCCGCTCGCGCCCGCGGCGACGGCCTGGCTGGCGCCCTTCGAGCCGCCCGCGACCAGCCCGCCCGAAGCGCCCGTGGCCGCCGTCGTACCGGACGCGGTGATATCCGTCGACGACGCGCCGGAGGCTGCCGCCGCGGACGCCGCCGCGGCTTCCGACGCCGCCTGCGCATTCGCCTGCTGCGTCAGTTTGTTCGCACCCGACTTGCCGATTGTCTGCGCCGAGGAACTGCGCGATGCCGCTTCCTGCTGCTTCATCGCTTCGCCGATCGGAATCGGCTGGCCGAGCGTGTCGATCGCCATCTGCAAATCGACCTTCTTCTGCTGATCGGATAGCGCGATATTGCCCTTGGCAAAGGCGATATCGTGCAGATCGAGCTTCCATTCGGAAGGCCCGCTGGATGACGCCAGTTTGAAGGTCCAGTTGTTGCGGCCGTCGAGCACGCGCTCCAGATCGACCGAAGGATTCACGAGGTTGATCGTGGGAATCACGATATCGTGCGCGAGCAGCGGCAGCACCTTGACCTGGAAGTCGATCTCGTCGAGCGTGGCGAACTGCGGCTGCTTGGTCCAGTCCGGATTGCCCACGGTGATATTGGCCGCCGAGAAACGCGGCCAGGGCACCCAGCCTCGCCAGCCGGTCTCGCCGACCGGATGCCGCCAGCCGACCTTCAGATCGCCGTTGATGGCGAATGGCCTGCCGATGGCTTGCGTGACCTTGTCGTTGATATAGGGTCTTGCCCGGTTCCAGTCGAAGGTCATGATGAAAATGGCCAGCGCGACAATCAGAATGACGATGATCGCCAGCAGCCATGCGATGATTTTCCCGATCCGCCTTCCGATCGTGCTCGACACTGCCATTGAGAAGCTCCGCTATTTTTTTCTACGTTGAGCACCGTTCAGCACGTTGCGTGCCCGGTCCGTGGCCGGCAAGCGCTATGCCTTTGCCGTTTTATCATGTTGCACACGCAGGTCGCAGCGAGCTTCGACCTTACGCATCCCCCATTACAAATTCACTCATGACCGATGTTCCCTTCGTCCTCGCCGACGGCATCGTCCGGCGCGATGCCGTGCGCGGCCAGACGCTACTGCAGCCGACCACCTTCGTGTTGCACGCGGGCGACCGCGTCGCCATCACCGGGCCGTCCGGCTCGGGCAAGAGCGTGTTCCTGCGCGCCCTTGCGCTGCTCGATCCGCTCGATGCGGGACGCATCATGTGGCATGGCGCGCCGGTGGAGCGCACCGCTATTCCGCGCTACCGGCGCAACGTCGCGTATATCCGGCAACGGCCCGCGCTGCTCGACGGCAGCGTCGAAGACAATCTGCGCTATCCGTTCGAGTTGCGCACGTATCACGACGTGCGTTTCGATCGCGCGCGCGCGGCGAGCCTCGCCGCTCAGGCCGGCCGCGGCGACGACTTTCTCGACAAGCGCTCGAGCGAGTTGTCCGGCGGCGAGGCGCAGATCGCCGCGCTGATTCGCGTGCTGCAACTCGCGCCCGAGGTTCTGTTGCTCGACGAACCCACCGCGTCGCTCGACCCGGAGTCGTCGCATGCGATCGAAGGTCTGGTGCACGCATGGTTCGACGCCGATCCCGGGCGTCATGCGTCGATCTGGGTGTCCCACGATCCGGCGCAAGCCACGCGCATGAGCGCGCGGCATCTGACCATGCGCGCCGGCGTGCTCGACGAAACCGCGCATCGCGAGCTACCGCCCGCGCATCAGGATCACCAGGAGTTCGGCCAATGACATTGCAAAACCTGAGTCTGTGGGATGTCGCGATTGCGGCGCTGCTGATCGTCGTGAACGGTGCCGTGTCGGTGGCGCTCAAGCTCGATCTCGAGCGCAAGCTGGCGTGGGCCGCCGTGCGCACCGTCGTGCAGTTGCTGGCGATCGGCTACGTGCTCGGCTGGGTGTTCCGTTACGACCGCTGGTACGTGGTGCTGCCGCTGATGATCGTGATGACGCTGATCGCCGGCTTCGCGGGCGCGCAGCGCGGCAACCGCACGTATCGCGGACAACGCGCGGACAGTGTGCTGTCGATCTGGGTCAGTTCGTGGCTGGTGGCCGCGGTCGGGCTGTTCGTCGTGATCCGCATTCACCCGTGGTACGAGCCGCAGTATGCGATTCCGATTCTCGGCATGATCCTCGGCAATACGCTGACCGGCGTGTCGCTCGGCATCGAACGGATGACCGAGGAATTGACCGCTCGGCGCGACCGCGTCGACATGGCGCTCGCGCTAGGCGCGACACGCTGGGAAGCGGCGCAGGCGCCGGCGCGCCAAGCCGTGCGCGCGGGCATGATGCCGACGCTCAATCAGATGGCCGTGGTCGGCGTGGTGAGCCTGCCCGGCATGATGACCGGCCAGGTGCTGGCCGGGCAGTCGCCGTTGCAGGCGGTGCGCTATCAGATCGTGATCATGTTCCTGATCGCCGCGTCGTCGGCCCTGGGGACGGTGGGCGCGGTGCTGCTCACGTACCGGCGGCTCTTTTCGGCGGAGCACCGCTTTCTGTCGGCGCGGCTGGTCGAGCGGGCCGCGGTGCGGCGCTGAGGCGCGCTCCGACCCGCCGCTGTGCCCTCAATCACACGCCTGACTCAACGCTTCGCGCTGATCGCGACTTCCGTGCCGTCGCTGAGCGTGAGCGTTTTCGTGCTGCCATTGACCGGCATCGTGAATCGCACAATCTGACTGACGGTCACGTCGTTCGGACACTTGAGCGTTTTGCCGCCGCTCGTCACGGTTTTCACGCCCTTCGGCGTCTGCGCCTGGAAGCTCAATTGCACGGTCGCCGTGCCGTCGCCGCCGACGACTGGCGCGAACCGGATTTGCGTCTGCCTGATCATCGCGCCGTTGGTGTCGATCGGCAGCGACGCGTAGTTCGGGCACGCATCCGTCGCGGGAACCGGACCACCCGGCGGCACGGTCTTCCACGTGAAGTCGTCCGATTCGCCGGAGCGGATCGTGCGCGTTTCCTGCGAATTACCGAACTGTTTCGACGTGACGCGCACCGTGTAGCGGATCGGGCCGTCGAGGGCGGATTGGGACGTGACCGTGATCGGCGTGGCGGCGTGAGCCACCGGCACGAGCATGCCGGGCGCGAGCGCGCATGCGAGAGAAGCAACAACTGAAACGGCGGAGAGTCTGAAGCTCATACTGTCACCTCGTTGTTGTGCCGCTGCGCGCCCGCTTCAGCGCTACTGCTCACGCACCGCCCGACTGGACGACGCCGGGCTGCGAGACACGCAACTGTTTTAGCATGATGCCCTGCCAGTCTAACGCCAAGCGACGCTGCGCGCGCTGCCCGCGAATCGGGTGTTAACCCGCTTGCGGCGACGCGTTTTCTGCGCGTGTGGCGGCTCAGGCGCACACACGCGCCCGCCGCGCCGCACTGCTGCAAATCGACACGCCGCGTCGCCCAATCGCCACGTTTGTTGCGCATCAAATGAACATGGCCGGCGCGCATTGCTGCGACGCCGGCCATGTTCGTTCAGGCCCGGTTCAGGCGAATTGCGGCTTACTCGTCGAATCCCGTCAGCACCAGTTTGCCGATCGCGCGCCCTTCTTCGAGCAGCTGATGCGCGCGGCGCAGATTCGCGGCGTTGATGGCGCCGACGTTCTGGCCGACGGTCGTGCACAGCGTGCCCGCGTCGACGAGACGCGCTACTTCGGTCAACAGCTTGTGCTGCTCGATCATGTCCGGCGTGCCGAACATCGAGCGCGTGAACATGAACTCCCAATGAAAGGCGGCGCTCTTCGCTTTCAACAATTCGACCGGCACCGGCTTGCTGTTTTCCACGATCGTGCAGATGCTGCCTTGCGGCTTGATCACCTCGGCCGCGGCCGGGAAGTTCTTGTCGGTGTCGTTGAACATCAGCACGTAATCGACCTGGTCGATGCCGAGCTTTTTCAATTGCGCGGGCATGTCGCCGAAATGATCGACGATGTGATCCGCGCCCAGTTCCGTGGCCCATTTGGCCGACTCGGGCCGCGACGCGGTCGCGATCACCTTCAGCTTCGCGAGCTGCTTCGCCAGTTGAATGCCGATCGAGCCGACCCCGCCCGCGCCGCCGACGATCAGCACGGTGCGGCCTTCGTCCGCGCCTTGCGGCGACACGCCGAGACGGTCGAACAAGGCTTCCCATGCGGTGATCGCGGTCAGCGGCAACGCGGCAGCGTGGCTGAAATCGAGCGACGCCGGCTTGCGCCCGACGATCCGCTCATCGACCAGGTGGAACTCGCTGTTGGCGCCCGGCCGTGTGATGCTGCCCGCATAAAACACCGGATCGCCGACCTTGAACAGCGTGACGTCCGGTCCGACCGCGACTACCGTGCCGGCGGCGTCCCAGCCGAGGACGCGCGGCGTCTTTTCGACCGTGTCTTTCGGCGCGCGCACTTTGGTGTCGACCGGATTGACGGAAATCGCCTCGACCTTGACCAGCAGGTCACGACCGGTGGCTTCCGGTTTCGGGATTTCGACATCGACCAAGGCTTCGGCTTGATCGATCGGCAAATAGCGATAGAGACCGACGGCTTTCATACATGCTCCTGTTGGTTCAGACGAGGTTTGAAGGATCGCGGTTTTTGCGGGCGGCCTGTCGTGCCGTTTGCGCGTCATCGATCCCATTGGCGTCATCCTAAGGCGGATCTTATTCTCTTAAAACCGTCATAATGGCTGAAACATCTTTTTGAATTTCAGAAGAATGAACCTTCCGGCCTCATCCACACGTACCTCGTCCGGAGAACGGGAGCGCCTCGATCTGCTCGACGTCGCCCTGTTCGTGCGCGCCGCGCTGCTGGCCAACGTGTCGGCGGCCGGGCGCGAATTCGGGCTGTCGGCGGCGGTGGCCAGCTCCCGCATCGCGCAGCTGGAAAAGCTGCTCGGCGCGCGTCTGTTGCACCGAACCACCCGCCGCATCAGCCTCACGCAGGACGGTGAAGTCTTCATGACGCGCGCCGAAGCCCTGCTCGACGCGGCCGCCGCCGCACGCGCCTCCGTGGGCCGGGCGCAGGCCGAGCCGCAGGGCCGCTTGCGGGTCTCGATGCCGTCGTCGTTCGGGCGGCAGCACGTGTCGCCGGTGATCAGCGAATTTCTGCGCCGCTATCCCGGCGTGAGCGTCGATTTGCGGCTCACCGATAAGTTGGTCGATCTCGTCGATGCGGGTATCGACGTGGCGATCCGCGTCGGCGTGCTGAAGGATTCGTCGCTGGTGGCGCGGCGCCTCGCGGTGAATCGGCGGGTGCTGTGCGCGGCGCCCGCTTATCTTGCCGGGCGCGGCACGCCGCATCATCCTTCGGACCTCGCGGAGCACGAGTGCATGATTCTGTCGGACCAGCGCGACTGGGTCTTCGTGACGCCCGCCGGAGCGCTCGAGGTGCGCGTGAGCGGGCGCCTCGTCACCGACAACGGCGAAGTGATCCGCGACGCCCTGCTGGCCGGTTTCGGCATCGCGCTGAAATCGACCTGGGACGTCGCGCCTTATTTGCGCAGCGGCGAACTGGTCAGCGTGCTGGACAGCTATCCGCTCGCCGAGAACGTGGCAATCTGGGCGGTGTACCCGAGCCGTTCGTTCGTGCCGCCGAAGACGCTCGCCTTGATCGAATTCCTGGCGGCGCACTTCGGCGATCCGCCTTACTGGGACAGAGAGCCGGGCTGAGACAGATGCGCCGGCGACGGTGCCCGAATCGATACGTCGTCAATGCTTGCCGCGTGCTCCGCCGGCGCCTTTGCCGTCGGAGTTGACGTCGGTGTGCGCGTCGTTCTGCGTCTTTTGCTGATACTCGTCGCCGCCGCGGCGGTCGGTATCTTTCAGCCCGCGTTCGAGATCGCGATGCGCCTGCTTGCCGATATGGCGCGGACCGTCCTCGTGCTGCGATTCGGGATCCTGATCGGCTTCATGCGGCAGCGGCGCGGCAGCTTCCTGCATCGATTTGGGTTGCTTCTTGGCATGCGGGTCTGCCTGCTTGTCGCCGTCGGACGATTGCGGTGAGGTCTTCATGGTCTTGCTCCTTGTCGTTCTGAATCGGGTCCGTCGAAGCGCTTACTCTGCGTCATCCAGACGCTTCTTCATGGCTGCGGTGATGCGCTGACGCGTCTTCGTATAGTCCGCCCACGGGTCGCTTTTGAGGTCGGCGAGGCGCTCATGCAAATTCTCGATGGTCCATTGATCGCCGCCCGTGGTGCTGGCGACTTCATCCCACGAAAGCGGCACCGATACGCCCAGGCCCGGACGCGCCCGCGCCGAGAATGCGGCGACCGTGCTAGAGCCGCGGTTGTTGCGCAAATAGTCCACGAAGATTTTCTGCTTGCGATTCTGCGCGCCCATCTTCGCGCTGAAGTACTTGGGCAGCGTCGCCGCCATGTGTTGCGCGACGGCTTGCGAGAAGTCCTTCACTTCGTCCCAGCCGGCCTGTTTCGCGAGCGGCACGACCACGTGGAAGCCCTTGCCGCCGCTCGTCTTGCAGAACGACTTGAGGCCGAGTTCTTCGAGTAGCGAACGCGTCAGTTGCGCGGCTTCGATCATGCGCTCCCAACCCAGCGACGCGTCGGGATCGAGGTCGAACACCACGCGGTCCGGCTTTTCGATATTCGACACGACGGCATTCCACGTGTGAAATTCGACGGTGCCCATCTGCGCCGCGCCGACCAGCGCCTTGAGCGTATCGACGGTGATCAGCGCCGGATGGCCCGGATCGAGGCCTGGATGCTGCGTGACATTCGGAATCGACAGCTTCTGGCTGTGCTTCTGGAAAAACAGCTCGCCGCCGATGTCCTCGGGCGCACGCACCAGCGACACCGGGCGATCTTGCAGATGCGGCAGCATCCAGTCGGCGACCGATTCGTAGTACTGCACGAGATCGATCTTGCGCGCGCCGCTGCTTTTGTCGATGACGCGATCGGGATGCGAGATGCGGACGCCTGCGACTTCGGCGGGAGCGGACGCGGTGCTTGATTTTGTGGCTTTGCCTTCGGTTGCTTTGGCTTTGGTGGCGGAGGTTTTCGTTGCAACGGTTTTCGCAGCACTGGCCTTCGCGCTGCCTGTCTCCACGCCGCGGCTCTTCATGCCGACGTCTTTCGCGCCCGCCGTTTTTGCCTCGGCCTTCGAACTCGCCGCGGCGGTTTTCCCCTCGCCGGATGCGGCCGCAGTACTGACGGAAGTTTTCCGCGCCACACGTTTCTTCGGCGCTTCGTCGGACCCAGAATCGGTTTGCTGTTGCACGTCGGCTCCTTGGCGAGGTGTTTCCTTGACGATCTGGCGCGCCGGCTTGTCATTGCGCAGACTCACGAACGACGCCTGACGCACGATGCCCTCGCTCGTCCATTCCGCGAAATTGCATTCGGCGACGAGCACCGGTTCGACCCAATGCACCGGCGTGCGACTACGCTCGCGCGGCGCGGCGGCAAACGGCATGCGCTGGGTCGCGTGCGCGTCGAGTTCTTTCTTGACCGAGCGCAGTAACGCCGCGTCGAAGCCGGTGCCGACGCGGCCCGCATACTGCAATTTGCCTTTGCCGTCGTAGACGCCGAGCAGCAGCGCGCCGAACGCCGCGCGGCTGCCGGACGGTTCCGAATAGCCGCCGATCACGAACTCCTGGCGTCGGCGGCATTTCAGCTTGATCCACGTCGACGAACGACCCGATAGATAGCCGCTGTCGCGCCGTTTGCCGATGATGCCTTCCAGCGCCATATCGCACGCGCTCCTCAACAGATCTTCCGCGCTGAAGTCGAAATTGTTCGAGAAGCGCAGGACGCTGTCGTCGACCTCTTCCATCAAGGCGCGCAGAATCGCGCGGCGCTGTTCGAGCGGCACGCCGCGCAAGTCGTAGCCGTTCAGGAACGGTATGTCGAACAGGTAGACGATGATGTCTTGCGGACGGTTCGCATCGAAGGCGTTTTGCAGCCCCTGAAAATTCGGCACGCCGTTCTGGTCCAGCACCACCGCTTCGCCGTCGAGCCATGCGCTTTCGATGCCGAGTTGTTCGAACGCCTTGACCTGTTTGCTGAATTTCGCGGTCCAGTCGTTGCCCGCGCGAGTGAATACTTTAACTGCGCTTCCCTTGGCGTCCCGATCGATTCGGGCCAGCACTCGGTAGCCGTCGAACTTGATTTCGTACGACCATTCATCGCCGGGAGGCGCGGCGTCGACAAGCGTCGCCAGTTGCGGTTTGAACGTCGCGGGCAAGCGCGCTTTCACCGCGCCCTCGATCGAGGGCGAGGCGGCTAGTTCGCGCAGCGACTGCGCGTTGCGCGTCGCTACGATGTCGGGTCGCTTGGGATCGGCGCGGCTCGATGACGCGGCTTTCGCGCTGTTCTTGCCGGCTCGTTTTGCGGCTGGCTTCGCATCGGAAGCCCCAGCAGTCGCTATTGCGGCTGCTGCGGCTTTGCCAGTGCCCTTGGTTGCCGCTGTCCGCGTCGTTTTCGTGTCTTTACCCGCCGAGGCGCCGACGCTGAGCACGCTGCCCGGACGCTTCTTCAGAATGTCGTAGTCGCTCTCATCACGCGCTTCATCGTCGCGTTCCTTGATCAGCAGCCACTGCTCCTTGTCGCCGCTGCCGCGCATATGGCTGCGCACCAGTGTCCAGCCGCCTTGCAGCTTCTCGCCATGCAGCCGGAACTTGAGTTTGCCGGCCGCGTATGATCGCGCCGCTTCCGCCGCGCCGCCGACCGGTTCCCAGGTGCCGCGATCCCACACGATCACGCTGCCTGCTCCGTAGTTGCCAGCTGGGATTTCGCCTTCGAACGAACCGTATTCAACCGGATGGTCTTCGACATGCACCGCAAGCCTTTTTACCGACGGATCGAGGCTCGGCCCTTTCGGCACCGCCCATGAGAGAAGCGTGCCGTTCAGTTCGAGCCGGAAGTCGTAGTGTAAGCGCCGCGCGTCATGCTCCTGAATCACGTAGGAGAGCGCTTCGTCGGCTGCCTGTCTTGTCGTTTTCCGGGCGCCTTGCTTGCGACTTGCACGCGCGCCCGATGGCTCCGGCGTTTCGTCGAAACGGCGCTTGCGGTTGTAGAGGTCGAGTCTGTCGTTCATGGCGATGACTTCGTCGTGAGTGGCTCAGCGCGACGTTGACGATCAGGCCGCTGCCCGACGTTTGCGGGCCGCTGGCGTGGCTGCCGTCTTGGCAGCTGCACGGCCGCCGGTGCCGCTGCCGCGCGTGGTGGTCTTGCTTGCCGTGCGCGTCGTGCGCGGTTTCTTGCGGGCTGGAGCCTCTGCTTCGGCATCAGAGTCGTCCTCATCGCCGTCCTCGTCCGCGGCGCGCTTGCGGCCGGCCGCCGCCGGCTTGCTCTTGCCGCGTCCAAGGCTGCGCTTGAGCAGGTCCGACAGATCGAGAATGTCGGCGGATTGACGCGACTCGTGCGGCGCTTCGACTTCGGTGATTTCCTCGGTCTTGCCCGCGCGAATCTTGCGATCGACCAGCGCCATGATGTCGTCGCGGAAGGTATCGTGATACTGCGACGGATCCCACTTGTCGCTCATGTCGTCGATCAGCTTCTTCGCCATGTCGAGCTCGCGAGCGGACACGCCCGCGGCTTTGACACCGTCGGCCGGCAGCTTGAAGTCGTCGAAATCGCGCACCTCCGCGGCCCAGCGCAGCGTGTTCAAGGCCAGCACCGGACCGACCGGAATCAGCGCCGCCAGATGCTGCTTGTTGTGCAGCACGACGCTCGCCACGCCGATCTTGCCCGACGCCTTCATGGCTTCGCGCAGCAACGCGTAGACCTTTTCACCCTTGCGGTCGGGCGTGAGGAAATAAGGCGTGTCGAGATAGAGAAACGAGATGTCGGGGGCGTCGACGAACGCGAGAATATCGACCGTTTGCGTCGACTCGGGGTTCGCCGAGCGGATCTCGTCGTCCGAGAGCACGACGTACTTGTCCTTCTCGTACTCGAAGCCGCGCACGATGTTCTCGCGCGTCACATCCTTGCCGGTGCGCTTGTTGATCTGCTTGTAGCCGATCGGATCGATCGTGCGCTTATCCAGCAGATTGAAGCCGACTTTCTCCGACTGCGTCGCCGGATACAACTGCACCGGTACGTGGACGAGGCCGAAGCTGATTGCGCCCTTCCAGATCATGTGTGCCATCGTGCGCTCCCCTAGGCCTAAGACCTGACGTCAAGCAGCAAGCGTGCCACCGCTTGTCAGCCATAGCCGGCGCGCGCCGCCATTTGACGGCCTCATACACAGGCTGTAAGTCTTGCGTCAGGTCTGCAAAAGCTACGCCGTGCGCTACGCCGTTTGGGATCCCGCCGGTTCGAGTTCGAGCGGCACCGCGGCGAAGCCGCGAAACCGCACGCGCCCGCCGCGCGTGGGCTCGCCATTCAGGCGATAGGCCGGAAAGCGCTCGACGAAACGGCCGATCGCGATGCGCGCCTCGAGCCGCGCGAGCGACAACCCGGCGCACTGGTGGATGCCGAAACCGAATGCAAGGTGCCGGTTCGGATCGCGGCGAATGTCGAAGCGGTCCGGATCCGCGAACTGCTCGGGGTCGCGATTGGCCGCACCGATGCACAGCGTGACCGGCGTGCCGCGCGCCACCGCGACGCCGCCGATCTCGGTGTCGACGGTCGCCATGCGGTTGCCGAGCTGATTCGAACTCTCGAAACGCAGACACTCCTCCACCGCCGATCCGATCAGCGACGGCTCGCGCAGCAGCGCCTCGCGCTGCTCGGGCCATTGCGCCAGCGTGACGAGACCGTTGCCGATCAGATTGGTGGTCGTCTCATGACCGGCGTTCAGAATGAAAATGCAGTTTTGCAGCAACTCCGCTTCGGACAATTGCTCGCCGCCCTCTTCGCCCTGAATCAGACGCGTCAGCACGTCATGCTGCGGGTCGCCCGGCTCGCGCCGGCGTCGCGCGACCAGACCGCGCAAATAGTCGACGAATTCGCTCACCGCGCGATTGCCGCGTTCGAGCTGCGCCTCGGTGAGCGACGGCTCGAGCGCGCCGAGAATCGCGAGCGACCAGTCACGCAGCGGCTCGCGTTCCGCGTGCGGCACATCCAGCAGATTACCGATGATCTCGACCGGAATCGCCGACGCGAACTCGCCGATCAGATCGATCCGGCCGCGTTCGGCGGCGGCATCGAGCAAGCCGTCGATGAGGCGCACCAGTCCCGGCTCCATGGCCGCGATGGCGCGCGCCGTCAGCGCCCCGGCGATCAGCTTGCGCACTCGCGTATGGCGCGGCGGGTCGTTGAAGACGAGACTCGTCGTGTGATGCGCGTAGAGCGGCGAGTCGCCGTACTTCGGCTTGAATTCGACGGTCTTGTCGGAGCTGAAGGTTTTCGGGTCGCGATAGACCGCCTGCACGTCGCGAAATCGCGTCAGAAACAGCGAACCGTCCGGCATGCGCTTGACCGGCTCGTGAGCGCGCAGCGCGTGGTAGACCGGATACGGATCGGCATAGAAAGCGGGATTCAGGTGGCGCAAATTGAAGTCGCGCGCAAGAGTGGATGCGTCGCTGGCGGTCGCCGGGGGCATGCGTTGTCTCCGTAGTGATGCGCCTCGTCATGGGTGCCGGTGTGAGCGCATAGCGACGTTGCGCACCGCGTGTGGTGGCGCGGCCGCCGGCCGGTGCGCTTACTGGCTGCGAGGCGTTGTTTGTTCGAAGCGCCAGTATGGACCGCGCGCCGCAGGTTTGCACGGCGCGACGTGCGGCGCGGCGTGCCCGGTGGATTGCAAGAGGTGCGGCGCGACGCAACGTCCCAAGCGGATTGCAACAGGTACGGCTCAGCGCTACATGCCGATCGCAAGAGGCGTGGCCAACCGGCGAACCGTTACAATAGCGGGATTTTCCGCGCGCGCCGCGCGTCCGTCCTTTTCCGCGTTACTGCGTCGTCGTCCATGAACCTCGTCATTCAAAGCTCCGCGCCCCTTTCCGCCGATCATCACAAAGCGCTCGTCGCGCTCGCGCGCGGTTCGCACGCCAGCGTCATCGACGCGAACGCGATTCGCATTGCCGACGCAAATGTCGCCCAGCGCGCCGACCTCGACGTGTATTGCGGCACCCACCAACTGGACTACGCGTTTGTCGAAGCCGGCCGTCAGTTGAGCGACTTCGGGCTGGTCGCGATGGACATGGATTCGACGCTGATTACGATCGAATGTATCGACGAGATCGCCGACTTCTGCGGGCTGAAAGCGGAAGTGGCCGCGATCACCGAGGCCTCGATGCGCGGCGAAATCAAGGACTTCAACGAAAGCCTGACGCGTCGCGTGGCGCTGCTCGAAGGCCTCGACGCAAGCGCGCTCGAACGTGTGTACGAAGAGCGGCTGCAACTCTCACCGGGCGCCGCGCAGATGCTGGCTGGTGCGAAGGCCGCTGGGTTGAAAACGCTGCTCGTGTCGGGCGGATTCAACTTCTTCACCGAGAAGCTGAAGGCACGTCTCGGCCTTGATTTCACACGCGCGAATACGCTTGAAATCGTGGACGGCAAGCTGACCGGCAAGGTGATCGGTGAGATCGTCAATGCCGATGTCAAAGCACGCACACTGCGCGAAACATGCGCGCAATTGGGCATTGAACCGAGCCGGGCGATCGCCATGGGCGATGGCTCGAACGATCTGAAGATGATGGCCGAGGCCGGGCTCTCCGTTGCGTTCCGTGCGAAGCCGGTAGTGCGCGAAGCGGCCAGCGTGGCGTTCAACCATGTCGGGCTGGACGGGCTGCTGCGCCTGTTCTGACATTGGTTCGATGCGCTGGCCGATGCAATGACGGCCAGCGCTGGCAGTGACTCTATTTTTTCAGAATGTCCGTTGTGAGTACCACGATCATGCTGATCGCATCAAGGCTCACGATGATCGTGGTCCACATCAAAAAGCGTGGGTAGATTTCCTCTGAGACTAGCCACAACGAGAATTTTTTCATGATTGCCTCCTTGAGAGGACCAGTATAAATGCTGCACTATCTGAAAAATCTAAATGAGCAGCACATGTAGGAATGCAAAGAAAGCTGCGGCAGCGAGCGTGAAGAAAATTGACAGTGCTATTTCCGTTGGCGAAAAGCTTCCATTTGCAAGTGATCTGTTCCGCTGCGCCGCCGTCGCCCTTGCCCGTCCGGAATGTGGATTGACCAGCGCCGACATCACGAGGCCGGAACAGGCAAATGCCATCACACACAGCCCAACCGCACAGTACGCCAGAACCGACGCCTCGCCACGGCCCCGCTCCAGCGCCGTCACCACCTCATAAAGCGCCGACGCAAACAGCCCGATCGCACACCAGAACAGTTGGCCGTCTTTCACGGATCCGGCGATCAATGTCTTCGCGACGCGCCAACCGTGCGCGGGTGCCACAAGCGCTAGCGTAAGATCGGGCCGATGATCGGCACGCCGAGATTCAGCAACATCCAGAAGAAAAAATTCATCGAAGCTCACCATGGTGCGGCAACCGTTAGTCGGGATGCACGCCATCGTAGCGTCGAGATTTCACGCCGAACATTCAGCCGAATGGTTAGGCTTACTGGCTACCTTGACACACACTGTTGACAAGAAAAAAGCCCACCGGGAACACGTCCCGATGGGCCTGCTTGTCCTACGGAAAAACGTCGCTCGGACGTTTAACCCAGTGCCGCCAGAGACTGCTCCATATCCGCACGCAAGTCCGCCTCGGCTTCGAGCCCGATATAGAACCGCACCAACGCCCCGCGATGCGGCCACTGCCCCGCCGTGCGCATCGACGCGACGTTGTACGGCATCACGAGGCTGTGCGCCCCGCCCCAGCTCCAGCCGAGCGAGAACAGATCGAGCGACTCGCAGAACGTGTCGATTTGCGCCGGGCTGTAGCGGCCGTCGAACACGACCGAAAAGAGCCCGCCCGCGCCCGTGAAGTCGCGTTTGTAAAACTCATGGCCCGGACAATCGGATAGCGCCGGGTGCAACACCGCTGAAATTTCCGGCCGCGTCTTCAGCCATTTCGCCAGCCCGAGCGCCGCGCGATCATGCTGCTCGAAGCGCAATTGCATGGTCGGCAGGCTGCGCAGAATCAGCGAGCAGTCATCCGATGAGACGCCGATGCCCATGCGCATGCGCGCCGCTTTCAGCTTCAGATGCAGCTCGCGATCGACGGTGATGGTCGCGCCCATCAGCACGTCGCCGCCGCCCGATTGATACTTGGTGAGCGCCTGCACCGAGATATCGACGCCGTGATCGAACGGCCGGAAACCCAGCCCCGCCGACCACGTGTTGTCGATCGCCGTGACGACGTTGCGCGCGCGCGCCGCCGCGGTGATGGCGGGCACGTCGGCCACTTCCATCGTCACCGAGCCGGGTGCTTCGAGCCAGATCAGGCGCGTGTTCGGCTGGATCAGATCGGCGATGCCCGCGCCGATCATCGGATCGTAGTAGCGCACGGTGATGCCGAAATCGCGCGCCAGCCAGTCGCCGTGATCGCGGTTCGGCGAGTAGACGTTATCGGGAATCAGCACGTCGTCGCCGGCTTTGACGAGGCCGAAATACACGTTCGAAATCGACGACAGCCCCGACGGCTGCAGCAACGCGTGGTTGCCACCCTCGATGGTGGCAAGGCGTTGCGCCAGCGCGAGCGAAGTCGGCGTGGCATGCAGGCCGTAGCGCCATTGCGCGTCGTTTTTCCAGTCGAGCGCGCGCATGGTCGCGAGATCGGGGAACACGACCGTCGATGCCCGCGTGACCGGCATCGAGAACGACTCGAAGCCCGGCGTGAGCTGGTCCTCGGCACGCACGATGCGGGTTTGCAGACCGCGTTGGAGTTTGGATTGGGTCATGGTGAGTTTCGTTGAGAAGCAGACGGAAACGGAGGCACGCGGTTTCAGGGCGCGCGCCGCACACGCAAGAGTAGACGAGCCGGCAGGATTTCGCTTGAGAGACAGCGCGCGAGTTGTTGGGCGCCGCGGCTGCTGGTTCACTCGCCGGTTTGCAAGTTGCTGACGCCGCCCACGGCGTGGCCGCCGGTAGCGGCGGCGCTTGAAGCCGGCACCGTGGCAGCGCCCGCGGAAGGCTGCGGCGCAGCCTTGTTCGCGGCGCTCGCCGGCGCGCCGGCAGGCGGCACCGCCTGCCCCGCTGCCAGCGGTTTCAGGTCGAACGGCTGCGGGTCGGAATCATCGACGTTCATGCGGTCGCCCGCCACCGAGCCGTCCGCCGCGAACTTGCCGACCCAGTTGCCGGTGATATGCGTGCCGTCGTTCGATTCCTCGACTTCGAGCGTGTCACCGTCGCGGTCGCCCGCGATCAGGATCACCGCGCCGGTATCCGTGAACTGATACTCACCGTGGACGCCGGATGGGTCGTCGCTTTTCGGGCCGAGCTTCAGCACGATCTGGCGCGAGCCCAGCATGCCGGCGTAGCGCGGGAATTTCGCGAATTCGGGGCTCGGCTTGAGCGGCAACTGGATCGGCGGGGGCGCCGCCAGCTCCTTCACCGCGCCGCTTTCCGCCCATGCCTGCGCGGGCAGCATCGCCGCTGCGCCGGCACACAGCAATGCGGCGACGCCCGTCACTACCCAACCGCGCCGGCGCACCGCACCCTTCATCGCTTTCAATTCCCGCATCCCTTCCTTCCTCATTGCTCGATACCGCTTGCTACTGACATGCCGCGCATCAGATCCGTTCGAAGATCGCCGCGATGCCTTGCCCGCCGCCGATACACATCGTGACCAGCGCATAACGCCCGCCGATCCGCTGCAGTTCGTACAGCGCCTTGACGGTGATGAGCGCGCCGGTCGCGCCGATCGGATGGCCGAGCGAAATGCCCGAGCCGTTCGGATTGACCTTGGCCGGATCGAAGCCCAGTTCCTTGCTGACCGCGCAGGCCTGAGCGGCGAACGCTTCGTTGGCCTCGATCACGTCGAGGTCGGCAACGGTCAGCCCGGCGCGTTCGAGCGCCTTGCGCGTGGCTGGGACCGGCCCGATGCCCATATACGCCGGATCGACGCCGGCATGCGCGTAAGAGACTAGCCGCGCCAGCGGCTTGATGCCGCGCTGTTCGGCGACGCCGCGCTCCATCAGCACGACGGCCGCGGCGGCGTCGTTGATGCCCGACGCGTTGCCCGCCGTCACCGTGCCGTTTTCTTTCGCGAACACCGGCTTGAGCTTCGAGAAGTCTTCCGCCGATGCGTTCATGCGCGCGTGCTCGTCCGTGTCGAATACGACGTCGCCTTTCTTCGACGGGATCGTGATCGGCAGGATCTGTTGCTTGAAGTAGCCGCTCGTGATCGCGTTGGCCGCGCGGCGATGCGATTCGAGGGCGAGCGCGTCCTGCGCTTCGCGCGAGATGTCGTATTTGCGCGCGACGTTCTCGGCGGTCACGCCCATATGGATCGACTGGAACGGGTCGTTCAGCGCGCCGACCATCATGTCGACGAGGCGCGCGTCGCCCATGCGCTGACCGAAGCGCGCGGCCGGCATGGAGAAAGGCGCGCGGCTCATGTTTTCCGCGCCGCCGCCGATCGCGATATCAGCGTCGCCGAGCAGCACGCTTTGCGCGGCCGAAACGATGGCCTGCAGGCCGGAGCCGCACAAACGGTTCACGGTCAACGCCGGCGCATGTTGCGCCACGCCGCCGTTGATCGCGGCCACACGCGCCAGGTACATGTCTTTCGGTTCGGTATGCACGACGTTGCCGAACACCACGTGGCCGATTTCGTCGCCCGATACGCTGGCGCGCGCGAGCACTTCACGCACCACGCGTGCGCCGAGATCGGTCGGCGAAAAATCCTTCAGACTGCCGCCGAAACCGCCGATTGCCGTACGCACACCGCTTACCACCACTACGTCCCGTTGCATCGCTCGCTCCTCTTCCAGTCTCTAAAGATCATCTTGCCTCGGCGGGCCGCGCTCCATAGCGCGCGTGTTCAGCCCGCCAGAAGTTGTTCGACTGTCGCGCGCGGCGGAATCGGCGCCACCGCGCCGTAACCTTGCGTGGACAGCGCCGCGGCGACGTTCGCATAACGCGCCGCTGCGAATGGATCGTCACCCGCGACGATGCGCGCGATGAACGCGCCACCGAAGCAGTCGCCCGCACCGGTTGCATCGACGGCATTGACGACGTGGCCCGGCACGACGCGCCGCTCGTTCGGCGTCGCGATATACGAGCCCTCTTTGCCGAGCTTCAGCGCAACGACGCTCGGACCCTGCGACAGCAGGAAATCGACAATCTCATCACGGCCAGTCAAGCCGGTGAGGTCGGTGACGTCGTCCCAGCTTGGCAGGCAGATGTCCGTCTGGCGGATGGCTTCGAGCATCACCGCGCGCGCCCGCGCGAGCGGCCACAGCTTCAGACGCAGATTGGTGTCGAAGCTCACGCGCACGCCGTTGGCGCGCGCATGCGCGATCGCTTCGAGCGCCGCGTCGCAAGCGCTCAGGCTGATCGCGAGGCTGATGCCGGACAGATGAATCACCTTGGCCGCGGCGATCGCGTCGAGCGGCAGATCGTGCGGCGCATAGCGGCTCGCGGCCGAGCCGGCGCGCAGATAGTCGAACGCGTGGCCATTCGGACCGTGCGACACGAAATAGACGCCAGTGGGCGCCTGCGGATCGACGCGCACCAGCGACGTGTCCACCTGTTCACGTTCCCACAGATCGACCAGCAAACGCCCGAAGTGATCCGCGCCGACCGCGGACACGAAACCAGTCTGCGCGCCTTGACGTGCAGCCGCGATACAGAAGTTCGACGTATCGCCGCCGAAGCCTTGCAGATAGTTCGGCTGGTCTTTCGCCGACTGGTTGAATTCGATCATCGCCTCGCCGAGCGCGAGGATCTCGGGGTGCCGTGCTTGCGGCACTGCGGCCGTGCTCACCGTCATCGATTAAACCTCGCCCCACAGGTCGTGACCGTCGGCGCCGGTAATCCTCACCGACACGAAATCGCCGACCTTGTAGCGTTTGGACGCCTTGACGGCCGGCGCGATATACACGACGCCGTCGATCTCCGGCGCGTCAGCCGCGGTGCGGCCGATGCCGCCATCCGCGTTGATCTCGTCGACCAGCACCTTCAGCGTCTTGCCGACCTTCTTTGCGATACGCTTGGCCGACACTTCTTCGGCGACTTCCATGAAACGCGCGCGGCGCTCTTCGCGCACTTCGTCGGGCAATGCGCCGTCGAGTTCATTGGCCGTCGCGCCTTCGACCGGCGAATAGGCAAAGCAGCCGACGCGATCCAGTTCCGCCTCGCGGATGAAATCGAGCAGCGTCTGGAACTGCTCTTCCGTCTCACCGGGGAAGCCGGCGATGAACGTGCTGCGAATAGTCAGATCCGGGCACATCTCGCGCCATTTCTTCACGCGCTCCATCACCTTCTCGGCGTTGGCCGGGCGCTTCATGCGCTTCAACACTTCCGGATGCGCGTGCTGGAACGGCACGTCGAGATACGGCAGCACGTGGCCCTTGTACGGGCCTTCGGCCATCATCGGAATGACTTCGTCGACGCTCGGATACGGATACACGTAATGCAGACGCACCCACGCGCCGTATTGCGCGGCGAGTTCGCCGAGCGCGCCGACCAGATCGGTCATGCGCGTCTTGATCGGCTTGCCGTTCCAGAAACCCGTGCGGTATTTGACGTCGACGCCATAGGCGCTCGTGTCCTGCGAAATCACCAGCAGTTCCTTCACGCCCGACTTGAAGAGATTCTCCGCTTCGAGCATCACGTCGGCGACGGGACGCGACACGAGGTCGCCGCGCATGGACGGGATGATGCAGAACGTGCAGCGGTGATTGCAGCCTTCGGAAATCTTCAGGTACGCGTAATGACGCGGCGTGAGCTTCACGCCCGCAGCCGGCACCAGGTCGACGAACGGATCGTGCGGCTTCGGCAGATGGGTGTGCACATGCTGCATCACTTCGCCGAGCGCGTGCGGGCCGGTCACGGCCAGCACCTTCGGATGCACTTCTTCGATCAGCCCCGAGCCGCTCGCGCTCTTCTTGGCGCCAAGACACCCGGTCACGATCACCTTGCCATTTTCGTTGAGCGCTTCGCCGATCGCGTCGAGACTTTCCTGCACCGCTTCGTCGATGAAGCCGCAGGTGTTGACGACCACGAGGTCCGCGCCGTCGTACGTGCCGGAAATCTCGTAACCTTCGGCGCGCAGTTGGGTGATGATCTGCTCGGAATCGACCAGGGCTTTCGGGCAGCCGAGCGACACAAAGCCGACCTTCGGCGTGACAGTCGGGGCAATCGGGGGGGTGGCAGACATGGGGGACCGCTTGAAGACGTTAAACGCTGAATTGTAGCGGTTCGCCAAGGCTGCCGCTCGTAAGTCTTTGAATATTCGCCCTCAAACTACTGCGGCGTCCGCCGGGTCGAGTCGGCCGACGCGCGCGGATTGATGTGTCGCCATTAATTGGCCGACGCTCAAAGTGCGTTCGATCACTTCCAGGATTTCGTGCGAATCATGCACTCTGCGGATCGCCGCATGCAACTCGGCCGCCTGCGGCCAGGTGCGCTGCAGGTAGCTGAGCCACTTTTTGACGCGTCCGTGCTCGTGCCGGGAGCCGACACGGGCCTGCAATTTCCGCAGATAACCGGCGATGTGGCCAAGCACGTGCTGCCATTCCCCGGCGGATGGGGAGCGGTCCATCAGTCCGCGTATCCTCAGCGCCAGGAAAGGGTCCGATACGGCGCCGCGCCCGATCATCACGTCCGCGCAACCGCTGACCGCGCGGCAGCGCTCCCAGTCGGCCACCGTCCAGACTTCTCCATTCGCGACGACAGGCACGTCCACGGCGGCATCGATACGCGCGATCCACTCCCAATGCGCGGGCGGCCGGTAGCCGTGATCGCGCGTTCTTGCATGCACGACGAGCGAGGCCGCGCCGCCTTCCGCCAGCGCCGTGGCGCAATCGATCGCCAGCGAGGTGTCGGACACGCCGAGGCGCATTTTTGCCGTCACGGCGATGCCGACAGGCACAGCGGCGCGAACGGCGGACACGATACGGTTGAGTTGTTCAGGGTCGGCCAGCAGCATGGCTCCGCCGCCGTGCTGATTCACGACCTTGGCGGGACATCCGAAGTTCAGGTCGATTCCATGTGGCGACAAGGTGGCCGCGTGGGCGGCATTCAGGGCCATCCATTCGGGATCGCTGCCGAGCAGTTGGATCACCATCGGCGTGCCGCTGCGAGTGTGGGCTCCATCGAGCACTTCGGGCGCTTCGCGCTCGTAGACGCGGCTCGGAAGCAGGGAGCCCGTCACGCGGACGAACTCGGACACGCATCCGTCGAATCCGCCGATGCCGGTCAGCACGTCGCGCAATACGTAGTCCGCGAGGCCTTCCATCGGCGCGAGATAGAGCCGGCTCATGCAGGAATGGGCGCCGGGAGGTGGCGCTTTCCCTGAGGATAGGTGGGACATCCATGAAACATGCGATCGGCCGTCGGAATGGGGTTGGAGTTGGCGGCCAGAGCGCCCTCTCCGAGGAAAATGCCCCACACACGCAGGTGGCGATTGTACCGCGTCGGCACCAACCGGCCGCCGCCAGGCCACCTGGCCCCAACGCAAAGGCTGAGCTGCCGACGCGTCAGGGCTCCGGGGCCGTGCCCCGGCGGCGCCCAACGCCGGGAAACCCCGCTCGCCCGAACGCCCTTGCCGCCCTTACTTCTTCTCCGGCTCCGGATTGACTTCCGGATTACTTTGCGGATTGGCCGGCGCATTCCCGGGATTGGCCGCGTTGACCGCACCACCCGGCGTAAACGGGAACGTGGCGAACATCGACTTCGCCTGGTTCTGCATCTGCTCCTGCATCTGCACGAACATGTTCTTCGACTGCTCGATATAGCTGGTCATCATGCCCTGCATCATCGGCGCCTGCATGTTCATGAACTGCGACCAGACCTCGGGGTTCATGGCCTTGCCTTCGTACAGATTCTTCGACTGGTCGGCGAGCTTCGCCTGAATGTCGATGAAGGCCTGGATGTTCTTTTCCAAGTACGTGCCCATCATGCCCTGCATGGCATGACCGTAGAAACGGATGATCTGCGAGAGCATCGACGACGAGAACATCGGCAAGCCGCCGCTCTCCTCCTCGAGAATGATCTGCAACAGGATGGCGCGCGTCAGATCCTCGTTGCTCTTCGCATCGATGACCTTGAAATCCTCCTGATCCAACACGAGCTGTTTGACGTCCGTCAGCGTGATGTACGTGCTTGTCTCGGTATCGTAGAGCCGACGATTCGGATATTTCTTGATCAGTCGTTCGGCTGTTTTCTTTGTAGTAGTGGTCATGTAACGCCTTTGAGCGCAAGTTGAGCGCGGAAACGGCGTCATGCGGCTGCGCAATCGGGCTATTGCGCAGTCGAGACGCCGCCGAACCATCTGAGCCGAAGCGCGCTGCCTTGTGAGCGGCGCGCCGCTGACTCAGCCCATATGCAAACCGCCATTCAGCGAAAAATCAGCGCCCGTGGAGAAACCCGATTCATCCGATGCCAGCCATGCCACGATCGAGCCGATTTCGTCCGGCTGGCCGAGACGGCGCACCGGAATCGTCGCGACGATCTTTTCCAGCACGTCGGGGCGGATCGACTTGACCATATCGGTGCCGATGTAGCCCGGCGACACGGTGTTGACCGTCACGCCCTTGGTGGCCACTTCCTGCGCCAGCGACATCGTGAAGCCGTGAATGCCGGCCTTCGCGGTCGAGTAGTTGGTCTGGCCGAACTGGCCCTTCTGGCCGTTCACCGACGAAATGTTGATGATGCGGCCAAAGCCACGCTCGACCATGCCGTCGATCACCTGCTTGGTGACGTTGAAGAGGCTGGTCAGGTTGGTGTCGATCACCGCCGTCCAGTCTTCGTGCGTCATCTTGCGGAACACGACGTCGCGCGTAATGCCGGCATTGTTCACCAGCACGTCGATCTCGCCGACTTCGGCCTTGACCTTGTCGAACGCGGTCTTGGTCGATTCCCAATCGCCGACATTGCCTTCTGACGCGACGAAATCGAAGCCCAGGGCCTTTTGCTCTTCGAGCCACTTCACGCGGCGCGGCGAGTTCGGGCCGCAGCCCGCGACGACCCTGAAGCCCTCTTTGTGCAGCCGCTGGCAAATGCTCGTGCCGATGCCACCCATCCCGCCCGTTACGTACGCAATTCGCTGTGTCATAAACTACACTCCGTTATCGTTTTCGAGGCGCCGACTGGCTGCCTCTTCCCTCGCCTGTGCTTCATCTCCGCTGCCGCCGGGCGACCGGCTGACGAGGCCTCCGCTGACCGCGCGCCAAAGCGCGCGACAACGTTCCGTTCGACGCGTGGCCGACGCCCGCGGCGCCCGCCACGTGCCCTTGCTCAGGCGCGCTCGAGCGCCAGCGCCACACCCATGCCACCGCCGATACACAGCGACGCCAGACCCTTCTTCGCATCGCGCTTCTGCATTTCGTGCAGCAGCGTAACGAGAATCCGGCAGCCGGATGCGCCGATCGGGTGACCGATTGCAATCGCGCCACCGTTCACGTTGATCTTCGACGTGTCCCAGCCCATCTGCTGATTCACGGCGCACGCCTGTGCGGCAAACGCTTCGTTGATTTCCATCAGGTCCAGATCGGCCGGCGTCCAGCCCGCGCGTTCGAGACAGCGGCGCGAGGCCGGCACCGGGCCCATGCCCATCACCTTCGGATCCAGACCCGAAGTGGCGTACGCCTTGATGCGCGCGAGCGGCTTGAGGCCGAGCGCTTCGGCCTTCTTCGCCGACATCACCAGCACCGCCGCCGCGCCGTCGTTCAGACCCGACGCATTGGCCGCCGTCACCGAGCCTTCCTTCGAGAACGCCGGCTTCAGGCCCGCCAACGCTTCGGCCGTCACGCCATGACGCACGAACTCGTCGGTGGCGAAACGTAGCGGTTCGCCCTTGCGTTGCGGAATTTCGACCGGCACGATTTCGTCGTCGAAACGGCCCGACTTCTGCGCGGCTTCAGCCTTGTTCTGCGACAACGCCGCGAACGCGTCCTGCTGCTCGCGCGTGATGCCGTATTCCTTGGCGACGTTCTCCGCCGTCACGCCCATGTGGTACTGGTTGTAGACGTCCCACAGGCCGTCGACGATCATCGAGTCGATCAGCTTTGCGTCGCCCATGCGGAACCCGTCGCGCGAGCCCGGCAGCACGTGCGGCGCCGCGCTCATGTTCTCCTGACCGCCGGCCACCACGATATCCGCGTCACCCGCGATGATGGCGTTGGCCGCGAGCATCACGGCCTTCAGACCCGAGCCGCACACCACGTTGATCGTCATGCCGGGCACAGCCGCGGGCAAGCCCGCCTTGATCAGCGACTGACGCGCCGGATTCTGGCCCGACCCTGCCGTCAGCACCTGACCCAGGATCACTTCGCTCACCTGCTCGGGCTTCAAGCCAGCCCGCTCGAGTACGGCGCGAATCACCGTGGCGCCGAGTTCGGGCGCGGCGATCTTCGCCAGCGACCCACCGAATTTGCCTACTGCCGTACGGGCGGCCGATACGATCACAACATCAGTCATTTCCATATCCTCCGGGCGGTCGGCCGCATGCGCCGCTGCCCGTCAAGTTAAAAATCTCGTTGCTCTTAATCACGCCCTAACTCAATCAGACGCTCATTCACACCGCAAACAACCGCGCCATGAAGCGCGCTCGAACCTACTCTCGTTGCCGCACATAACGCCCCGGCGCCGGTTCGATCACCGGGAAGTCAGCCGAGCCGGCCGTGGCGCGCGGCTTCACCTTCTTGCCACCGTACTGATCGAGCCAGGTGGTCCATTCGGGCCACCAGCTGCCAGGGACTTCGGTAGCCTGATCGAGCCATTCTTCCGGGTTCTCCGGCAGCGCCTTGACGTCGCCGTCCAGCATCCAGAAATTGCGCTTTTTCTTCGCGGGCGGATTGATCACACCGGCGATGTGACCCGAGGCGCCGAGCACGAACTTCAACGGCCCGTTGAGGAGCGGCACCGACGCGTACGCCGTTTGCCACGGCACGATATGGTCTTCGCGTGAACCGTAGATGAAGGTGGGCACATCGATCTTCGAGAGATCGATCGGCTCGCCGCACGTGGTCAACGCACCCGGCTCGCGCAGACGATTCTCGAGATACGTGTTGCGCAGATACCAGACGTACATCGGGCCCGGCAGGCTGGTCGAGTCGCTGTTCCAGTACAGCAGGTCGAACGGCACCGGCGTGCGCCCTTTGAGGTAATTGTCGACGACGTAGTTCCACACCAGATCGTTCGGGCGCAGGAACGAGAACGTGTTGGCGAACTCGATGCCGCGCATCAGCCCCGGCGGCGTACCGTTCTTGCCGCCGATGGTCTGCTCGCGCATCTGCACGTGCGCCTCGTCGACGAACACGTCGAGCACGCCCGTGTCCGAAAAATCGAGCATGGCGGTAAGCAGCGTCATGGAGGCGGCCGGATGTTCGCCGCGCGCGGCGGCCACCGCCAGCGCCGCGGCGAGCATCGTGCCGCCGACGCAGAAGCCAAGCGTATTGATCTGCTCGCGCCCACTGATCTTGCTCACCGTATCGATGGCGGTGAGCACGCCCTCGCCGATGTAGTCGTCCCACGTTTTATGCGCGATCGATTGATCGGCATTGCGCCACGAAATCAGGAACACCTGGTGCCCCGAATCGAGCCCGTGAGCGACCAGCGAATTCTCCGGCTGCAGATCGAGAATGTAGAACTTGTTGATGCAAGGCGGCACGATGAGAAGCGGCCGCTCGCGCACGGTCGCCGTGCGCGGCTTGTACTGGATCACCTGCATCAGGTCGTTTTCGAACACGACCGAGCCTTCGGTGTTCGCGAGATTTTCACCGACCACGAAACCCGATTCGTCGGTCTGCGAGATCTTGCCGCGCTGCAAGTCGCCGAGCAGGTTCATCACACCCTGGCGCAGGCTCTCGCCCTTGCTGTCCAGCAAGGTCTTTTGGGCTTCCGGATTCAACGCGAAGAAGTTGCTCGGCGAGGCCGCCGCGGTCCACTGCTGGACAGCGAAACGGATGCGCTCGCGAACCTTGGGTTCCGTGTCGAGCGCGTCGACCATTTCCTGCAGATAGCGCGCGTTCAACAGATACCACGCGGCGGTGAATGCATAGGCCGGCGCCGAACTCCATGCGTCGGAGCTGAAGCGGCGGTCTTTGAGTTGGGGCGCCTGAGTCGCGGACGTGGTGGCTTGCTGGATCAGATCCATTGCCTCGCGCGAATAGTCAGCCTGCAGTTTCTGTAGACGCCCGGAGGGAATGGCCGCGCTCGGTATGCTCAGACCGGCGAAGGACGGCATGCCGGGCATCGATCCCGCCGCCAGTTTGCTGAAGTCCGGCATGCCGGGAAACGACGGCATTTGAGGGAAACCCTGCGGCAGACTCATTTGAGGCATTTGCAGCGGCATCTGAGGCATCGCGAAAGGCATGCCGCTACCGCCAGGCGATGTGCCGAGCGAACGCCATGCGTTCATCCAGGCGTCGAGAAACTGCTGCATGCCTGCGGCCGGTGTTGCACCGCTCGTACCGGCCTGCTGCGTGTGCTCCGTCGAGGAGTCCGTGCTGGGGGAAGCTGAGGAATGTGAAGCTGCCATACCTGCTTTTGACCGGTAAGTCCTTGCGGACGGGTTGAGAGGCAGGTTCGTGCGCACGTGAGCAAATGCTCGCGACCTCGTCACGCCCTGTCCCTTGTACGAGGAGCCGTGAGGAACATTCTTGCTCCCCATCGCAAGGCATGTCAATGCTTGTTCCCGATTTTGCCGCAGTGCGATAGTTTTTTAATTATCGTTTTCCCTGTGTAGAAGAACGCGCTTTTGGAACCTGCGTGATTCGAGACGCACGCGAACGAAAAAAGCTCCCAAATTGCATGGGCTTATGTGCATTTATCCGTTCGCGGGCGGACAGTTTTGGCGGCAGATTTACGCCAGCGTCGGGAATTCCGGCAGCGCAGCAAAAACGCCTGCGCTTCTCCGAACAAACCCTCATACGTGTGTTCGTGGGCAAGGGGCATGCGAGCCGTGGCAATGCTCAGACAAGCATGCCCGCATGCAGGACGTCTCGCCATGTGGACGTCGTGATGCGGGCACACGTGCCTTGGATTCCGCAGAAAATGGCCGCGCGCGATGCGCGTTGCAAGCTAGTCCGCGATCGACTGCGCCTGATCGTCCAGCCAGATCAACGCGGCCATGCGGCCGGTCTCGCGATCGCGGCGATAGGAATAGAAACGCTCACGTTGGGTGACCGTGCAGAGATCGCCACCGACAATGCGCGTCACGCCGAGCCGTTGCAGACGCAAACGCGCCAGCGCCGGGAGATCGGCGAGATATTTGCCTGGATTGTGCGGACGCTCGACGAAGGCGTTCGCAGTCGCATCGCGTTGTGCGGCGCCGACGCCGTTCATGAAGGCGTCACGCACGTCTGCACCGACTTCAAAGGCATCAGGACCGATCGACGGACCGAGATAAGCGTGCAGTGCGCCCGCCTCCACGCCGGCAAGTTCGGCGACGCGCTGCGCCGTCTGTTCGACGATGCCCGCCGCCAGCCCGCGCCACCCCGCGTGCGCCGCGCCGACCGCGCGGCCGGCTTCGTCGCAGAACAGCACCGGCATGCAATCGGCCACCATCACGACGCACACGGTGCCGGGACGATCCGTGACGCTGGCATCGGCGCGCGTCGGCGTGCCGTTCGCATGCGCCTGTGCAAGCACGTCTTCCGCTCGCACGATGCCGGCGCCGTGAATCTGCTCGAGCCACGCGGCCTCGCTCACGCCGGCCAGCTTCAGCAAACGCGCACGGTTGGCCGCGACCGCGGCCAGATCGTCGCCGGATTTCATGCCCAGATTCAGGCCGCCAGGCAAGTCCACGCCGTTCTGCCAGCGGCCGAACGGCGCTTCGCTCACGCCGCCGTCACGCGTGGTGACGAGCGCACGCACGCGCGGCGAGACATTCCATGCGGGTTGCACGACATCGGCAAAGCTCAGCTCGGGCACATTCATGCGTGATCGTCCTCGTCGTGTTCATCGGCTTCGTCGTCGGCTTCGTCGTGTTCGAGTGCGCCGTCTTCATCAGCGTCCTCGTCGAGCGACGCATCGTAGTCGTCTTCCTCGTAGTACGTCTCGTCGAACTCGCCCGCGTCGTCGCGGCCGAGGCCGAGCGCCGCCGACAGCGCTTCCATGTCGGCCGGCACATCGGCGCGCCATTGCATCGTGCGGCCGGTCTGCGGATGAATCAGACCGAGGCGCCATGCATGCAACGCCTGGCGCGCGAACCCGTCAGGCAGCGGCGTGACGGAACGCTTGCCACGGGCGCGCCCGTACACCGGGTCGCCGAGCAGCGGATGACCGATGTGCGCGCAATGGACGCGAATCTGATGGGTGCGCCCGGTTTCCAGATCGCAATGTATCGCGGTGACCGGCTGACGCTGCCAGATCGCCGAATCGACACGCCGGAAATGCGTGCGCGCGGGCTTGCCCGAGGCGCTCGTGACCACCGCCATGCGCGTGCGTTCGCGCGGATCGCGGCCGATCGGGGCGTCGATCGTGCCTTCTTCGGGCATGTTGCCCCACACCAGCGCGAGATAGCGGCGTTTCACCGTGCGCGCCTGCAACTGCCGCACGAGGTCGGTCTGCGCCTCGAGTGTGCGCGCCACCACCATCAGGCCGGAGGTTTCCTTGTCGAGCCGGTGCACAATGCCCGCGCGCGGCAGGCCCGCCGCCGCGTCGCCATAGCGATACAGCAGACCGTTGAGCACGGTGCCGCTCCAGTTGCCGGCCGCCGGATGCACCACCATGCCGGCCGGCTTGTTGATGACCACCAGGGTGTCGTCTTCATAGACGATTTCGAGCGGCACCGGCTCCGGCGTGAACGCGAGCTGCTCCGGCAGCAGATCGGGCACGAGCTCGATGGTCGCGCCGAGCGGCACCGGCTGGCGGATTTTCGCGGGCTTGCCGTCGATCCGCACGCGCTCAGCCTCGATCCAGCTCTGCAGACGGTTGCGCGAGAACTCGGGAAAAACCCGCGCGAGCACCTTGTCGAGACGTTCGCCGGCCATCTCGTCGGGCACCACGACGCTGCGCGGCGTCTCGTCCGCCACGCGGCTCGCCACGGTCGGCACGTGGCTGGGCAGAACGGCGGCGCCGAGCGCGTCGCTGCCGAGATCGTCGTCGAGGGAATCGACGCCCAACGCGTCGGAGGGGTCAGCGCTTACGCTATAATCTTTGTTGCTATTCCCGGCGCCGGTTGCGGCGCCTGGAGTATTTGAGCGGGTCATTGAGTCTGGGTCACCTGGACGTAAAGCTAGACTGGAAAATGCGAGCCTTGAACACCATCACTAAAGCGGCGATCAATTTGGCGGCCATCAAGAAGGCGGCCCGGAAAGTGGCCGGATACATTGCGTGCGCCGCAGCCGTCGCGGTTGTCGCGGCTTGCCACGGTCTGCCGGAAAAGACCGACGAGACGGCAACGTGGAACAACAACAAATTATATACGGAGGCGAACGACGCCCTGAGCGGTGGTGACTTCGGCAAGTGCGCCAAGTACTTCGAAATGCTCGAAGGTCGGGATCCGTTTGGCCACTTCGCCCAGCAGGCGCAGATCAACGTCGCGTACTGCAACTGGAAAGACAACGAAAACGCCGCCGCCGACCAGGCTATCGACCGCTTCATCCAGCTGCACCCGGATCATCCGGACATCGCTTACGCGTACTACCTGAAGGGCATGATCCACTTCAACGACGACCTCGGTCTGTTCGGCCGCTTCTCCGGCCAAGACATGAGCGAGCGCGATCCGAAGTCGCTGCGCGAGTCGTACGACGCCTTCAAGGTCGTGGTGGACAAGTATCCGAACAGCAAGTATGCGCCGGACGCCGCGCAGCGCATGCGCTATATCGTCAACGCGCTGGCGTCGCACGAAGTCCACGCGGCAGATTACTACTACCGCCGTGGCGCCTACGTCGCGGCGATCAACCGCGCGCAACTGGCGCTCACGCAATACAAGAACGCACCGGCTATCGAAGACGCACTGCACATCATGATGCTGTCGTATGAGAAGCTGAACCAGCCGCAACTGGCCGACGACACGAAGCGCGTGCTGGCCGGCACCTTCCCCGACAGCCCGTACATCACGGGGCATGCAAGGCCGGGTAAGGAAAAGTCGTGGTGGCAGTTCTAAGCCACGCGACTCGCTGAAAATCAGCCGGAAATAGAAAACGCCACGACTTCCGTCGTGGCGTTTTTGTTTGCGCCTTACTGTGCCGCGGCGCGACTCAATCCCGCTCGAACAACGCAATCGACTCCACATGCGACGTGTGCGGGAACATGTTGACCACACCCGCACCCACCAGCCGGTAGCCCGCCTCGTGCACGAGCAGGCCGGCATCGCGGGCGAGCGTCGCTGGCGCGCACGACACGTAGACGATGCGCTTCGGCAGCGGCCCATTGCCGCTCTGCGCGATCTCCACCAGCGCCTTGGCGACGGCTAGCGCGCCTTCGCGCGGCGGGTCGATGAGGAACTTGTCGAAGTGGCCGAGCGCGCGCAGGTCGTCGGCGGTGATGTCGAACAGGTTGCGGCACGCAAACGACGTATGCCCCGCCACGCCGTTCAGCTCGGCATTGGCCAGCGCGCGCGAGGTCAGCACTTCGCTGCCTTCGATGCCCACCACTTCCTTCGAGATCCGCGCGAGCGGCAGCGTGAAGTTACCGATCCCGCAGAACAGATCGAGCACGCGATCCGTGCGCGCGGGCGCCAGCAGCCGCAACGCGCGGCTCACCAGCACGCGGTTGATGGCGTGATTCACCTGGGTGAAGTCGGTCGGCTTGAATGGCATGCGGATGCCATATTCCGGCAGCGTGTAGTCGAGTTCCACGTCGAGCGGATAGAACGGCGTGACCGTGTCCGGGCCGCCCGGCTGCAGCCAGAACTGCACCTTGTGCTCGTCGGCGAAATCGCGCAGCACCTGCTCGTCCGAGGCCGTGATGGGCTCGAGATTGCGCACCACCAGCGCCGTGACCGACGAGCCGACCGCCAGTTCGAGCTGCGGCATGCGATCGTAGATGGACAGCTTGCGAACCATGAAACGCAGCGGCATCAGCATGGCCGACACATGCGGCGGCAGCACTTCGCATGTCTTCATGTCGGCGATGTAACTGCTCTTCTTCTCGTGGAAGCCGATCCGCATACCGCCCTTTTCCGGCAGAAAACGCACTGCCAGACGCGCACGGTAGCGATAACCCCAGGACGGCCCGTGAATCGGCCGGAACACCGTTTCCGGGCGCAGCTTCGCCAGATGCTGCAGGTTGTCTTCGAGCACGCGCTGCTTGACCGCCACCTGAGCGCGGATGTCGAGATGCTGCATCGAACAGCCGCCGCAGATATCGAAGTAAGTGCATTTCGGCTTGGTGCGCATCACGCTTTCGCGGAACACCTGAACCACTTCGGCCTGCTCGAATTTGGGCTTGCTGCGATGCGTCGAATAGCTGACGCGCTCGCCGGGCAACGCGCCTTCGACAAAGATCACCTTGCCGGGCGTACCGTCGTCGGTCTCGGTGCGGCCAACGCCGCGCGCTTCCATATCGAGCGAAACGATTTCGATGACCGGCTCGTTGCCGGTGACGACGTGTGCCGGCGCGGGCGGGGGCGTCTTGTAGCGCTTCGGCGCGCGGCGATGGGGGGCAGTTCGGGACACCTGCGACTTCCTGACAAACTTGGGGAAAGGCGAGATTGTAGACGAAGCGCCGCGCCTCGCCATCATTCGGCACGGCGGCAACGGCCGCTGCACGCGCTGGCCAGTCAGACGGCGTCGCCCCCTCCCCGTACAACCTTACTGATCGAATGCCGCCAGATACTCGGCCCATTGCGGCGCCGTTTCCAGCGCCAGTGCGTTCTTGACCAGGTTGATCTCATCAGCATACTCCGCGGGCGAAAACGCGCCGCGGATCAGTTGGAAGCGGCAATAGAGCAAGTACGTGTTGACGACGTCGGTCTCGCAGTAATTGCGGATTTCCTCGATGCGCCCTTGCTGGTACGCGTGCCACACCTGGCTGCCGTCCATGCCCATTTTGCCGGGGAAGCCGCACATCTTGGCGAGCGCGTCGAGCGGCGCGTTGGCGCGTGCCTGGTACATGGCGAGCACGTCCATCAGATCCGTATGACGCGCGTGATAGCGGCTGATGTAGTTGTTCCACTTGAACTCGCGGTCGTCCTCGCCGAGATCCCAGAACTTGTAGGCGGGAATACCGTTGACGAGCGCCCGGTAGTTCAACACCGGCAGATCGAAGCCGCCGCCGTTCCACGACACGAGTTGCGGCGTGTACTTCTCGATTACGCGATAGAACGACTGCACCAGCGCCGCTTCGCCGTCTTCCAGCGTGCCGAGCGAGCGTACGCGGAAACCGTTGTTGTCGCGGAACACGCAGGAAATCGCCGCGATCCGTTGCAGATGGTGCGGCAGGAAATCGTTACCGGTTTTTTCGCGGCGCGCGGCGAACGCATGCTCGGCGACTTCGGCGTCGCTCAAGGTGGCAGGTAAATCTTCGAGGCGGCGAATGCCGGCGACATCGGGAATCGTCTCGATGTCGAATACAAGAATCGGTGTCATCAGGTTATAGAACGGCGTCCTTCCGAACACCGTTGGAGGCGAAGAAGCGCTTCAACCGCACGAGCGCTTCCTGTTGGATCTGGCGCACACGCTCGCGTGTGAGGCCCATTTCGTCGGCCAGCTCTTCGAGCGTGGCGGGTTCGATGTGATTCAGGCCGAAGCGGCGCTCGATCACATGACGATGCTTGTCCGACAGGCGAGCGAGCCACGCGCGTGTAAGCGTTTCCAGTTCGCGGTGCTGCACTTCGGCATCCGGCGACTGGCTCTGGTCGTCTGACAGCAGATCGAGCAGGCTGCTCGCCGGATCGAGATCGAGCGGCGCGTCGAGCGACGCGGTGTGCTCGTTCAGCGCGAGGATGTCGGTGACTTCGTCGGTGGTCTTGCCGGTCAGATAGGCGATGTCGTCGATGCTGGCGTCGCGGCGCTCGGCGGCCTCGCCGGAATTCATCGAATTTTTTTCCAGATGGCGCTTGGCGCGCAGCACCTGGTTGAGCTCACGAATCACGTGCACCGGCAAACGGACGGTGCGCGCCTGGTTCATGATGGCGCGCTCGATACTCTGGCGGATCCACCACGTGGCGTAAGTAGAAAACCGGAAGCCGCGCGTCGGATCGAATTTTTCGATGGCGTGCATCAGGCCGAGATTGCCTTCCTCGATCAGATCGAGCAGCGGTACGCCGCGATTCAGATAACCCTTGGCGATACTGACGACGAGCCGCAGATTGCGCTCGATCATGACCTGCCGCGCTTCGAACTCGCCCGCCTTGGCAAGACGCGAATACTTCTGCTCTTCCTCGACGGTCAGGAGCGGCTTGACGCTGATACGGTTCAGGTAGTGCTGAATCGTGTCGGCCGTCAGCTCGGCTTGCAGCAGCGCGCGGAAATCGTCCGCATCCGGCGCGGCTTCAGCCGCGCCTTCACGGGTCTCGCCGGCTTCATCCACGCCGCCCTGGCGTTCGTCGAGATCGCGCTCCTCGGCGATCTCTTCTTCCACTTCCGAAGCGCCGCTTTCTTCGACCGAAGCGGACATAGCGTGGCTGATCGTCTCAGACTCGGCTTGCGGTGGGCGGCGCTTCGATTTCGGCATGGTCGTATCGTATCGCTTATTGCGGCGGCAAATACTTCAGTGGGTCGACAGGTTTACCCTGCCGGCGAACTTCGAAATGCAACATCACACGGTCGGAATCGCTATTGCCCATCTCGGCGATCTTCTGCCCCTTCGTTACCGCGTCTCCCTCTTTTACCATCAAAGCGCGGTTATGTGCATACGCCGTGAGATAAGTTGCATCATGCTTGATGATAATGAGATTGCCGTAACCACGCAGCCCATTTCCTGCATAAACGACGCGACCGTCCGCCGACGCCTTCACCGGATCGCCCGCAGCGCCGCCGATATTCACGCCCTTGTTGGTCGAATCGTTGAACGTGCCGAGCAGCGGTCCGCGCACCGGCCATGCGAAGGCGACGTTGCCGGACGCGCCGGCGTTCGAGTCGCTGGCCGCACCCGGGCTGGCCGGCGGCGTCAGCGAAGCGTTGTTCGTGGCGGAACCGTAGAGCGGCGGCGCCGCGACGCCGGCTGCGCCAGCAGTCCCACCCGACGGCGGCGTGCTGCCGAGCGGTGCGCTTTGCACCGCACCACCGCTGCCGATCGGCGCGGTCGACACGCCCGGCGTCAGCGCCGCGGTGTTCGCTCCCGGCGGCACGACGCGCAGCAACTGGTCGACTTCGATCTGATTCGGGTTGGTCAGATTGTTCCACGCCGAAATGTCGCGATAGTTCTGGCCGTTCTCCAACGCGATCCGGTACAGCGTGTCGCCCGGCTTCACGCGATAGTAGCCCGGCGGCGGCGGTCCGAGCGGCACGGCCGGCTGCGCGCCTTGCGTGGTGAGCACGCCGCCGCCGGAGCGGTCGACGACCGGCGCCTGATCGAGCCGGGATGCACAGGCCGTCATCAACAGGGACAAGGCGAGCACGCACACGCTACGCTGGGTTACGGTCATGGGGACATTCAGTCTGGTTCTCTGCATCGCGCGCAACATACTCATCGGTGTCAAATCACTCCGGATTTTAAGGGTACAAAGAAAACGCGATCAAGCCGCGACTCGCGCCACTGCGCGGGTCCGAGGCGCTCGACCAGAGTCAGCACCTGGTTCTGGCCGTCCTGCGAGCCGACCGGCGCGACCAGACGGCCGCCGATCGCGAGTTGTTCAAGTAATGCTTGCGGTACGTCGAGCCCCGCCGCGGCGATCACGATCGCGTCGAACGGCGCCGCCGACGGCAATCCCAACCGCCCATCGCCATAGTGCAAGCGGATGTTCGGAATGCGCAGCGGACGTAAGTTCGTCTTCGCGCGTTCGGACAACGGCTTGATGCGCTCGATCGAGTAAACCTCGCGCGCGACCTGGCTCAGCACGGCCGCCTGATAGCCGCAGCCGGTGCCGATTTCGAGCACGTTGTTCAGCGCGCGGCCGGCGGCGGCCAGTTCGATCATCCGCGCGACTACCGACGGCTTGGAGATCGTCTGGTGATGGCCGATCGGCAAGGCCGCATCTTCGTAGGCCTGGACCGCGAGACCCGGGTCGACGAACATGTGGCGCGGCACCACCGACATCGCGTTCAACACGCGCTGATCGGTCACGCCGTTCGCACGCAGGCGTTCGACCATCCGTTCGCGAACCCGTTCCGACGTCAGTGCCATCGCGCCGTTCAAAGCGACATTCGGCGCGGCGCTGCGCTCGTTGGATCGGGCAGCGGGCCTGGCCGGCGTAGGTGCCGACGATGACACGGCACGCGCGGTCGAACTCTGCACGACAGGTTTAGGTGGCGCCTTGACCGGTGCTTTGGCGGAAGGCGCGGCCAGCGGCTTCGGCGGCGTCACCGCCGAGGGCTTGGCTTGCGGCTTTATCTGCACCGCGGTCTGCGCCCTCGCCTGCTTGGATTGGGACTTACCCGTGGAACCGAGCGGCGCGTTCTTCGCGGGTTGCTGACGCGCGTTCAGCGCCGCGCTCGCGGCCAGCGCCGCCGCGCGGATTTCGCCTGGGCGTCCTTCGGGCCGGCGCGGTTCGCGCACCAGGTCCTCGAGGCCGAGCGGAAAGCGCTTGGCGCGCTCGCTGGTCATGAAGCGCCGCTGCCTGCGCGTGCCCAGTCGCGCGCCGCGGGCAGCATTTGCGTGTGGGTCAGGTCGAGCTGCAGCGGCGTGATCGACACATGGCCGTTGGCGATGGCGTGAAAGTCGGTGCCTTCGCTCGCGTCGCGCGCGCTGCCCGCCGGACCGATCCAGTAGATCGGTTCGCCGCGCGGGTTGGTCTGGCGGATCACCGGCTGCGACGGATGCCGCTTGCCGAGACGCGTGATCTGCCAGTCGCTGAGTTGCTCGTACGGCAGATTGGGAATGTTGACGTTCAGAAGCGGATGCCCGGGCAACGGCTGCTCGAGATAGTGCGCGACGATTTCAGCGGCGACACGCACGGCGTCGTCGAGATGCACCCAGTCCTTGTCGACCAGCGAGAAGGCGATGGCCGGCACACCGAACATGATGCCCTCGGTGGCGGCCGCGACGGTGCCCGAATAGAGCGTGTCTTCGCCCATGTTCTGACCGTTGTTGATGCCCGAGACCACGAGGTCCGGCGTATGGTCGAGCATGCCCGTCAGCGCGATGTGCACCGAGTCGGTGGGCGTGCCGTTCACGTAATAGAAACCATTGGCCGAGCGCAGTACCGAGAGCGGCCGCGACAGCGTCAGGGAATTCGACGCGCCGCTGCAATTCTGTTCGGGTGCCATCACGGTGACGTCAGCGATCGGCTTGAGCGCTTCGTAAAGCGCGGCAAGGCCGGGCGCCAGATAACCGTCGTCGTTACTGAGTAGGATTCGCATGCGGCGATTGTAACCGAGGAAAGAAGACGCGCGAACGACACGGCAGGCCGTGCGCACGACGTATGCAACACGCACGCGTCGGGATCGTGAAAGGCTGGCGCGAGTCCGCGGCCGGACATGCATCGAGCATTTGCCGATCGCGTGCGAAGCAATAAAAACGCACGGTCGTGCTGATTGTTTTACACTCAGAATACTTGCGAACCCCTGATCGATATGGAGACACGATGCGCGCGATTCGCTGTAAACAATATGGGCCGCCGGAGAGCCTGGTCGTCGAAAACCTGCTGGACCTCGAGCCGCCGCCAGGCCACGTCGTGATCGACGTCAAAGCCGCGGCCGTCAACTTTCCCGACGTGCTGATCATCGAGAACAAATACCAGTTCAAACCGCCTCTGCCCTTTACGCCCGGCTCGGAAGTCGCGGGCGTGGTGCGCGCGGTCGGCGCCGACGTCACGCAATTCAAGCCCGGCTCGCGCGTGGTCGCCTTCACCGGCCACGGTGGTTTCGCGGAGCAGGCGCTCGCGCCCGCCGCGGCCTGCGTGCCGTTGGCGGACGATGTCGACTTCGAGCTGGCGGCAGCGTTCACGCTGGCGTACGGCACGTCGCATCACGCCGTGGTCGATCGCGGCGCCTTGCAAGCGGGCGAGACGATGCTCGTGCTCGGTGCGGCCGGGGGCGTCGGACTAGCGGCCGTCGAAATCGGCAGAGCGCTCGGCGCGCGCGTGATCGCGGCGGCGTCGAGCGACGAGAAACTCGCGACCTGCGTCAAACACGGCGCGGACGCCACCATCAACTACAGCACCGAAGACCTGCGCGAGCGCATCAAGGCGCTCACCGACGGCAAAGGCCCGGATGTGATCTACGATCCCGTCGGCGGCGTGTATGCGGAGCCGGCGTTTCGCAGCATCGGCTGGCGCGGGCGTTATCTGGTGGTGGGCTTCGCCAACGGTGAGATTCCGAAGCTGCCGCTCAACCTGACGCTGCTCAAAGGCGCGAGTCTGGTCGGCGTGTTTTGGGGCGACTTTGCGAAGCGCGAACCGCAGCACAATCACGCGGCGTTTCAACAGATGACGCGGTGGATCGGTGAAGGCAAGCTCAAGCCGTACGTGTCGGCGCGCTATTCGCTCGAGGACACTGGGCGCGCGTTGCGGGACATGGCCGAGCGTCGTGTGATCGGGAAGGTGGTGGTGACGCCTTAGTCCTGGCGCGACCGATTCGTTCTGCTCGGCGCCAAAAGAAACGACGCGCGGTTTTCCAACCGGCGCGTCGTTTTTATTGAGCTTCGCGTTTTACAACCCCGCGCCGCGCCGACCTACAGCTTTTCCGTATCGCCCGTCTTCGGTTGCCACTTCATCAAGCGCCGCTCGCCGATGCCGACGATCGCATCCAGAATCAGCGCGAACGCGGTCAGCACCAGAATCCCCGCAAACACGGTATTGATATCGAAGGTGCCTTCGGCCTGCAAAATCAGATAGCCGACGCCACGCGCCGAGCCGAGATACTCCCCTACCACCGAGCCGACGAACGCTAGCCCCACCGACGTGTGCAAGCTGGAAAACACCCAGCTCATCGCGCTCGGCAAATAGACGAAGCGCAGCAAATGCTTGCCGTTCGCGCCGAGCATGCGCGCGTTGGCGAGCACGACCGGACTGACTTCCTTCACGCCCTGATAGACGTTGAAGAACACGATAAAGAACACCAGCGTGACGCCAAGCGCCACCTTCGACCAGATGCCCAGCCCGAACCACACGCCGAAGATCGGCGCGAGAATCACGCGCGGCATCGAGTTAGCGGCTTTGATGTACGGATCGAACAGCGCGCTCGCAAGCGGCGAGAGCGCGAGCCACAAGCCGACGCCGAGCCCGAGCGCAGTGCCGAGCGTGAACGCGAGCACGGTTTCGACCAGCGTGATCCATAGGTGCAGATAGATCTCGCCGCCCGTGAACCATTCCCAGATCCGCTGCAGCACTTTCTGCGGCTCGCCGAAGAAGAACGCGGCTTTGTTGGGGTCGTCGAAATAGAACGCCGGCAGCAGCGTCGGGCTGGTCAGCACGTACCAGAGCACGAAGCACAGCACGAGCAGCAGCCATTGCCAGATCACCAGATTCGCCCGGTTCGGGCGCAACGTCTTCCACATGACTCGGTTTGCCTTGGACGATTGAGTGGCCAATACGTGACGCAAAAACGTGACCCGTTTAAACGGCAGTGAGTTGCTGCTGATAACCTTTAAGCACCTCGTCGCGCAACACGCTCCAGATCTGCGCATGCAACTCGACGAAACGCGGATGCGAACGGATTTCAGCAACGTCGCGCGGACGCGGCAAATCGATCGTGAACTCGCCGATCGGATGCGTGCCCGGCCCGGCCGAGAGCACCACCACGCGGTCCGACATGGCGATCGCTTCGTCGAGATCGTGCGTAATGAACAACACCGCTTTGCGTTTGGCGGCCCACAAGTCGAGCAACTCGTTTTCCATCAACTGACGCGTCTGGATATCGAGCGCCGAAAACGGCTCGTCCATCAGAATGATGTCTGGATCGAGAATCAGCGTCTGCGCCATCGCGACGCGCTTGCGCATGCCGCCCGACAGTTGATGCGGATAACGATCGCCAAAGCCGCCGAGGCCGACGCGCTTTAACCACTCGTCGGCTTTGACGCGGGCTTCGACGGGCGGCACGCCGTGGAACGCGAGACCAGCCATGACGTTGTCGATGGCCGAGCGCCACGGCATCAACGCGTCGGCCTGGAACATATAGCCGGCGCGCCGGTTGATGCCCTTGAGCGGCTCGCCGAACACGCTGACCGTGCCCGACGACGGCCCCAGCAGACCCGCGCCGACATTGAGCAGCGTGGATTTACCGCAGCCGGTCGGGCCGACCACTGAGACGAACTCGCCCGGCGCGATGCGCAAGGTAGTGTCCTTCACCGCCGTATAGCGCTGTGCGCGGTTGTCGCGCGCAGCGAACGTGCAGGTGATGTTGTCGAGCGCCAGTGCGGCAACGGTCATCGTTCAGCTCGCTTCGAAAGATCGGATTGGGTTGGTGATCGCGTCATGGCATGCGGGGCCGCGGCCGGGCGAAAACGCCGCGCGTCACGGCCTCCCCGTCCACGCGCTCGACTCAAGCCTTGACGGTAGTCAGCGCTTTCTTGACGAAGTCGTTGGTCCACGTCTTCGACAGATCGATCGGCTTGCCCTGCACGTTCGGGTCGAATGCCTGCAAGGTCTTCAGCGACGTCGCGGGGCCGTCCGCCGGCATCAGGCCATCGGGCGACATCGCTTCCTTCACGTGCTGCCATGCGTCCAGATACACCGCGCGGTCGCCGAGCAGGTAGCCTTCCGGCACCGTGTTGATCAGTTCGCTGCCGGTCGCCGTTTGCAGCCACTTGAGCGCGCGCACCATCGCGTTGGTCAGCGCCTGAGTGGTATTCGGATTCTTCGTGATAAAGCTTTGCGATGCGTACAGGCAGCCCGCCGGCATATCGCCACCGAAGACGCTGCGCGTGTCGGCAAGCGTACGCGTGTCCGACACCACGCGAATCTCGCCGGTGCGCTCGAGCTTGGTCATGACCGGGTCGAGATTGGCGATCGCGTCGATCTGCCCCGACTGCAACGCGGCGATCGCGCCGGCGCCCGCGCCCACGCCGATAAACGCGACGTCTTTCGCGCTCAGCCCGGCTTTTGCCAGCACGAAGCTCGCCATGATCGAGGTCGACGAACCCGGCGCGGTCACGCCGATTTTCTTGCCCTTCAGATCGGCGATCGACTTGTAGTTCGGCATGGTCTTCTTCGAGACCGCGAGCACGATCTGCGGCGCGCGTCCCTGCAGGACGAATTCGCGGAACATCTGCTTTTGCGCCTGCAGCAGCAACGTATGCTCGAACGCGCCGGACACCACATCCGCGCTGCCGCCGACCGCCGCCTTCAACGCTTGCGAGCCGCCGGCGAAGTCGGAAATTTCGACCTCTAGCCCTTCGTCCTTGAAGTAGTTGCGACGCTCGGCGATGGTGAGTGGCAAGTAGTAGAACAGGTTCTTGCCGCCGACGGCGATCGCCACCTTGGTGGTTTCAGGTTTGCCCTGCGCGAAGGCGAGCGGCGTGGCGGCGAGAGAGGCGCCCGCGAGTGCGGCGGTGCCGGCGAGAAAACTTCTCCGTTGCATGGTCTCGAGTCTCCAAACTTTGTTGTCCGGTTTTTATCTTTTAACACGGCGCTCGTGGGCGCCGCGTGTGCTACTCAAACGATCTGTTGCGCGTGCAACCTTGCAATGTGGTCTGCATCATAACCTAGCGATTGCAGGACTTCATCGGTATGTTCACCCAGTTCCGGGCCCAGCCAACGCGTCTCGCCCGGCGTGGCCGAGAGTTTCGGCGTAACCGACGGCAGCGTAATTTCCTGACCGTCCTGCCACTTGAAACGCTGGATCATCTGACGCGCCATGAACTGCGGATCGGTGAACATGTCCGCCACGCTGTAGATGCGGCCCACCGGCACGTCGGCGGCATTCAGCACCGCGAGGGCTTCGTCGATGGTACGCGTGGCGAGCCACGCGGCGATCGCGCCGTCGATTTCCTGGGTGCGCGGCACGCGGCCGTCGTTGTGCGCGAGCGCCGGATCGTTTGCGAGATCCTCGCGCTCGATGGCGATCATCAGGCGTTTGAAGATCGGATCGCTATTGCCGCCGATCACAATGCTGCCGTCGCGGCACGGATACGTATTGGACGGCACGATCCCCGGCAGCGACGCGCCGGTGCGCTCGCGCACCATGCCGTACACGCCGTACTCGGGCACCACGCTTTCCATCATGTTGAAGACGGCCTCGTACAGCGCGACGTCGACGACCTGCCCCTTGCCGCCGTTCACCTGCTTGTGATGCAGCGCCATCAGCGCGCCGATCACACCGTGCAGCGCGGCAATCGAATCACCGATCGAAATGCCGATGCGCGGCGGCGGCAAATCCGGATAGCCGGTGATATGACGCAGGCCGCCCATCGATTCGGCAATCGCGCCAAAACCGGGCCGGTCGCGATACGGGCCGGTCTGGCCGTAGCCGGACAGGCGCACCATCACGAGGCCGGGGTTTTCCGCAGAGAGCACGTCATAGCCGAGCCCGAGTTTTTCCAGCAAACCCGGCCGGAAATTTTCGACGACGATATCCGCTTCTTTCGCGAGGCGCCGCACGATCTCCTTGCCCTCTTCGGCCTTCAGATTGATCGTGACGGATTTCTTGTTACGCGCCTGCACGGCCCACCAGAGCGACGTGCCGCCGACTTCCGGATAGAGCTTGCGCCACTTGCGCAGCGGGTCGCCGCCCTTGGGATCTTCGATCTTGATGACGTCGGCGCCGAACTCGCCGAGAAAGCGCGCGGCGAACGGGCCGGCGATCAGCGTGCCGAGTTCCAGCACCTTGACGCCGGCGAGCGGGCCGGTTTTATCCTGAGGCGCGGCGCTCGCGCCTGATTCAGAGGTAGCGCTCATGTGTCTCCTTTGTCGGCGGGAGTTGGCGCTTTAGCGCCTACTCCCGCCCCATGCAAAGCTGTCGGCAGGAGTTGGCGCTTTAGCGCCTACTCCCGCCCCATGCAAAGCTGTCGGCAGGAGTTGGCGCTTTAGCGCCTACTCCTGCCCCATGCAAAGCCGTTCCGATCCTGACGCCCGTTGCCGTGCGGCGGGCGCCTTCTACATCGAGCGACGATCGAGCATGGCGCGGGCGATCGTGCCGGCGTCGACATACTCGAGTTCGCCGCCCACCGGCACGCCGCGCGCGAGGCGCGTAACGGCGAGGCCGCGCGCCTTGAGCGTCTGCCCGAGGTAATGCGCGGTCGCCTCGCCTTCGTTGGTGAAATTGGTGGCGAGCACGACTTCCTTGACGACGCCATCCGACGCGCGTCTGACCAGCCGGTCGAAATGAATCTCCTTCGGACCGATGCCGTCGAGCGGACTCAGGCGCCCCATCAAGACGAAATAGAGGCCGCGATAGGTCATGGTCTGCTCGAGCATGATCTGGTCGGCGGGCGTCTCGACGACGCACAGCAAGGTGGGATCGCGCTCTTCATCGAGGCAGACCTCGCAGATCTGCGCTTCGGTAAAGGTGTTGCACTTCTCGCAGTGCTGCAGATGCTCGGTGGCGAACAGCAGCGAGCGGCCGAGTTTTTCGGCGCCGTCACGGTCGTGCTGCATCAGGTGGTACGCCATGCGTTGCGCGGACTTCGGCCCGACACCGGGCAGCGCGCGCAGCGCTTCGACGAGCGCCGACAAGGCGGAAGGTTGTTTCATGCGGATCGGCGTCGAAGTGGGTAGTGCCCGGCTATCCGGGTGGCGATGCGGTTGATTCGATCGGTTTACATCATTCCGGCGACGGCCCGGTTAAGCGCGCGCGATGCGCACTTCAGCCGAGCCACGGCCGGTCGGGTCCAGCCGGAACACGCGCGCAGCGAGTGCCGCACAGACGGCACGTGCAGCGTGCGCAATTCGCGCGTTCCGTTCACGCCGCGGCGACAGCAGCTACGGCGCCTGACCCGCCGCCTTGCGGCGGCCTGGTTCAGAACGGCAGCTTGAAGCCCGGCGGCAACGGCAGGCCCGAGGTCATGCCGCCCATCTTTTCCTGGGCGGTGGCTTCGGCCTTGCGCACGGCGTCGTTGAACGCAGCGGCGACGAGGTCTTCCAGCATGTCCTTGTCGTCGGCGAGCAGGCTAGGGTCGATCGATACGCGGCGCACGTCGTTCTTGCAGGTCATCGTCACCTTCACGAGACCGGCGCCCGACTGCCCCTCGACTTCGATCAGCGCGAGTTGCTCCTGCATCTTCTTCATGTTTTCCTGCATCTGCTGGGCTTGCTTCATCAGCCCGGCGAGTTGGCCTTTCATCATGGACATGCTCCTTCTTGATAGCGTGAAATTCGGAAATCGGACGCGCTATGGTGCATCGCGCGGCGAATCAGTGGACCGACGGCGCGCCGTTCGAACCGGCGTCCGGAGTAATCGGGCGGATCGAGCCCGGCACGATGCTCGCGCCGAACTCGCGGATCAGCGACTGCACGAACGGATCGGCGCCGATCTCGCGCTCCGCCTCCTGCTGACGCTGCGCGCGCAGGGCGGCGTCGTGCGCGGCGGCCGTGCGGCGCGCCGGACCGACTTCGACCAGCACCTCGACAGTCTGGCCGAGCTTGTCGGCGAGCGCCGTTTTCAGTTTAGCGACCTGCGAGGTTTCCGCGTACTGCGGAACAGGCACGTTCAGTTTGAGCGTGTTGCCTTCGAGCGCCATCAGTTCGCTGTTGAATGCGAGCTGATATGAGATGCCCTTGAGCGGCAGGTCGACGGCGAGCGCCGGCCAGTCGCCTTTGAAACCCAGCGGATCGAGCGGCACGGCGGGCGGCAGCGGACGTTGATCGACCACCGGCGCGGGTGTGGCCGCTGGCGTCGCGCTTACGCGGACATCGTCAGGGCCGCTGTCGAACACAGGCATGTAGCTGTCGTCCGGCAGGCCGTAGTAGCCTTCGTCCGCGGCGGTGAGCGGTATGTATTCGTCGGGCGGCATGTCGTCCCACGGGGGCACCGACGAGCCGCTTTGCTCGGCGCCGTTACGCTGCGCGGGCGCTGACTGCGCTGCCCCTGCGGCGCGAGCGGCCGGGGCTGCTGGCGCGGCATCCTGCTGCGGCGCGCGGCGCGCGGCGCCCGGCGTCGGCACGGGAACGACGACGCGCGGCGCGGCCGGCTTCGGCGTAGCCGGCGCGGCGGGCTTCGCGGCCGCTGCCGCGGTTGCGCGGCCACGGTCCGAGGACACTTTCAAACCGGCGCTGCGCAAGACATCGAGTGCGGCGCTCGCGCCGCCTGCGCGACGCGGCGCGCTATCGGCTGCGGGTGACGGCTCTTGAGACGGTACTGCTGCGGCCTGCTCGGTGCGTGCGAGCGCGGCGGCTGCGGGTGCGCTTAGCGAAGACGCGGGCGCTGAGTCGTCGAGGGATGCGGCTGCGGGGATTTCAGTTGCGGCCGAACCATCAACGCCAGCGGTTACGGAAGCTTCGTTCACCGCCGAGTCGGCGGGCGCGTCATCCCACGGCGCCAAGGCGGCGGCCGCAGGGGTTGCAGACGACACTGGCGACGCAGGTGTCGCGGCGGCATCGTCCACCGCCTGCAACGGCGCTGAATTCACCTCATGAACAACCGGCGCCGACTCGGCGGTGATTGCCGGCTGCGCATCAAGCGATTGCTCTGCTGCCATGCCTTGAGCAGAATCCGGCGGCGTAGCTTGAATGCTGTTATCAGCAGGCCGTACTTCAATCGAGCTATTGGTTTGCTGCGCAGGCTGAACCGATGCGTCAGCCGCAGCGCCCTTACCTACTGCCGCAGCATTGCCAGTCTGCGTTTCGCGGACCGGCGCAGTGGCGTCCACGCTCGCTCCACGCGAACTCCCCAACACAGCGCTCGCACCCGCGATCGCCGGCGCTCCCGACGCGCCCTGGTGCGCGGCCACAGCCGGCGCACCCGCGCGTTTCGCCCCACTCGCCCCCGCCTGGCCAGGCGCACGGCCCGAACCCACTGCGCCACCACCGCCCGTCGGCGCCGGTTCGAACGCGAGCATGCGCAGCAGCGACATGGTGAAGCCGGCGTATTCGTCCGGCGCGAGACCCAGTTCGCTTCGGCCGATCGTCGCGATCTGATAGAACAATTGCACCTGCTCGGCGCTCAGCGCTTCAGCGAAGCGGCGCAGGTCGGCCGCCTCGGGCCACTCGTCCAGCACCGACGACGGCGCAAATTGCGCCCACGCGATCCGATGCAGCAAACTCGCCAGATCCTGCAGCGCCGTCGAAAACGACAGGCTGCGCAACGCCATCTCGTCGGCGACCGACAGCACCGCGGCGCCGTCGCCGTCCGCGAGCGCGTCGAGCAGACGAATCAGGTAGCTCTGGTCGAGCGCGCCGAGCATGCCGCGCACGGCTTCTTCATTGACCTGATTGGCCGAATAGGCGATCGCCTGATCGGTCAGCGAGAGCGCGTCGCGCATCGAACCGTCGGCCGCGCGTGCGAGCAGGCGCAGCGCCTGGGCGTCGTACGGCACTTTCTCTTCGCCGAGAATGTGCTCGAGATGCGAGACGATATGGCCGGCGGGCATCTGCTTCAGATTGAACTGGAGACAGCGCGACAGCACCGTGACCGGAATCTTTTGCGGATCCGTAGTCGCGAGAATGAACTTGACGTGCGAAGGCGGCTCTTCCAGCGTCTTCAACATGGCGTTGAAGGCGTGGTTGGTCAGCATGTGCACTTCGTCGATCATGTAGACCTTGAAGCGCGCATCCACCGGCGCGTAGACGGCGCGCTCCAGCAGCGCCGCCATTTCGTCGACGCCGCGATTACTCGCCGCGTCCATCTCCACATAGTCGATGAAGCGCCCTTCGTCGATCTCGCGGCACGCGCGGCACACGCCGCACGGCGTGGAGGTCACACCGGTTTCACAATTCAGCGCCTTGGCGAAGATGCGCGACAGCGTGGTTTTGCCGACGCCGCGTGTGCCGGTAAACAGATAGGCATGGTGCAGACGGCCGCCGTCGAGCGCGTGCGTGAGCGCGCGCACCACGTGCTCCTGTCCGACGAGCGAAGCGAAATCCTTCGGCCGCCATTTGCGTGCGAGAACTTGATAGGTCATCCGGAAATTGTATCAGTAACGATGCCGCGCAAAACCGATTCGCGACGGCGCGCGAACGCTTCGCGCCACTTCATTGAAACTGCCTAACGGACCGATAGAAAAAAATAGATAAGGCGCGCGAAAACACGATAAGGCACGGTTGCATGCCGCTGCACTCAGGGTAAAACAGGAGATGGAAAGCGTTCGCGGAAGAACCCGCGGAGAACAACTAGAGAAAACAGAAAAAGGAAGGTGACGAGCCCGACCCTCGGCACTGGTGGAAAACGGCTGTGGCTGCTTCGTTCCCGACCTGACCAGGTTGACCATCCCTCCATGCGAGGAGGCCCGTCACGAAACATTCTATCACCGCTTGGGCCGTCGTGCGACTGTTAATACGAGCAAAGCGTCAACGGCGCGCCGAATCGCGCCCTTTACACCATATAGACGAATGCCGCGACCAACCCGTGCGGATGCCACTTGAGTTTGGCTGCGGAGCCTCCAGATAGGCTGCGTCATGGTTGATGAAACACGGTGGCACTTCATCGGCAGCCGTTGGCCCCACTGCCCCTGATGGGTACTATCGCCCCCGGCAACGCATAGCGAATTAAGCTAAACTGCCGTACGGATGACCCGCAAGCGCGAGCTCTCCGCATATTCCGAAACGGGCTTTCACCTTTTCCGGCGTGTGTCGAAAGGCTCCGATTGCGGCAAAGCGAACGGAAGTTTCCTTAGGTTTTGACGTATCGTGGCGAGCAATTCAGGCGGGCCTCGAACCGATAGAGGTATTCATACAATGAGCGAACAAATCAAGCATATTAGCGACGCATCGTTCGAACAGGACGTCGTTAAATCCGATAAACCCGTGCTGCTCGATTTCTGGGCTGAATGGTGCGGTCCGTGCAAGATGATCGCGCCGATCCTCGACGAAGTCGCGAAGGATTACGCCGATCGCCTGCAAATCGCCAAGATCAACGTCGACGAACATCAATCGACGCCGGTCAAGTTCGGCGTGCGCGGCATCCCCACGCTGATCCTGTTCAAGAACGGCGCTGTCGCCGCGCAGAAAGTCGGCGCGTTGTCGAAGTCGCAACTCACCGCGTTCCTCGACGGCAACCTGTAATAGCGGTCGCAACGGCGCGCTCCGAGCCTTCCGGGGCCCGCGGGCGCGTTGTGTTGAGCGTGTTGTCAGCCGGCAACACGCTCAACAAGAAAGATGCCATGCCGTCGCACTGACGGAAACTGGCGTGTGCTATGCTAGAATCCGCAAAACGTCGAAAAGACGTGTAAGTCCTTGAGCGGTTCCGCTCACTCTCCTCCCAGATTTCATTTCGTCGCACCTTCTCCTGCGGGTTCTCCGTATGCATTTATCCGAGCTTAAGACTCTGCACGTGTCCGAATTGATCGAGATGGCCAATGGCCTCGAGATCGAAAGTGCGAACCGCCTGCGCAAGCAGGAATTGATGTTTGCCATTCTAAAAAAACGAGCCAAAACGGGCGACACGATCTTCGGCGACGGCACGCTTGAAGTGCTGCCGGACGGCTTTGGCTTCCTGCGCTCGCCGGAAACCTCGTACCTCGCCAGCACGGATGATATTTACATCAGCCCGTCGCAAATCCGCCGCTTCAACCTGCATACGGGCGACACGATCGAAGGCGAAGTGCGCACGCCCAAAGACGGCGAACGCTATTTCGCGCTGGTGAAGGTGGACAAGGTCAACGGCCAGCCGCCGGAAGCCTCGAAGCACAAGATCATGTTCGAAAACCTGACGCCGCTGCACCCGAACAAGGTGCTGCTGCTCGAACGTGAAATGCGTGGCGAAGAAAACGTCACGGGCCGCATCATCGACATGATCGCGCCGATCGGCAAAGGGCAACGCGGCCTGCTGGTGGCGTCGCCGAAGTCCGGCAAGACCGTGATGCTTCAGCACATCGCTCACGCGATCAAGCAGAACCATCCGGATGTCGTGCTGTTCGTGCTGCTGATCGACGAACGCCCGGAAGAAGTGACCGAAATGCAGCGTTCGGTGGCGGGCGAAGTGATCGCCTCCACGTTCGACGAACCGGCCGCGCGTCACGTGCAAGTCGCCGAAATGGTGATCGAAAAAGCCAAGCGCCTCGTCGAAATGAAGAACGACGTGGTGATTCTGCTCGACTCGATCACGCGTCTCGCGCGTGCGTACAACACCGTCGTGCCGGCCTCGGGCAAGGTGCTGACGGGTGGTGTCGACGCCAACGCGCTGCAACGTCCGAAGCGCTTCTTCGGCGCGGCGCGCAATATCGAGGAAGGCGGCTCGCTGACTATCATCGGCACGGCGCTGATCGAAACCGGCAGCCGCATGGACGACGTGATCTACGAAGAATTCAAGGGCACCGGCAACATGGAAGTGCACCTCGAGCGCCGTCTTGCTGAAAAGCGCGTCTACCCGTCGATCAACCTGAACAAGTCAGGCACGCGCCGCGAAGAACTGCTGATCAAGCCCGAAGTGCTGCAAAAGATCTGGGTGCTGCGCAAGTTCATTCACGACATGGACGAAGTCGAGTCGATGGAATTCCTGCTCGACAAGATCCGTCAGACGAAGAGCAACTCCGAGTTCTTCGACATGATGCGTCGTGGCGGTGGCAGCTAAGGCCTTGGGCCGATATTGCCGCACTAGCCGTTCCATCCGCATCGCATAGAAAAGCCGCTCGTCGCAAACGAGCGGTTTTTTTTCGTCCGTCTTTTTTGTCGTCTCCGCGTCGCGCGCAAACCACGTCAGCTTCCCAACGTCGATGTCGTCTAGCGCAGCAACATGTACGTGAACGTACACGTTGAAGTACAATGCAACCAGTCCGTCATATCTGTCACACGCCTATGTCCAAGGACTCACCCACTCTGCTGACGGTACGCGACGCCGCCGAACGTCTCGGCGTCACCGCGCGCACCCTGAAGTACTACGAGGAACGCGGCCTCGTTTCGCCCACGCGCAGCGAAGGCCGCTACCGGCTTTACGACGAGGATGATCTGAAGCGCTTCGGCCGCATTCTGCGTTTGCGCTCGCTCGGCTTCTCGCTGCACAGCGTCACCGAAATGCTCAAGCGTCCGCTGGAGGCCGTCGACGGCGGCCACCGCTACTCGACCGAATCGCTGCAGCAGATTCACGACGCCATCGAGCAACAGGTCGCAGCACTCGACGCGCGCATCGAAAGCATGCGCCGCGAACTGAAGGAAGCGCAGAAGCTGCGCGCCGAACTGAGCCCCGACCTCGACTATCTCAAGCGGCGCCTCGCTGGCGAGAACGCAGAGGCGCTGCTCGAACAGCGCCGCAGCGCGCGCGCCAAAGCGGGCAATGCGCCACCCGCAAAGCAGGCAAAAGAATCTGACGACCCCACGCCGGGCGAATCTTCATGAGCACGACGTCATCCCGCGTACGGTTGTTCAGCGTCGAAAAACTGCGCGGCGATTTCTTCCCCTGGGTGCTGGCCGTCGTCACCGGCCTCGATTATTTCGACAACTCGATCTTCTCGTTTTTCACCAGCTATATCGCCGGCGGCATCAACGCGTCGCCCGATGAACTGGTGTGGGCGTCGAGCGCCTATGCAGTCGCGGCGGTGCTCGGCATCCTGCAGCAGCAATGGTGGGTCGAACGCTTCGGTTACCGGCGCTACGTGGCCGGCTGCATGCTGCTCTATGCTGCCGGTGCGATGGCCGCGGCGATGTGCGAATCGTCGATCGAACTGGCGTTCGCGCGTGGCTTCCAAGGCTACTTCATCGGGCCGATGATGGGCACTTGCCGCATCCTGATTCAGATGAGTTTCAAACCGCAGCAGCGGCCCGCGGCCACCCGTGCGTTTCTCGTGCTGATCGTCCTGAGCAGCGCGCTCGCGCCGCTGATCGGCGGCCAACTGGTCGGGCATTTCGACTGGCGCGCGCTGTTCGCGTGCACGGCGCCCGTGGGCGTGCTGTTCGCCGTGCTGGCCTTGCTCGCGCTGCCCGACTCCGGCAACCGCCTGCCAGAGGAACGGGGCGCCGCCCATTTCTGGCCGTACATTATCTTCGCGTTCGCACAAGGCGCGCTGCAAATCGTGATGCAGCAGGTGCGCTTCCAGTTGTTCAGCGCGTCGCCCGGACTGATTCTGCTGAGCGTCGCCGGGATCGTCGCGCTAGGCTGGTTCGCCTATCACCAGTGGCATCATCCCGCGCCGCTCGTGCGCCTCAATGCGTTGCGAGAGAAGGTCTTCCAGGTCGGGCTCGTGCTCTACATGTTCTACTACTACATCTCGACCGTGTTCAGCTATCTGATCTCGCGCTTTCTCGAGAGTGGACTCGGCTATCCGGTCGAAAACACCGGGCCACTGGTCGGCGTGACGTCGCTGATTTCGGCGAGTGCCCTGTTCGTCTATTTCCGTTATGCGAAGCTGCTGCCGCGCAAGAAGTGGATCATCGTGCCCGGCTTCGCGGTGGCCGCGTTCGCGGCGGCGTGGATGACGCGCATGTCGCCCGGCGTCGGCGAAGCGGCGTTGCTGCTGCCGCTGCTGTTGCGCGGCCTGTTGTTGCTGTTCATCGTGCTGCCGGTCGCCAATCTGACATTCAGAATTTTCGCCATCGAAGAATTCACGCACGGCTACCGGCTGAAAAACATCGTGCGGCAACTGACCATGTCGTTCGCGACGGCCTCCGTGATCATCGTCGAGCAGCATCGGCAGGCGCTGCACGAAACTCGCCTCGCGGAGTTCGTGAATCCGTACAATCCTCTGTTCCAGAACTCGCTCGCCGCGCTGACGAATGGCTTTGCCGTCGCCGGCCGCTCGCCGTCCGAGGCGCACTCGCTGGCGATCGTGGAAATCAGCCGCACGGTCGCGCAACAGGCCAGTTTTCTGGCCTCGCTGGACGGCTTCTACTTCCTGATCGGCGTGGCGATATGCGGCGGCCTATTTGCCGCGTGGCAAAAACAGATCGACTAAAGGTTGCTTCAGGCCATGCTCTCGAAACTGACTCAATGGTTCGGCACACGCCGGCGCGAGCGCGCGCTGCGCGACTACGCGATCGACGATTCGCTCTGGCAGGCCACGCTCGACGGCCTGCCGTTCCTCGCGCATCTCGATGCGCCGGAGCTCGTGCGCTTGCGCGAACTGACGAGCCTGTTCCTCGCGCAGAAGGAATTTTCGACCGCGCACGAGCTTGAGCTGACCGACGCGATGACCGTGGCGATCGCGGCACAAGCGTGTCTGCCGGTGCTGAACCTGAGCCTCGATCTGTATCGCGGCTGGGTCGGCGTGATCGTCTATCCGGGCGAGTTCGTGATCCGCAAAACCGTCGAGGACGAAGACGGCGTGGTGCACGAAGTCGAACAGGACGCGAGCGGCGAAGCATGGGAAGGCGGACCCGTGGTGCTGTCGTGGGAAGACGCGCAGATGACGGACGGCTCGGACGCCTATAACGTCGTGATTCACGAATTCGCGCACAAGATCGACATGCTGAACGGCGAGGCGGACGGCCACCCACCGCTCATTCGCCGCTGGCACGCGCCGCTCGATTCCCAAGCGTGGGCCGACGTGTTCGACCACGCTTACGACCACTTCTGCGCGAAAGTCGACGCGGTGCCCGAGCGCCGCTGGGCGCGCTTCGAGCGCGACTCGCTGATCGATCCGTACGCGGCAGACCACCCATCGGAATTTTTTGCCGTTTGCAGCGAGGCGCTGTTCGTCCAACCGCAGGCGTTCGAAGCCGAGTATCCGGAGCTTTACCGGTTGCTCGCACGCTATTACAGGCAGGATCCGGCGCGAGTCGGCATGACATTCACGTCCGGCTGACGCGCAACGCCCGCCAGGCAACGGCCGCCGCCCGGTGCGCACACGCGCCGCGACCCTGCAAAACAGCCGTGAAAACGGCATGCACCGTTAGCAAAAAGCCGGCGCAAAAGTCGTCAAGCGACTGATTTTCTGGCATAATCGCCGTTTTTCGACCATAGGCAAGTGGCTCGCGCCTAGATGCGGTCCGTTCAAATACGGTCGCACGCGGGTTGGCTACCGCCAGATTAAAGGAAAGACCATGAAAGAAGGCATTCACCCGGATTACCGCGAAGTTCTGTTCATCGACGTTTCGAACGACTTCAAGTTTGTGACGCGCTCGACCATCCAGACGCGTGAAACCGCCGAATTCAACGGCAAGACCTACCCGCTCGCCAAGATCGAAGTGTCGTCGGAATCGCATCCGTTCTACACCGGCCAGCAAAAGATCATGGACACGGCAGGCCGCGTCGAGAAGTTCCGCAACAAGTTCGGCTCGCGCGCTACCGGCAAGGCAGCAGCGAAGTAATACCTGACTCGTCGCCGGCTTTGGCCGGCAGCGAAGCAGGAGCAAAAAGGGCAGCGCGAGCTGCCCTTTTTTGTCGCCTGGCTGATTCATCGCCAATGCCCGAGGGTCAAGCGCTCGCGCGCGGCGCAGCGCCGAACTCGTGTTACAGCTTTCCCAACGACGTTGCGAGCCGTTACCGGCCGTGACGCGCATCGCACGGCACGACTACAATGCCGGATGCTCCAAATTGGCCATTCCAGCCGGACATGCCGTCCGGTCCCGGCTGCACCGCTTATCCGATATCCACACACCGCATGAGACCTGTCGTTCGCCTCACTGCTTCAGCGACCAGTGCGTTGCCGCGCTGGCTGTTGCTGACCATCTGTATCGTCTACGCATCGTTCGGACTGTTCGGCCGCGATCCGTGGAAGAACGAGGATGCAGCCGGCTTCGGCGTCATGTGGACCATGGCGAACGGCGGCGCGCACGACTGGCTGCTGCCGAATCTGGTCGGCAAATACCTCACTGAAGACGGTCCGCTCGGCTACTGGTTCGGCGCCAGCGCGATCCGCCTGCTCGCGCCGTGGGTCGATGCGAGCAATGCCTCGCGTGTCTTCACCGGCCTGATGTTCTGCGCGGGCTGCGCGTTCGTCTGGTACGCCGCCTACCTGCTCGGCCGCCGCGCCGAAGTCCAGCCGTTCAAGTACGCGTTCGGCGGCGAGCCGGAACCACGCGACTACGGCCGCACACTCGCCGACGGCGCGCTGTTGATCCTGCTCGCCTGCTTCGGCCTCGCCGAGCGCGGCCACGAAACCACGCCGCAGCTCGCGCAGTTCTTCGGCATCGCGATGCTCGTGTACGGGCTCGTGCGCATGATCGACAAGCCGATTCAGGGCGCGCTGATCTGGGGACTCGCCATCGCGCTCGTCACCCTGGCCAGCAGCCCGGTGCTGGTCGGCGCACTGCTGCTCGGCACGCTGGCGATGACCCTGATCGTGCGCGAGACACGCTCGCGCTGGCTCCTGCTGGCGGGTCTGCCGGTCGCGCTCGCACTGTCCGTGGCGTGGCCGATCGCCGCGCTCGCCGCCTTCCCCAACGACGCCGTCTGGTACCTCAATCAGTGGGTGCACGTCAGCTTGAGTTCGTTCGCCGGGCCGCCCGGCTCGGTCGCCGGCTATGCGCTGAAAAATCTGCCGCTCTTCACCTGGCCGGCGTGGCCGCTGGCACTCTGGGCATGGTTCAGCTGGTCGGGCCTGCGGCGCGCGCCGCACGTCGCCATTCCGCTTTCGGTAATCGGGCCGCTGTTCGTGCTGGTCGTGCTGCAGAGCCATCAGTCGAACCGGCTTTACATGCTGCTGCTGCCGCCGCTCGCAGTGCTGGCCGCTTTCGCGCTGCCCACGCTCAAGCGCGGCGCGATCAACGCGATCGACTGGTTCGCGCTCCTGAGCTTCACGATTCTCGGCAGCTTCGTCTGGCTGGTCTATATCGCGGGGCTGACCGGCTTCCCGCATCCGCTCGCGCGCAACCTCGCGCGTCTCGCGCCGGGCTTCGCGCCGCAGTTCAAGATCCTGTCGTTCGTGTGCGCGGTCGCCGTCACGATCTGCTGGTTCGTGCTGGTGCGGTGGCGTCTCGCGCGCCATCCGAAAGTCTTGTGGCGCAGCGTGGTGCTTTCGAGCGCCGGCACCACCTTGATGTGGGTGCTGCTCATGACGTTATGGCTGCCGGTCGTCAACTACAGCCGGACCTATAAGGACGTCGCTGAACAGATATCCGCCCATCTGCCGGACGACTACACCTGCATTTCACCGGTGCGCCTCGGTAATGCGCAGATCGCGACCTTCGCCTATTTCGGCGACATGCACTTCTCCTTCGACCAGGACTGCGACGTAATCCTGCGTCAGGACACGCAGGACTACGGCGAACCGAGCGCGATGTCCGACTTCGTCTGGAAGCTGGTGTGGGAAGGCCGCCGCGTGGCCGACCGTGACGAACGCTTCCGTCTGTACGTGCGCATCGACCGTCCGAAGCCGCCGGTCGTCAAACGCCGCAACTGGCACAAGAAGTCCGACTGAGCATGCTCGCCGACGTACGGAAAATCGCCGGCCTCGCGTGGCCGGTGTTGATCGGCCAACTGGCGATCATCGCGTTCGGCGTGATCGATACGGCGATGGTCGGCCGCTACTCGGCAGTCGACCTGGCCGCGCTCGGCCTCGGCTCGTCGATCTATATCTCCGTATATATCGGCCTGACCGGCATTCTGACCGCGCTGCAACCGATTACCGCGCAACTCTACGGCGCGCGCCGCTACACCGAGATCGGCGAGGAAGTTCGCCAGGCCTTGTGGCTCGCGGCGGCGCTAACCGTGATCGGCTTCCTGATTCTGTTTTTTCCGGGCCCCGTGCTGCAGCTGGCGCGCGTGCCCGAGGCGCTGCACGAGCGCACTGTCGCGTATCTGCGGATTCTGGCCTTCGGCTTGCCGGCCGGCCTCGCTTTTCGCGTCTACAGTTCGATCACCAATGCGGTCGGCAAGCCGCGACTCGTGATGATCCTGCAGATCGGCGCGCTGCTGCTGAAGGTACCGCTCAATACGTGGTTCATCTTCGGCGGGTTCGGCGTGCCGGCGCTCGGAGGGCCGGGCTGCGCGCTCGCCAGCACCATGATCAACTGGGCGCTGGCCGCACTCGGCATGCTGCTGCTGACGCGCGTCGACGTATTCACGCCGTTCGCGATCTTCTCGCAGTTCTGCTGGCCGGTCTGGCGACGCCAGGCGGCGCAATTGCGGCTGGGCATTCCAATGGGCCTGTCGTATCTGATCGAAGTGACCTCCTACACGTTCATGGCGCTCTTCATTGCGCGCTTCGGCACCACGACCTTGGCTGGCCACCAGATCGCCGGCAATATCGGCGCGGTGCTGTACATGACGCCGCTGTCGATCGGCATCGCTTCGTCGACGCTGGTCGCGCAGGCGCTCGGCGCGCATCGTCCGGAAGCGGCGCGCACGCTGTCGCGTCACGGCATCATGATGGCCATGGCGATCGCCTGCTGTTACGGCGCGATCGTGCTGGTGCTGCGGCCCTACATCATCGAAGGCTATACGCCGAATGCGCAGGTCGTGGCGGCGGCGTTGCCGCTGGTGTTGATCGTCGTGTGCTACCACCTGTTCGATGCGTTGCAGATCACCACCGCGTTCGTGCTGCGCGCCTACAAGGTGGCGGTCGTGCCGACCGTGATCTACGCGGTGGCGCTGTGGGGCGTCGGGCTCGGCGGCGGCTATGTGCTCGGCTTCAACGTGACCGGCGTCACGCCGGAATGGCTGACCGGCGCGCGTGGCTTCTGGGTGGCGAATACCGCGAGTCTGGCGATTGCGGGCATCGGCTTGCTGATGTATTGGCGTGTGGTGAGCAAGCGGTATTCGCATGCCGAGGCGGCGCTTCGGGCGGATTCGGCGGCTTGACGGGGCTGTCTGTCGTAGGCTGCAGAATGGCCGGGCTTTCTTCCTGATAAGCCGCTGTTTGGTTCCTGCCCACATACGCTCTGTCGTAGTGGCTGCCAATAATAGACCGTTAGTTGCGTTGCAGGCTCAATAAAAAGCGGCTGATCCAAGCAGCCGCTCGCCCTACCCTTGCTGTCGCCCTTGCCTCGCGGATCTCAACCCGCGTGGGTTTCCTCCTCCCGCACCTGCGCGGCGCTCGCCGATTGCGCGTCATTCAATGCCTGATCATGGCGCTCGAAAATCTCGCGTGCGGCGAACAGCGCATTCAGCGCCGCCGGAAATCCCGCATAAAGCGCCATCTGCATGAACACCTCGACGATCTCCTCGCGCGTGCAGCCGACGTTCAACGCCGCCTCGATATGCACCTTCAGTTGCGGCTGCGCGGAGCCGAGCGTGGCCAACGAGGCGATGGTGGCGATTTCACGCGCGCGCAGATCGAGTTGCGGCCGGCTGTAAATATCGCCGAAGCCGAATTCGATCAGCAGACGGCCAAAATCCGGCGCGATCGGCGCGAGCGCGGCGATCACCTGCTCGCCGGCCGAGCCGTCGATCTGCTTCAGTTTGTCCCAGCCTCGGGTGTAGCGGTCGTTGTGTGCGTGGTCCATGGTGAGTCCTCTTCCGAATGTGAATGCGACTGGGTTTCGTCGGTCTGTCGTGTCGAATGATCGGCGGCCGGTGCGCGCCCGGCCGCTTCGTAGTACGCGATCTTGTCGATGATCGCGCCGAGGTTGATCTGCAACTCGGCGATTCGCGCCAAAACCGCATCCCGATGCGCCACCAGCATGTCGCGGCGCGCGCCCACCGTCGGCTGACCTTGCGCGCGCAACGCCGCGAACGCCTGCATGCCGGCGATCGGCATACCGGTCGCCTTCAGGCGCATCACGAACTGCAGCCAGTCGAGATCGGCCGGCGAATACAGCCGATGCCCCGCCTGCGTGCGGCCGACGGCGCGAATCAGCCCGGCCTGTTCGTAGTAGCGCAGCGTATGCGTCGAAACGCCGATCGTTTCAGCGACCTGCCCGATGGTGAGTGCTTTCGAGATATTCGACATGACGGAACTCAGGTTAGGACTTCGAGTGCACTCTAAGTCAAGCGCGTCGTGCTGTCATTTGTCTCCACGGTCATTTTTTTATGGCGTGGGGGTTTGATCGATAAACTCATAAGAGCCTAATAACGAGGCAAAAGGTTTAAATCTTGTTCACACTGATTTACTTGTCATGAATCGATCGGTATAAATCGTCCGCGTTCGCAAATAAGGGCGCGCAATTTGTTCTATGCTTAAGCGCAGCGAATGCTGACAGGATGCGTCGTCCCGAGTCGTTTGAGTCGTCCCTTTGCGGCTCACTTTTTTGCCCTCAATGGAGTGCTTGCCATGCTGAAGAAGCTTTTAATGCTTTGCGTTGCTTTGGCTTTGTCGCTGTCGGCCGGATTTGCGGCGGCCGTCGAAGTGAACTCCGCCGATCAGGCGGCGCTCGAATCGGTTAAGGGTATTGGCCCGGTGCATGCGAAAGCGATCATCGACGAACGCACCAAGAATGGCCCGTTCAAAGACGCCGATGATCTCGCCACGCGCGTCAAGGGCATCGGAGCCAAATCGGTAACCAATCTCGAAGCGGCCGGACTGACGATCAATGGCTCGTCCACGCCGCCGAGCGGCGCCAAGCCCGCTGCGAAGCCGAGCAGCACGGCCGGCACCAAGGCAGCGCCCGCGGCTACTGCGCCTACGGCGGCGCCAACCACGGCTGCAAATACGACGCCAGCCGCCCCGGCGGATGCCTCCGGCGCGAAGGCGTCGAAGTCGAAGAAGAAGAGCAAGGCTGCGGCGTCCGAGGCGGCAGCGGCTTCCGCGCCGGCTACTGCGGCAGCGGCGGCGCCGGCTGATGCCTCGGATACCAAAGCATCGAAGAAGAAAGCCAAGAAGAGCAAGGCCGCATCGGCTGCGGCGGCCTCGGGCGGTGCCTGACCGCACGAAACGAGGACCGGACAGAATGAAACGGAGTACGAAACAGGATTGTGCGCCGGCAGCGTAACGGCCCAGGTGATACGCGCGTGATCCCACGCGACGAACCATCAGCGCCGCCGCGCCGCCGCCCGCCTTCCTTCCACGGCGCCGCGCAACCGCGCAGCGTTTTCACCCGCTGACCCGTCAAGCACGTGTCGGCATTCAAGAGAGACCGTCATGAGCCTACTCGACACACTCGGTTCCCTGGTTGGCAAATCCCCCGAAGGCGGTGGCCAGCAAGCCCTGGTTTCGGCCGCACTCGAATTCGTCAATAGCCAGCCGGGCGGGCTGAACGGCCTGATCGACCGTTTCAAGGAAAAAGGCCTCGGCGACATCGTGACCTCGTGGGTCAGCAACGGCGAGAACCAGCCGATCGCGCCGGACGCGCTGCACAGCGTGCTCGGCTCGGAGACCGTGACCAACCTCGCGGCGAAGGCCGGCGTGCAGCCGGATCAGGTCACCGGCCTGCTGTCGCAGATTCTGCCGCACGTCGTCAACGCGGCCACGCCGGAAGGCGAAGTGCCGGCCGAAGGCAAGCTGAACGCCACCACCGTACTCGGCGCGCTCGGCGGCTTGTCCGCGCTATTCGGTAAAGGCAACGCCTAACAACACGGGCGGCCTCGTCTGCCCGTGTGCCCGCTTGCGCATTCAACGGGCATAAAAAAAAGCGGCAACGAAGTCACCTTCGTTGCCGCTTTTTAATGTCGACGGGAACGGCTCGATCGCCGCCGTTCCGTTCTTCGAAGAACGCGTTTCGCTTAATGCACGACGCGTTCGAACACCAGCTTGCCTTCTTCCAGTTCGACCGGAATCACATCCTTCGGACCGAACTTGCCGGCCAGAATCAGCTTGGCGACTGGGTTCTCGATCTCCTGCTGGATCGCGCGCTTTAACGGCCGCGCGCCGAACAGCGGATCGTAGCCGACCTTGCCGACGTGCTCGAGCGCCGAATCCGACACCACCAGTTGCATGTCGAGCTTGGCCAGCCGCTCGTGCAGACGTTGCAACTGGATCCGCGCGATCGACTGGATATTCGAGCGGTCGAGCGCATGGAACACCACGACGTCGTCGATCCGGTTCAGGAACTCCGGCCGGAAGTGCAGCTTCACTTCTTCCCAGACCGCGTCCTTCACCGCTTCCTGCGGCTCGCCGACCATCGACTGGATCACTTGCGAACCGAGGTTCGACGTCATCACGATCACCGTGTTCTTGAAGTCCACGGTGCGGCCCTGTCCATCGGTCATGCGGCCGTCGTCGAGCACTTGCAGCAGCACGTTGAACACGTCCGGATGCGCCTTCTCGATTTCGTCGAGCAGGATCACGCTATACGGCTTGCGACGCACGGCTTCCGTCAGATAACCGCCTTCTTCGTAGCCGACATATCCCGGCGGCGCACCGATCAACCGCGCGACGCTGTGCTTCTCCATAAATTCGCTCATGTCGATACGGATCAGATGATCTTCCGAATCGAACAGGAACGACGCCAACGCCTTGCACAACTCGGTCTTGCCGACGCCGGTCGGTCCGAGGAACAGGAACGAACCGTACGGCCGGTTCGGATCCGACAGACCCGCGCGCGAGCGGCGGATCGCATCGGCCACCGCGCTGATCGCCTCGTCCTGGCCGACCACGCGCGCGTGCAGCTTCTCCTCGATCTGCAGCAGCTTTTCGCGTTCGCCCTGCATCATGCGCGACACCGGAATACCGGTGGAACGCGACACGACTTCAGCAATTTCTTCCGCACCGACCTGCGTGCGCAAGAGCCGCGGACGCGTCGGATTGTTCTGCTCGTTCGCCTCGGCCTTGGTCACTTCCTTCAACTGCGCTTCGAGCCCCGGCAGCTTGCCGTACTGCAATTCGGCGACCTTTTCCAACTTGCCTTCACGTTGCAGACGCGTGATTTCCGCCCGCGTTTTCTCGATCTCTTCCTTCAGTTGCGCGCTGCCCTGCACCGCGGCTTTTTCCGCAGTCCAGATTTCTTCGAGGTCCGAATATTCGCGATTCAGCCGCTCGATTTCTTCCTCGATCAATTGCAGACGCTTTTGCGACGCTTCGTCTTTTTCCTTCTTGACGGCTTCGCGTTCGATCTTCAACTGGATCAAACGACGGTCGAGCCGATCCATCTCTTCCGGTTTGGAGTCGATTTCCATCTTGATCTTCGACGCGGCTTCGTCGATCAGGTCGATGGCCTTGTCCGGCAGGAAACGATCCGTGATGTAGCGATGCGACAGTTCCGCCGCCGCCACGATCGCCGGGTCGGTGATATCGACGCCGTGATGCAGCTCGTACTTTTCCTGCAGACCGCGCAGGATCGCGATGGTCGCTTCCACCGTCGGTTCGTCGACCAGCACCTTCTGGAAGCGGCGCTCGAGCGCGGCATCCTTTTCGATGTACTTGCGATATTCGTCGAGCGTGGTCGCGCCGACGCAATGCAGTTCGCCGCGCGAGAGCGCCGGCTTGAGCATATTGCCCGCGTCCATTGCGCCTTCGGCCTTGCCCGCGCCGACCATGGTGTGAATTTCGTCGATGAAGACGATGGTCTGGCCTTCGTCTTTCGCGATGTCGCTCAGCACGGCCTTCAGGCGCTCCTCGAACTCGCCGCGATACTTGGCGCCGGCCAGCAAGGCCGCCATATCGAGCGACAACACGCGCTTGCCCTTCAGCGTTTCCGGAACTTCGCCGTTGACGATACGCTGCGCCAGACCCTCGACGATCGCGGTCTTACCCACGCCCGGTTCGCCGATCAGCACCGGGTTGTTCTTGGTGCGGCGTTGCAGGATCTGGATCGAACGACGGATTTCGTCGTCGCGGCCGATCACCGGATCGAGCTTGCCGGCCCGCGCGCGCTCGGTCAGATCCACGGTGTATTTCTTCAGCGCTTCACGCTGGCTTTCGGCGTCCTGGCTATGCACTTGCGAGCCGCCGCGCACCGCGGCGATCGCGCTTTCCAGCGACTTGCGCGACAAGCCGTGCTGACGCGCGAGACGGCCGGCCTCGCCTTTGTCGTCCGCGACCGCGAGCAGGAACATCTCGCTCGCGATGAACGTGTCGTTGAGCTTTTGTGCTTCCTTGTCGGCCTGGTTCAGCAGACCGGTCAGCTCGCGGCCGATCTGCACGTTGCCGTCCGTGCCCTGCACTTGCGGCAGACGCGTCATGGCGTCGCCGAGCGCCGTTTGCAGCGCCTGCACGTGCACGCCGGCACGCGAGAGCAGCGAGCGTGCCGAGCCGTCGTGTTGGGCGACGAGCGCCGAAAGGACGTGAACCGGTTCGATGTATTGATTGTCATGGCCGACGGCCAGACTCTGGGCATCCGCCAGCGCTTCCTGGAATTTAGTGGTGAGTTTGTCGATTCTCATCAAGCGACCTCCAATTTCGATTACCACCAAAATGAGGCGTTTTATCCAGGTTTCAAGCGCTTTTTTGCCTCAAGCGTCAACTATTTAACATTTGACGCGAGAGAAATGCCTGGCGCATTCAGGCCAGCGACGCAGAGTCGCCACCAGCCGAAGCGACCGGCGTAATAGGAATCACGTTGCTCAAACCGAGCAGCGCGGCCAACGGGCCGTGCGGCTGCGCCACCTCTCCAATGGTATGACGGTCGAGTTCCGCGAGGAAGGCATTGCGCGCCGCCTCGAGCGTGTTTCGCAGACGGCACTGCGCGGTAATCACGCAACCACGGCGCTCACCGTGCTGATCCGGAAAACAGCCGACCAGCGCAAAGTCGCTTTCCGTCGCGCGCACGATTTCGCCGACAGTCAGCGCGTTCGTCTGTTCCGCGAGCCGCAGGCCGCCGTTGCGGCCGCGCACGGTCTCGACCCAGCCGAGTTCGCCGAGTTGCTGCACGACTTTCATCAAGTGGTTCTTGGAAATGCCGTACGCGTCTGAAATGTCCTGGATCGTCGACAACCCACTGCCGCGAACGGCGAGGTAGAGCAGGACGCGTAGTGAGTAATCCGTATAGTCGGTCAGTCTCATGAGTGCAGGTATCGCAATGAGCGCAAGCCGCGATCCGGGAGATAACCGCGTCGATGCAAGGGTTGCCGTGGGCCGTCGCTTCGCCCTAAGATGCAGGCGCTACGCATATTTTCCGGTTCTGCGCAGACAGGCGGGGTGGGTCGTCCGGCAGTAATGGTAACGTTTCCTGCCTGGGGCATTCTTACGAAAAGCGGGGTGTTCGCATCCTACTTCCTTCCATTCGGCCTCGATTTGAGGCCATTCCTGACGCTCCGCGGCGCCCTATTGCGAGGCGCGATGAATAGCCGCATTCTTTTGGAATTTGCATGAACCCGTCCTTCCCTGCCGCGCCGGTCGTCGAGCGCGCCGCCGAACCCACCGAGGCGAATATCCGCGATCTCGTCTACGGCTTTTACGACCGCGTGCGTGCCGATGCGCTGCTCGGCCCTGTATTCGACGCGACGCTGGCGGGCCGCTGGGACGATCACCTGCCCAAGATGTGCACGTTCTGGGGCAGCCTCGTGCTGGGCGCGAAGCAATACCGCGGCAACGTGCAGCAGGCGCATCAGCCGCTCGAGGGAATCGAGCCGCAGCACTTCAGCCGCTGGCTGTATCTGTTTCTGAATACGGTCGAATCGCGTTATCAGCCTGCCGCGGCGGTGCGCTTCATGGAACCGGCGCTGCGGATCGCGCAGAGTCTACAGTTGAGCCGTTTCGGCTGGGACTACAAGATTCCGGAGGAACAGCAGGCGCTGCTGGAGCGCGTTGCGCCGAAACGGCGTCCGCGCGACGGTGAGGATGCGGCTCACGCGGCGCGTCCGTCAGGCGAGCCGTTTCCGGCGCGGATCATTGGCCGGGCGCGGGATGAATGAACCGGGTTCAGGCTTCAGGGTCGTTTTATCCCATCCGGCGGGCCGGAAAGCATCACCCGAGCGGTTACAGTTTTGGGAGCGCTTCAGAACGTCGTGAGTGGCGCCAAGATGCTTGTTTGGCCCGCAGAATCCTGCAAACCCGAACCCGCCGCGTCTATTCCCCCGTCCGATTGCCCGATTCAATGCCCCAGCGGGCGAGCGCCGCGTCGTCGGTGACGCGGGCATCAACCCAATGCTCACCGGCCTCGGTCTTCTCTTTCTTCCAGAACGGCGCCTGGGTCTTCAGGTAGTCCATCACGAATTCGCACGACGCGAACGCTTCCCCGCGATGCATGGCCGTCGTCGCCACCAGCACGATCTGGTCGAGCGGATAGAGCTTGCCGACCCGATGCACGATCGATACCTCGATGCCTGGCCAGCGCTCCCGCGCGCTCACGATGATCGCCTCCAGCGACTTCTCCGTCATGCCGGGATAGTGTTCGAGTTCCATCGTCTCGACCGTGCTGCCGTCGTTCAGATCGCGCACGGTGCCGACGAAGCACGCCACGGCGCCGATCTTCGGATTGCGCGCGCGCAATGCGGCGACCTCGGCGGTGAGGTCGAAGTCTTCCGTCTGGACGCGAACGGGCATCTGTGGCTCCTATGCGGTTAAGCGGCGTGGCGGTTCAGCCGCCGGTGACAGGCGGAAAAAACGCGACTTCGCAGCCTTCGGTGACGCGCGTGCCGGCGCTGGTCATCACGTGATTGCAGGCCATGCGCAGCGCGCGGCCTTCAGCCAGCGTGTCGGCCCAGATGCCGCCGCGCACGCGCAGCCACGCGCGCACATCGCCGACGGTCGCGATGCCGTCGGGCAGGTCGACGGTTTCGTCGGCCAGGTCGAGCGCTTCACGCACGCTCGCAAAATATCGGAGTTGAATCTTCATCGGGATGCCACCGGCTCTGGCCGGCCTCAGTTCAGCAATTCAGAAAAAGGAATGAAGCGCACGGTCTCGCCGGCGCTGATCGCGTGATTCGGCGGATTATCGATCAGGCCGTCGCCCCAGACCGTCGACGTCAGCACGGCCGAACTTTGATTCGGAAACAGATCGAGGCCGCCGGCCGGGTTGATGCGCGCGCGCAAGAATTCGTTGCGGCGGTCGGCCTTGCTCTGCGTGAAATCCGCCCGCAGCGACAGTGCGCGCGGCGCGACCGTCTGCACGCCGGCGAGGCTCAGGATGAACGGACGCACGAACAGCAGGAAAGTGGCGAAGCTGGACACCGGATTGCCGGGCAAGCCGATAAAGAAGGTTTCCGCCGAGTCCGAGGCCGAGGCCAATGCCGCAGCGGAAGCCGACTCCGCCGCCTCACCACGCTGCGCCGCGCGGCGCACCGCGCCGAATGCGAGCGGCTTGCCCGGCTTCATCGCGATCTGCCACATCGCAAGCCGGCCCTCTGCCTCCACCGCCGGCTTCACGTGATCTTCCTCGCCCACCGACACGCCGCCGCAAGTCAGGATGAGGTCATGCGCCTCGGCGGCTTCGCGCAGCGTCGCGCGGGTCGCGTCGAGCTTGTCCACGACGATGCCGTAGTCGGTGACTTCGCAGCCGAGCTTCTCCAGCAGGCCGCGCAGCGTGAAACGGTTCGAGTTGTAGATCGCGCCCGGCTTCAGCGGCTCGCCGGGCATGGTCAGCTCGTCTCCGGTGAAGAACACGGCGACCTTGACGCGCCGCCGCACCACCAGTTCGGCGCAACCGACCGAGGCGGCGAGTCCCAGCGCCTGCGGCGTGAGCCGCGTGCCCGCCGGAAGAATGACCGAGCCGCTGCGGATATCCGCGCCTTGCGCCGTGATCCATTCGCCCGGTTGCGGACTGTGCAGGATGGTGACTTCCGCGCCGGCGGCTTCGGTTTGCTCCTGCATCACGATCGCGTCGGCGCCGGGCGGCACCGTAGCGCCGGTGAAGATGCGCGCCGCCGTGCCGGGCTTCAGGGGCTCCGGCGCGTGACCGGCCGGAATGCGCTGCGAGACCGGCAAGCGGCTGTTGCCCTGCGTCGTCAGATCCGCCGTGCGGATCGCGTAGCCGTCCATTGAACTCGTGTTCATCGGCGGGACGTCGAGCGGCGACGTGACGTCGGCCGCGAGCACGCGGTTCAGCGCTTCCAGCGTGGGGATCGATTCTGTGCCGGCAATCGGGCTCGCTGCGCTGAGCAGGGTCGCCAAGGCTTCGGCGGTGGCGAGCATCGGCGCGCGGGGCGTGGGTGTGGACATCTCAGGTCTCGAAGCCGCAGGTTAAAAGAATATTGTAGCGGTCGAAGCAGATAGCCTGGGCGGCGGGCGTTATCAGGGGAGTTTTTTGGAGCTTGAGCGCTTGCCGCGAGGCTTCGCGGCAAGCGTCATTTTGCGTGAGGCGCCTGGAGCATGTCGGCCAGGCTGCGTGAGCCCTGGACAACGCGCTCACGCTTCACGGCAACCGCGTCTTAAGCGCCCGCCTTCGCCACAATGAAGTCCTTCACGCGCTGCGCATCCGCCGGCAGCACTTCGAAACGCTGCGGCAGCGACTCCAGGCCCGAGAATGCGGCCGGCCGCTCCGGCTCGCGCAACAGCGCTTCGCGGATCGTCTCGCCGAACTTGATCGGTTGCGCCGTCTCCAGCACGATCATCGGAATGCCCGGCTGCAGATGTTCGCGCGCCACCTTCAGACCGTCGGCCGTGTGCGTGTCGATCATCGTGTCGTAACGTTCGAACACGTCGCGGATCGTATCCACGCGGCTGTCATGGCTGCTGCTGCCCGACACGAAACCGAACTCCTTCACGCGCGCGAAATCGCCGCTCGCCGCGAGATCGAAGCCGCCCTTCTCCTCGACATCGCGGAACAGTTGCAGCACGCGCGCCGGATCGCGGCCGAGCAGATCGAACACGAAACGCTCGAAGTTCGACGCCTTCGAAATGTCCATGCTCGGGCTGCTGGTGTGATACGTCTCGGCCGCCTTGCGCACGCGGTAAATGCCCGTGCGGAAGAACTCGTCGAGCACGTCGTTTTCGTTGGTCGCCACGACCAGCTTCTCGATCGGCAAGCCCATCATGCGCGCGATGTGGCCCGCGCACACGTTGCCGAAGTTGCCCGACGGCACCGTGAACGACACGCGCTCGTCGTTCGACTTCGTGGCTTCGAAATAGCCCTTGAAGTAGTACACGACCTGCGCGACGACGCGCGCCCAGTTGATCGAGTTGACCGTGCCGATCTTGTACTTCGCCTTGAACGCGTGATCGTTCGACACGGCCTTGACGATGTCCTGCGCGTCGTCGAACACGCCTTCCACGGCGATATTGAAGATGTTCGGATCCTGCAGGCTGTACATCTGCGCGGTCTGGAACGCGCTCATCTTCTTGTGCGGCGACAGCATGAACACGCTGATGCCCTTTTTGCCGCGCATCGCATATTCCGCGGCGCTGCCGGTGTCGCCCGAGGTCGCGCCGAGAATGTTCAGCGTTTCGCCGTGCTTGGCGAGCGCGTATTCGAACAGGTTGCCGATCAACTGCATCGCCATATCTTTGAACGCGAGCGTCGGACCGTTCGACAGTTCCAGCAGCGACAGCGGCGCGCCGTTCTCGACGCCCAGTGTTTTCAGCGGCGTGATCTGCGCGGCGCTTTCGTCGTCGCGCACGTTGCAGTACGTGGCCGCCGTGTACGTCTTACGCGTGAGCGCGCGCAGGTCTTCGGCGGGAATGTCGTCGCTGAATTTGGACAGGATCTCGAAGGCGAGGTCCGCGTACGGCAGCGTGCGCCAGCGCGTCAGTTCGTCCGCCGTGACGCGCGGGTAGTCGGCGGGCAGGTAGAGGCCACCGTCTTTGGCGAGACCGCCCAGCAGGATGTCGGAAAAGGTATGGCGCTCGCCGGCTCCGGCGCCGCGCGTGGAGAGGTAGTTCATAGTTCGGCCTAGTTCAGCGCTTCCATGCGCAGCTTCGTGACTTGCGAGACAACGGTCTTCAACGCTTCGATCGTTTTAATCGCGGCGTTGACGTTCTTCTCAACCGTTTCGTGCGTAATCAGGATGATGTCGGTTTCGCCCTTGCCGTTCGCGTCGACCTGCTCCGATTCCTTCTGCAGCAGCGCGTCAATCGAAATGCCGGTGTCGGCCAGAATGCGCGTGATGTCGGCCAGCACGCCCGTCACGTCCGCCACCCGCAGACGCAGGTAGTAGCCGCTCGTGACTTCCTCGATCGGCAGGATCGGGGTGCTCGACAGGCTGTCCGGCTGGAACGCCAGATGCGGCACGCGATGCTCCGGGTCGGCCGTGTGCAGACGCGTCACGTCGACCAGATCGGCCACCACGGCCGAGGCCGTCGGCTCGGCGCCCGCGCCCTTGCCGTAGTACAGCGTGGTGCCGACCGCGTCGCCGTGCACGACGACCGCGTTCATCGCGCCTTCCACGTTCGCCAGCAGGCGCTTTTCCGGAATCAGCGTGGGATGCACGCGCAATTCGATGCCCTTGTCGGTGCGGCGCGCGATGCCGAGCAGCTTGATGCGGTAGCCGAGTTCCTCGGCATATTTGATGTCGATCGCCGCGAGCTTGCTGATGCCTTCGACGTAGGCGCGGTCGAACTGCACCGGCACGCCGAACGCGATCGCGCTCATGATGGTCGCCTTGTGCGCGGCGTCCACGCCTTCGATGTCGAAGGTCGGATCGGCTTCGGCGTAGCCCAGTTCCTGCGCGGCTTTCAATGCGGTCGCGAAATCGAGCCCGCGGTCGCGCATCTCCGAGAGGATGTAGTTCGTCGTGCCGTTGATGATGCCCGCGATGTACTGGATGCGATTAGCCGTCAGACCTTCGCGCAGCGCTTTGATGATCGGAATGCCGCCCGCCACCGCTGCCTCGAACGCCACCATCACGCCGTTGGCGCGCGCCGCTTCGAAAATTTCCGTGCCGTGCACCGCGAGCAGCGCCTTGTTGGCCGTGACCACATGCTTGCGGTTCTTGATCGCGCGCAGAACGAGGTCGCGCGCCACGCCCGTGCCGCCGATCATTTCGGCCACGATATCGATCGACGGATCGTCGACCACCGCGTTGAAGTCATCGGTCAGCGCCACCGTGCCGGCTTCGCTGCCCAGCGCCGCTGTCGCCTTCGCGGGATTGCGCACGGCAATGCGCGCAATCTCGATGCCGCGTCCCGCGCGGCGTTTGATTTCTTCCTGATTGCGGCGCAGTACCGTGAAGGTGCCGCTGCCTACCGTGCCGAAGCCCAGCAGTCCAACTTTGATCGGTTCCATGCAGCGTGTGTTTTCGAGTAGATGATTAAAAGGGAAACGGGTGGCGCCTGGCGGACGGCGCGACGCGATGGGAGTCGCGTCGTACGCCCTATTGTGCGCTAGGCAGAGTGACGCTTGCGGTAACCGTCGAGGAAGCGCGCGATCCGGTTGATGGAATCCGCGAGATCGTCCACGTTCGGCAGGAACACGACGCGGAAGTGATCTGGCGTTTTCCAGTTAAAGCCCGTGCCCTGCACGAGCAGCACGCGCTCTTCCAGCAGAAGGTCGAGGATGAACTGCTGGTCGTCCTGAATCGGATAAATCTTCGGGTCCAGACGCGGGAACATGTACAGCGCCGCTTCGGGCTTCACGCAACTCACACCCGGGATGGCCGTCAACATGTCATACGCGAGTTCGCGCTGTTTGTACAGGCGCCCGGTCGGCACGATCAGGTCGTTGATGCTCTGATAGCCGCCGAGCGCGGTCTGGATCGCGTACTGGCCGGGCACGTTCGGGCACAGGCGCATGGACGCCAGAATGCCGAGCCCTTCGAAGTAGTCTTTGGCGTGACGGCGGTTCTCGCCGGCGGTCAGGCCGGAGATGAACATCCAGCCGGCGCGATAACCGCACGAACGGTAGCTCTTCGACAGACTGTTGAAGGTGACCGTGAGCACGTCTTCGGAGAGCGCCGCCATGGACGTGTGCTTCTTGCCGTCGTAGACGATCTTGTCGTAGACCTCGTCGGCGAAGATTACGAGGCCGTGCTGGCGGGCAATCTCGATCAGGCCGAGCAGCAGTTCGTCCGAATACAGTGCGCCGGTCGGATTGTTCGGGTTGATGACCACGAGCGCGCGCGTGTTCGGCGTGATCTTCGCGCGAATGTCGTCGAGGTCGGGCATCCAGCTATTCGATTCGTCGCAGATGTAGTGCACCGGCGTGCCGCCCGACAGGCTCACGCCGGCGGTCCACAGCGGGTAATCGGGCGCGGGCAGCAGCACTTCGTCGCCGTCGTTGAGCAGACCCTGCAGCGCCATCACGATCAGCTCGGACGCGCCGTTGCCGATGTAGATGTCGTCCAGTTCGACCCCGTGCACGCCCTTTTGCTGCGTGTAATGCATGATCGCCTTGCGCGCGGCGAACACACCCTTGGAATCGGAGTAACCCGACGAACCCGGCAGATTCAGGATCATGTCCTGAATGATTTCGTCCGGCGCGTCGAAGCCGAACGGCGCGAGATTGCCGATGTTCAGCTTGATGATGCGATGGCCCTCTTCTTCGAGCCGCTTCGCGTGTTCGAGGACGGGCCCGCGAATGTCATAACAGACATTCAACAACTTGTTGGATTTGAGAATCGGTTTCACGGCGGGCACTTCATCCTGGTTGATGGCTTGGGCGAACAGACGTGCGTTCCTCAGGCGCGCCAGCGGCGGATTGCACCGGTACGGCAGCGAGCAGAACACACACAGACAAAGCAGACGAAAAGCGGCCGAAAGCGGGCAAAACCAGGCGGGTAGCCGGTGGGCCGCACCCGTGAACTCAGCGCGGCTTGTGGCGGCGCATGAGCGAGGGGCGCCGCAAGGCGGCTAAAAAGTTATAATTTAGCGGATTTTGGCCGACTTCCGCAATGCACCAACCGCAACGGCAAGCCTTTTCGGCCGCTTGTGACCCGCTTGTGACCCGTTTGTGCCCCGTTTGTGCCAGTTTGTGCCCCATGCGCGTGTCCCACTCGCGTCGAATCGCCCTGCCTCGGCTCAACCCGGTCAGGCCGCCCACACGCATGATGTCTCACGACGACTTCGGAAAACCAATTTGAAATTACATCAGGATTCGAGCGGCGCCCTCAACACCGTCACCGGCTACGGCGCCGACTACGTCGAAATCAATCTGGTGCGCCATTCGGGCAGCATTCTCGTGCTGCCGGACGCGCCGGTCATCCCTTGGCCCGTCTCCTCTTTCGAGCAGCTCAGTGCCGAGCACTTCGCCATGCTGGTCGACTCCGCGCCCGAAGTGGTGGTGTTCGGCAGCGGCGAACGGCTGCGCTTTCCGCATCCGCGCCTGACCGCCGCGCTCACCGCAAAGCGCATCGGCGTCGAAACGATGGACTTCAAGGCCGCCTGCCGCACGTACAACATTCTGATGGCCGAGGGCCGCAAGGTCGCGGCCGCGCTGCTGATCGAAGCCTAGAGCCGTGGTCGCGCTGCCGCACCCGGAGCGTGTCGGTTGCAACGCGCGCGCGGGCTGCTGTGCAACTTGTCCGGGGCGTTCGCGCCACCGCACTGAAGCGCGCGCCCTGGCCGCGTCACGGCCGATAACGTACACTGCGCGCCATTGATTGCCGGACCGCCAGTCTGAGCATGGCCGCGCGCGTCGGCAGCGACCTCTGTCGACGGAAGGTGAAGCAAGCGCCGCCGTCGAGGCTAGCGGCGAGTCGCCACGCAACCAGAACGCCACGCGGACGGTCTCATGCACGCGCGCCCCGAGGATGGCCGTCCCGCCAGGCACCGGCCGCCTCGCGGGCGACCGCCCGCCTGACCGGTCGCCATTTCCGAACAACACCGCTTCGCCGCCCGCGCGGCGTCGCCACAAAGGTTGAAATCCATGAACGATACGCCGTCCAGGCTACCGCTCAACCGCACCACGATTTTGCTGCTGGTGCTGGCCCTTGCCGTGATCTGGTTCGTGCCGCTCGGCTGGCGCCACCTCTTGCCGAGCGACGAAGGCCGCTACGCCGAAATGGCGCGCGAGATGTTCACGACCGGCGACTGGATCACGCCGCGCTACAACGGCTACAAGTATTTCGAAAAGCCGCCGCTGCAAACCTGGGCGAACGCACTCACGTTCGCGTGGTTCGGCATCGGCGAATGGCAGGCGCGGCTCTACACGGCGCTGACGGGCTTTGCCGGCGTGCTGCTGGTCGGCTTCACCGGCGCGCGCGTGTTCAACGCGGCGACCGGCGTGTTCGCGGCGATCGTGCTGGCGACTTCGCCCTACTGGAACCTGATGGGCCACTTCAACACGCTCGACATGGGCCTGTCCTTCTGGATGGAGCTGACGCTGTGCGCGCTGCTGCTCGCGCAGCGGCCCAACCTGCCGACCGGCTGCGTGCGCGGCTGGATGTGGGTGTGCTGGGGCTCGATGGCGCTGGCGGTGCTCTCCAAGGGACTCGTCGGCGTGATCCTGCCGGGTGCGGTGCTCGTGCTGTACACGGTGATCGCGCGCGACTGGGCCGTGTGGAAGCGCCTGCATCTGATCGGTGGCCTGATCGTGTTCTTCGCGATCGTCACGCCGTGGTTCGTGCTGGTGCAGCAGCGCAACCCGGAATTCCTGAACTTCTTCTTCATCGTTCAGCAGTTCAAGCGCTATCTGACGCCCGAGCAGAACCGTCCGGGGCCGTTCTACTACTTCGTGCCGGTGATGATCGTCGGCTTCCTGCCGTGGCTCTCGGTGACGCTGCAAAGCGTGCGCCACGCGTGGCGCCTGCCGCGCCAGCCGAACGGCTTCGCGCCGGTCACGCTGATGCTGACGTGGACCGTCTTCATCTTCCTGTTCTTCAGCGCGTCGCATTCGAAGCTGCTGTCCTACACGCTGCCGATCGCGCCGCCGATCGCGCTGCTGATCGGCATGTACCTGCCGCTCGTCACGCGCGAACAACTGCGCCGCCATCTCGCCGGCTATGCACTTTTTCTCGTAGTCGCCGCGTTTGCCGCGTTGTTCATGTCGCGCTTCGGCAGCGCCCGCAATCCGGCCGAACTGTACGCGGAGTACCGCACGTGGGTGCTGACGGCGCTCGCGGTCGCCTTCGTGCTGACGCTGGCCGCGCTGTGGCTGAACCGCCGCAGCCGGGCCGGCAGCCTCGGCGCCGTCGCCACCTTCGGGGCGGCGTGGCTGCTGCTCGGCACCATCGCCGGCACGGGTCACGACGTGTTCGGCCGCCTGAGTTCCGGCGCGCCGCTCGCGCCCGCCATCAAGGCGGAGATCGCGAAGTTGCCGGCGGATACGCCGTTCTACTCGGTAGGCGTGCTCGATCACACGATGCCGTTCTATGTCGACCACGCCATGATCATGGTCGAGCATCCGGACGAACTGGCGTTCGGCGTGTCCGTCGAGCCGCAGAAATGGATTCCGACCATCGATGCCTGGATCGAGCGCTGGAAGGCCGACCGCTACGCGCTCGCACTGCTCCCGCCGCCGACCTACGACCGGCTCCTCAAGGAAGGCCTGCCGATGCAGGTGATCGCCCGTGACTCGCGCCGCGTGGTGGTGGAAAAGCCGCTGGCCGCGCCCGGCGCGCCGGCAACCGACGCATCGGCACCCGCGTCAGTAGAAAAATCACAACAATGACCCCATATCAGGATCTGACCGTTCGATGAACCCGATTTCCCTCTTTTGCATTCTTGCAGGCGTCACGTTGAACGCCGGTGCGCAGTTGCTGCTCAAAGCCGGTACGAATGCCGTTGGACACTTCGAATTCACCCGTGCGAACATCCTGCCCATCGCCTTTCGCCTGGCAACCCAGCCGCCGATCATCGGCGGGCTGGCCTGTTATGTGATCAGCGTGGCGGTGTGGATCATCGGGCTGTCGCGGGTGGACGTGTCGATCGCCTATCCGATGCTGTCGCTCGGCTACGTCGTCAATGCGTTCGCGGCGTGGTACCTGTTCGGCGAAGTGCTGTCGGTACAGAAGCTGATCGGTATCGGCATCATCCTGATCGGCGTGCTGGTGCTGGCGCGCAGCTAGATGCCGCGGTCCTGGGCAACGGTGTGCCGGACACAATTTATTACTGTTTATCGCCAGCGCCGACTGGGAAGATGCAGACGGCAAAAGAAACCGTAAGCGGGCAACCCAACCGGCTAAGGAATCCGTAAGGTTGACCACGGTATGCTGTGCGGTTGCGCCCTTTTTTGCCGCGGCCTGGATTTGCGCACAATTTGCGCTCAGTGTGTGGTTTACTTCGCGCCCTTCGGGTTGCGCCCTTTCAATCGAGCGAAGCATTCATGAGCCAGTCAACAGTCCCGTTCTTGCCATTTGTCAAACCCGAGATCGATGAGGAAACGATTCAGGGCGTCGCCGACGTGCTGCGCTCCGGCTGGATCACCACCGGCCCGCAGAACCAGAAATTCGAAGCGGCGCTCTCCGAGTTCTGCGGCGGCCGTCCGGTGCGCACGTTCAATTCGGGCACGGCGACGCTGGAGATCGGCCTGCGCATCGCCGGCGTGGGCGAAGGCGACGAAGTCATCACGACACCGGCGTCGTGGGTTTCGACCAGCAACGTGATCTATGAAGTCGGCGCGACGCCGGTGTTCGTCGATATCGACCCGGCCACGCGCAATATCGACCTCGACCTGCTCGAAAAAGCCATCACGCCGCGCACCAAGGCGCTGCTTCCGGTGTATCTGTCGGGCCTGCCGGTCGACATGGATCGTCTGTACGAGATCGCCCGCGCCCACAAGCTGCGCGTGATCGAAGACGCCGCGCAGGCGTTCGGCTCGACGTGGAAAGGCGAGCGCATCGGCAAGCTGGGCGACATGGTCTCGTTCAGCTTCCATGCGAACAAGAACCTGACCTCGATCGAAGGCGGCGCGCTGGTGCTGAACAACGAGGAAGAAGCGATCCTCGCGCAGAAATACCGCCTGCAGGGCATCACGCGCACCGGCTTCGACGGCATGGACTGCGACGTGCTCGGCGGCAAATACAACCTGACGGATGTCGCCGCGCGCGTCGGCCTCGGCCAGTTGCCGCATCTGAAGCGTTTCCTCGCGCAGCGCAGGAAACTGGTCCGCGCGTATTTCGCGGGCTTGGAAGGTGGCGCGGCGTCAAAACTGGGGGTCGGCCTGCCACTTGCTGACCTTGAAAACAGCAACTGGCACATGTTCCAGATCACGCTGCCGCTCGAGAAACTGTCGATCGACCGCGCCGGCTTCATGGGTCAGTTGAAGGAGCGCGGCATCGGTTCGGGCGTGCACTACCCGGCGATCCACCTGTTCTCGCTGTACCGCGCGCGCGGCTTCAAGGAAGGCATGTTCCCGCATGCGGAGCGGTTCGGCGCGACCAACGTCACGCTGCCGCTCTTCACGTTGATGAACGAAGGCGACGTGGAGCGCGTGTGCCGCGCGGTCAATGAAATTTGCGAACAATACGGAAAATAAGCGGAAATGATTTATTCGGAACATCGCGCTGCCGCACCGGAAGTGTCGGTCATCATCCCGGTGTACAACGAGGAAGCCGGTCTGGCTGCGCTGTTCGCGCGCCTGTATCCGGCGCTCGACGCGCTCGGCACCGGTTATGAAGTGATCTTCATCAACGACGGCAGCCGCGACAAATCCGCCGCCCTGCTCGCCGAACAGTTTCGCGCGCGTCCCGACACGACGCGCGTGATTCTGCTGAACGGCAACTACGGCCAGCACATGGCGATTCTGGCGGGCTTCGAGCAATCGCGCGGCGAGATCGTCATCACACTCGACGCCGACCTGCAGAATCCGCCGGAAGAAATCGGCAAGCTGGTCAACAAGATGCGCGAAGGCTACGACTACGTCGGCACGATTCGCCTGCAACGCCAGGACAGCCTGTGGCGCCGCAAGGCTTCGCGCGCGATGAACCGGCTGCGCGAGCGCATCACCCGCATCAAGATGACCGACCAGGGCTGCATGCTGCGCGCGTACAGCCGGCACATCATCGACACGATCAATCGCTGCGGTGAAATCAACACGTTCATTCCGGCGCTCGCGTACACCTTCGCGCAGAATCCGGTGGAAATCGAAGTCGCGCACGAAGAGCGTTTCGCCGGCGAATCGAAGTACTCGCTGTATTCGCTGATCCGCCTGAACTTCGACCTCGTCACCGGCTTCTCGGTCGTGCCGCTGCAATGGCTGTCGTTCATCGGCGTGATCCTGTCGCTCGGGTCCGCGGCACTGTTCGTGCTGCTGCTGATTCGACGCTTCATCATCGGCGCGGAAGTGCAAGGTGTGTTCACGCTGTTCGCTATCACGTTCTTCCTGCTCGGCGTAATCATCTTCGCGCTCGGCCTGCTCGGCGAATATATCGGCCGGATCTATCAGCAAGTGCGTGCGCGTCCACGCTACCTCGTGCAGACCATTCTCGAACAGCGCGACGGCACGACCGTGACCGAAGCGCCGCGCCAGACCGTCGTGCAGGCCGTGCAGGCCGCGCCGCTCCTCGATCAGGGCCCGAATCCATGAAGCCACGCGCTGTCGTATTCGCGTATCACAACGTCGGCGTGCGCTGCCTGCAGGTGCTGCTCGCGCGCGGCGTGGACGTGGCGCTCGTCGTCACGCACGAAGACAGCCCGACCGAAAACATCTGGTTCGGCAGCGTCGCCTCCGTCGCGGCCGAGCACGGCATTCCGGTCTTGACGCCGAACGACCCGAAGAGCCCCGAGCTGCGCGCCGCGGTAAGCGCCGCGCGCCCGGACTTCATCTTCTCGTTCTACTACCGCCACATGCTGCCGGTCGACGTGCTGGCGCTCGCCGCACGGGGCGCTTACAACATGCACGGCTCGCTGCTGCCGAAATACCGCGGCCGCGTGCCGACCAACTGGGCGGTGATTCACGGCGAAACGGAAACCGGCGCGACGCTGCACGAAATGGCCGCCAAGCCCGACGCGGGCGCGATTCTCGCGCAAACGCCGGTGCCGATCCTGCCCGACGACACCGCCGCACAAGTGTTCGACAAGGTCACCGTGGCCGCGGAGCAAACGCTGTGGCGCGTGCTGCCGTCCCTGCTGGCGGGCGAGGCGCCGCATCTGCCGAACGACATCGCGCACGGCAGCTACTACGGCGGACGCAAGCCGGAAGACGGCCGCATCGACTGGACACAATCGGCGCAGCAGGTCTACAACCTGATCCGCGCGGTGGCGCCGCCCTATCCCGGCGCTTTCACGGATATCGGAGAACAGCGTTTCGTCGTGACGCGCGCCCGCCTCGCCGCGCCCGGCGCGCTTCGCTCGGATTTGCCCCCGGGCCTGCACGTAAGCGATAATGCCGTTTTCGCGATATGCGGCGACGGCCGCGCGATCGCCATCCACGAATTGCGGCACCAGCACGACGGCAGCGAGACTGTCGTCACTCCGGCCGAATTTGCCCAGCTCATCCAAACCCCCCGTTACTCATGAAAAAAGTCCTGATTCTGGGTGTGAATGGCTTCATCGGCCATCACCTGTCCAAACGCATTCTCGAAACGACCGATTGGGAAGTCTTCGGCATGGACATGCAGACCGAGCGTCTGGGCGATCTGATCAATCATGAGCGGATGCACTTCTTCGAAGGCGACATCACGATCAACAAGGAGTGGGTCGAATATCACGTCAAGAAGTGCGATGTGATCCTGCCGCTGGTCGCGATCGCCACGCCCGCCACGTACGTCAAGCAGCCGCTGCGCGTGTTCGAACTCGACTTCGAGGCGAACCTGCCGATCGTGCGTTCGGCCGTCAAATACGGCAAGCACCTCGTGTTTCCGTCCACGTCCGAGGTCTACGGCATGTGCACGGACGAGCAGTTCGATCCGGAAGAATCGCAACTGTCGTACGGCCCGATCAACAAGCCGCGCTGGATCTACGCGTGCTCCAAGCAGTTGATGGACCGCGTGATCTGGGGTTACGGCATGGAAGGCCTGAACTTCACGCTGTTCCGTCCGTTCAACTGGATCGGACCGGGCCTCGACTCGATCTACACGCCGAAGGAAGGCAGCTCGCGCGTGGTCACGCAGTTCCTCGGCCATATCGTGCGCGGCGAGAACATCAGCCTCGTCGACGGCGGCGCGCAAAAGCGTGCGTTCACGGATATCGACGACGGCATCGGCGCGCTGATGAAGATCATCGAGAACAAGGACGGCATCGCCACGGGCAAGATCTACAACATCGGCAACCCGACCAACAATTTCTCGGTGCGCGAACTCGCGCACAAGATGCTGACGCTCGCCGCCGAATTCCCGGAGTACGCGGACACGGCCAAGCAGGTGCAACTGATCGAAACGTCGTCGGGCGCTTACTACGGCGCGGGCTATCAGGACGTGCAGAACCGTGTGCCGAAGATCGACAACACGATGCAGGAACTCGGCTGGGCGCCGAAGTCGACCTTCGACGAAGCGCTGCGCAAGATTTTCGAAGCGTATCGCGGCCACGTCGGCGAAGCGCGCGCGCTCGTCGAACAGCAATAAGGGCTGATCCTTGGCACGTATCGTCCTGAAGATCGACGTCGACACGCTGCGCGGCACCCGCGAGGGCGTGCCGAACCTCGCACGTATCTTCGACCGCTTCAAGGCGCGCGCCACCTTCCTCTTCAGCCTCGGGCCCGACCACACCGGTTGGGCAATGCGCCGCGTGTTGCGCCCCGGCTTTCTGAAAAAGGTCTCGCGTACCTCGGTGGTCGAACACTACGGTGTCAAGCAGCTGATGTACGGCGTGCTGCTGCCCGGTCCGGACATCGGCGCCAAGGCCTCGGCGGAGATGCGCGCGATCCACGAAGCCGGCTTTGAATGCGGCATTCATACGTGGGATCACGTCTACTGGCAGGACAACGTGCGCTCGAAAGATCGCGCATGGACCACGGCGCAGATGCAGCAAAGCCACGACCGTTTCGTCGAGGTGTTCGGCGCGCCGCCGACCACGCACGGCGCGGCGGGCTGGCAGATGAACGGCCATGCGTTCGAACAGATCGACGCGTGGGGCATGCACTACGCGTCCGACGGACGCGGCCACTCGCCGTATCTGCCGGTGGTCGACGGCCGCACGCTCACGCATGTGCAGATGCCCACCACGCTGCCCACGCTCGACGAAGTACTCGGCGTGGACGGTGTCGAAGCGCACAACGTCGCCGCATGGATGTTGAAGCACACCGAAAACAATCCCCACGATCAGGTGTACACGCTGCATGCGGAACTCGAAGGGCAAAAGCTCGCGCCGATCTTCGAGCAGCTTCTGGAAGGCTGGCGCGCGCAAGGCCACACCTTCGCGACGATGGGCGATTACTACGCCACGCTAGACCGCAGCACGCTGCCATCGTACCCTGTTACATGGGGCGAAATTCCAGGGCGCTCCGGCGAGTTGATTGTCCAGCCCTGACTGATCAACGTGCAGCCGGCCCTGACGATCCGTCCGCCGCGCGAGAGCATGCCGCGCGCCGGCTGCCCCACCCCCAAGTCTCGATGCCAGGCCGACGCCGCCGCACTCATCCGGCGCAGGCCATCACAACCGGAGAACCTCGTGCCCATTGCAGTCGACCAACCCATCCCCGACTTCACCGCCCCTGCTACCGGTGGCGAGATCACGCTGTCCAAGCTGCGGGGCAAGAAGGTGGTGCTGTACTTTTATCCGAAGGACAACACGCCGGGCTGCACGACCGAAGGTCTGCAGTTCCGCGATCTGTATCCGAAGTTCAAGAAAGCCGGCGCGGAAATCCTCGGCGTGTCGCGCGACAGCCTGCGCTCGCATGACAACTTCAAGGCAAAGCTCGAATTGCCCTTCCCGCTGATCTCGGATCCTGAAGAATCGCTGTGCGCGCTCTTTAGCGTCATCAAAATGAAGAAAATGTATGGCAAAGAAGTACGGGGAATTGAACGCTCCACGTTCCTCATCGACGGCGAAGGCGTGCTGCGCCAGGAGTGGCGCGGTGTGAAAGTGCCCGGCCACGTCGACGATATTCTGGAGGCTGTACAAGCGCTTTGAGGCGCGTTATATTGGGTTGCAATGAGTGCCTGTACACCCCAATTTTTTGCCGCTGCGCCAGACTTGACGGCCGCTTCCCGTTTCCTGGGTTCCGTCGGAGTCGTGAGGTGCAACGCGAGCACTGTAGGCGAGCCGCTTGCCCCGTACGCCGGGGCGGCGGCTTTTTTAATTGCGCGCAGCCGTTCGTTCACTCGGCCACGCGCTTCCGTTAAGGAGCCGATCGAAGACCAGGCGAACCGGCATCTCTAGACCGAATGCGCGCCTCCGGGCGCAATCTGCGTGCGCACTCAGTGGCACCGGCAGAATGCGACAGGCGGCGCACGATATGTGACCCGATTAATTCGAGGGAAACCATGCCTTTGCCTACCCCCCCCAGCAAGCTCGGCAATCTCCTGCCGCCTGACGAATACAAGGCCAAAGCCGCCAGCCCGGCGCGCTCCGCCGCGAAGAAACAGGCTGCCGACGGGGAATCCGCAGAGTCGGCCGACTACGGCCGCGCGAACGTCGCCACGCCGATGGCGCACGCCGCCAATGCCGCGACCACCTTGCGGCCGGTGCCGGCATCGTCGGCCGCTCCTGCTGCGTCCGCCGGGCAAGCCGCTCCGGCGCGCAGCGCAACGGCGCCCGGCCGCAAATCGAAGCAGACCGCCGCCCTGCTGCAACCGGTTCCCGCTACCCGTCCGCAAGCCGAGCCTGCTGCGCAGCCGGTCGTCGCCCGCACGCCGAGCGCGAAGCAGGCCGAAGCCAGCACACCCGCAGCCGTCGCCCCGAGCACGCGCGGCACCAGCAAGAAACGCGGCACCGGCACCCAGCCGGCCGAAGTCCAGAAGCTCTTCGTGCTCGACACGAACGTGCTGATGCACGATCCGAGCTGCCTGTTCCGTTTCGAGGAACACGACGTCTATCTGCCGATGATGACGTTGGAAGAACTCGACAACCACAAGAAGGGCATGTCGGAAGTCGCGCGCAACGCCCGTCAGGTGAGTCGCACATTGGACGCGCTGGTGGCGAACGCCGGCAACATGTCCGACGGCATTTCGCTCGCGCGTCTGGGCAGCCGCGAGGCGTCCGGGCGTCTGTACTTCCAGACCAAGCTGACCGCCATCGAGCCGGTGGAAGGTCTGCCGGAAGGCAAGGCCGACAATCAGATCCTCGGCGTGGTGCGTGCATTGCAGCGCGACCGGATGGATCGTCAGGTCGTGCTGGTGTCGAAAGACATCAACATGCGCATCAAGGCGCATGCGCTCGGCCTGCCCGCTGAAGACTACTTCAACGACCAGGTGCTCGAAGACAGCGATCTGCTGTATTCCGGCATCCGCGCGCTGCCGCAGGATTTCTGGACCAAGCACGCAAAGGGCATGGAGAGCTGGCAGGACACCAAGACCGGTACGACGTACTACCGTGTGACGGGTCCGCTGTGCGCCTCGATGCTGGTCAACGAGTTCGTCTATCTCGAGCCGCAGAACGGCGAGCCGGCGTTTCACGCGCTGGTGCGCGAGCTGAACGGCAAGACGGCGCTGCTGCAAACCTTGCGCGACTACGGCCACCACAAGAACAACGTGTGGGGCATCACGGCGCGCAACCGCGAGCAGAATTTCGCGCTGAACCTGTTGATGAATCCGGAGATCGACTTCGTCACGCTGCTGGGTCAGGCCGGTACCGGCAAGACGCTGGTCGCGCTCGCCGCCGGTCTCGCGCAGGTGCTGGACGACAAGCGCTACAACGAGATCATCGTGACGCGCGCGACGGTGCCGGTCGGTGAAGACATCGGTTTCCTGCCAGGTACGGAAGAGGAAAAAATGCAGCCGTGGATGGGCGCATTCGACGACAACCTCGAAGTCCTGCAAAAGACTGACGACGCAGCCGGCGAATGGGGCCGCGCCGCGACTCAGGAGCTGATCCGCTCCCGCCTGAAGGTCAAAAGCATGAACTTCATGCGTGGCCGCACGTTCGTGGACAAGTATCTGATCATCGACGAGGCGCAGAATCTGACGCCTAAGCAGATGAAGACGCTGGTCACGCGCGCGGGTCCGGGCACGAAAATCATCTGTCTGGGTAACATCGCGCAGATCGATACGCCTTATCTGACGGAAGGCAGTTCGGGTTTGACGTACGTGGTCGATCGCTTCAAGGGTTGGGCGCACAGCGGGCATGTGACACTGGCGCGCGGCGAGCGCTCGCGCCTTGCCGACTACGCGTCGGAAATTCTTTAAGTTTCAGTTAGTTAGCTTTAACCAGAAGCCGCCTCCGGAGTATTCCGGACGCGGCTTTTTTCTTGACTGTGCGTTCTTGCCGGGCAACACTTAGCGCACGAACTTCATGTAATTTGTCAAGAATTCTTGCCGGAGCGAGGTTCCAAGGGCTACCATCCCGACATCGTTCGCCGTTAAACGGGCGTTTACCGCTCTCCTCGTCTTCATGCGCCGACTCGCCTTTTCGCTGTTGACCGTTTTTCTGCTCGCCGCCTGCGCCGGCGCGCCGCAGAAAACGTCGTCGCGCTCGGGCGGCTCGGTTGTAGTGGCGAACGGCGCTTATCATGCTCCGCCGCCCGGCTTCCCGAATTTCGTCGACCACAGCATCGGCCGCGAGGAAATCTCGATTCAGGCGATGAGCCTCGTCGGCATTCCATACCGTTGGGGCGGCAATACGCCGGACAGCGGCTTCGATTGCAGCGGATTGGTTCGCTATGTCGTCTTGCGCGCGGCGTCGGTGAATCTGCCTCGCACGACGGCGGACATGAGCGGGCGCGGCGAATCGATCGAACCGGACGGGATCGCCCCGGGCGATCTGATTTTCTTCAACACGACGGGGCGCGCGCATTCGCACGTCGGCATTTATGTGGGCAAGCTGCGCTTCGTCAACGCGCCGTCGACCGGTGGCACGGTGCGGCTCGACTATCTGACCAATCCGTATTGGGCCAAGCGTTTTGACGGGATTCGTCGCGTGGCCGGACCGGCTGCGACGCCGGCGCCGTTCGATACGCCGAGTTATCAGGCGGCGGCGCCCCAGCCTGAGCGCGTCGCGCCTGTGGCGCAGACGGCGCCGGCTTATGCGGGTACGGCGGCGGCCGTGGCGCCGACGTCGGCGAAGACAGCCACACAGCAGCCGGTTTATGCCGCAGGCGCGCTGCAACCCCAATCGCAATCGCAGCAGACAGCCCGCGTCGCGGCGACGCCGCGCGCGCCGTTGACCACTGAGGCGCAACCGACAACGACCGCGGCCACGCCCCAAGCCGATCCGTTCGAACCACCACCGCCCGGAATGAGCGCAGCGCAGATGCAGGCGCGCGCGGCGGGCGCCGTATCGCCGACGCCGGTTCAGGCGGCCCAAGCCAGCGCGTACGACGCCGGCGCGCCCGCTCAACAACAGCCGACGGCTTCACACACCGCTCCGCAAACGGCAGCCGCCCGCGCGCCCGATCCAATCGATGCCGCCGCCGACGCGTTCGAGCCACCGCCGCCCGCGTCCGTCGCCGCGCGCCAGGCTCGACAAGCGCAGCAAGCCGATGAGAATGGCAGCGTGCAGATCATGCGCGCGTCGACGGCCTCGCGCGGCATGCCGGCCCCCACGCAAACCAACGACGATCCGATCGCCCGCTTCGCCAACGGCAACTACTGACGCCGCCACGCGGGGCTCAGCCGCGCCAACTTGCGCGCCATCATGCGCGTCGCCATCGCCCCGCACGCCACAACGACCCCGCCGATCTGCTATCGTCATCGATATTCTTTCGACAGCGGGTGATGACGATGGATCTCGGGCTTAAAGACAAGGTGGTGTTGATCACGGGCGGCAGCAAGGGAATCGGGTTCGCCTGCGCCCGCGCGTTTGCGCTCGAAGGCGCGAAAGTCGCGATCGTCTCGCGCGATCCCGCGAACCTCGCGCGCGCTTACGAGCAGTTGAAGCAGGAAGGCCTGCACGTGCACCGGACCCGCGCCGATCTGCACGAACCGCACAGCGCCGCCGATATCGTCGAGGAAGTCAGCACCGCGGTCGGCCCGATCGACATACTGATCAACAGCGCCGGCGCCGCGCGCCGCTACGACCCGGAAACGCTCGATGCCGACGCGTTCCGCGCCACCATGGAAGCGAAATACTTCCCCTACATCTATCCCCAGCAGGAAGTGCTGCGCCGCATGGCCGAGCGCGCCAAATCAAGCAACGGCGGCGAGCCCGGCACGATCGTCAACATCATCGGCATGGGCGGCAAGATCGCGAGCGACATCCATATTGCAGGCGGCGCCGCGAACGCCGCGCTGATGCTCGCGACCGTCGGTCTCGCCCACTATTACGCGCGCTACGGCATCCGCATCAACGCGATCAACCCCGGCGCGACGCTGACCGAGCGTGTCGAGGAAGCGGTCAAGCTCGAAGCGACGCAGCAAGGCATCGAGAGCGCGGAAGCGCTCGCGCGCGGGCAGGCCAAAGTGCCGCTCGGACGCTATGCCAAACCGGAGGAAATCGCTGACGTCGCGCTGTTTCTGGCGAGCCGCCGCGCGAGCTATGTGACGGGCGCAATCGTCCCGATGGATGGAGGCAGCGCGCCGCTGATCTAGACGGCGCGCTTCGAACCCCGAGTGTGATAACGCGGCGGCCAGCGCCGCCGCGCGCTTACAGGAAGCGGTGGCCGAGCCACCATGCAGCGCCGGAGAGCGCCGCGGAAGCCGGGATCGTCAGAATCCACGCCCACACGATGTTGCCGGCCACGCCCCAACGCACCGCGCTCAGCTTCTGCGTCGCGCCGACACCGACGATCGCGCCGGTAATGGTATGCGTGGTGGACACCGGAATGCCGAGCCATGACGCGGTAAACAGCGTGATCGCGCCACCCGTCTCCGCACAAAAGCCGCCGACCGGCTTGAGCTTGGTGATCTTCTGGCCCATCGTGCGGACAATACGCCAGCCGCCGAACAGCGTGCCGACGCCCATGGAGAGATAACAGCCGCCAATCACCCACAGCGGCGGCGCATCCGCAAACGACGACGCATAGCCGGTCGCGATCAGCAGCATCCAGATAATGCCGATGGTTTTCTGCGCGTCGTTGCCGCCGTGGCCGAGGCTGTACAAGCCCGCCGACACCAGTTGCAAGCGCCGGAAACGCCGGTCGACCTTGCTCGGCGGCGTACGGAAGTAGATCCACGACACCGCCAGCATGAAGAACGAGCCGAGCACGAAGCCGAGCAGCGGCGAAATGAAGATGAAGGCGACCGTCTTCATCAGGCCGTCGAAATTCAGCGAGCCCCAGCCCGATTTGGCGAGCGCCGCGCCCACCAGGCCGCCGATCAGCGCATGCGAGGAACTGGACGGAATGCCGTAGTGCCAGGTGATGATGTTCCAGCCGATCGCGCCGACCAGCGCGCCGAAAATCACGTAATGGTCGACGATATTCGGGTCGATCGTGCCCTTGCCGACGGTCGCCGCCACTTTCAGGTGGAACACGAAATACGCGATGACGTTGAAAGCCGCCGCGAAGGCCACCGCCTGCTGCGGCTTCAGCACGCCGGTCGAGACGACCGTGGCGATCGAATTGGCCGCGTCGTGGAAGCCGTTCATAAAGTCGAAAATCAGCGCGACGGCGACCAGGCCGGTGACGACCCAGATTGCGAGTTGTATCGATTGCATTATGCGTTTTCCAGCACGATGCCTTCGATGATGTTCGCTACATCCTCACACTTGTCCGTGATCGTTTCGAGCAATTCATAGATCGCTTTCAGCTTGATCAGGGTCTTGACGTTGTCTTCTTCGCGGAACAGTTTCGACATGGCCGAGCGCAGCACGCGGTCGGCTTCCGATTCCAGACGGTCGATGTCCTCGCAGGCCTTCAGGATCTGGCTCGCCTGCTTCATGTCGGACAACAGGCTCACGGCGAACTGCACGCGCTCAGAGGTTGCCGTGCAGATGTGCGCCAACTGGCTCGCCTCGGAGGTCACGGCCTGCACGTCGTACAGCGAAATGGCGGTGGCGACGTCCTCCATCAAATCGAGGATGTCGTCCATCGTGGTGATCAGCTTGTGGATCTCGTCACGGTCGAGCGGCGTGATGAACGTCTTGTGCAGCAGGTCGATGGTTTCGTGCGTGAGCTTGTCAGCGGCCTTCTCGGCTTTCTGCACGTTTTGCTTATGGGTCTCGGCGTCCTGCAGGTTGTCGATCAGCAGCTCGAGTTCGCGGCTTGCAGAGACGATGCACGTTGCGTGCGCATTGAAAATTTCAAAGAACTTGCCCTCGGTGGGCATGAATCGACCGAACATTGGGATCCCGAAAATTGGTCACATTTATGGCTGACATAAAACCGCCACATTGTACCGTTGCGAGACCCGAGCCGCACTTTTGAAAGCGCCGTTACAACGACGCTCCAGTTATCGCTTCACTTCTCCGCTCAATCGCTGTAGAAATTCTGCGCGCCGGCAAAGTTGTCGAACTTCGTGAATTGGCCATGGAACGTGAGCCGAACGGGGCCGATCGGACCATTCCGCTGTTTACCGATGATGATCTCGGCCGTGCCTTTGTCCGGACTGTCCGGGTTGTACACTTCGTCGCGGTAAATGAACAGGATCACGTCGGCATCCTGTTCGATAGCGCCGGATTCGCGCAAGTCCGACATGATCGGCCGCTTGTTCGGACGCTGCTCGAGACCCCGGTTGAGCTGCGACAAGGCGATTACCGGCACGTCGAGTTCCTTGGCGAGACTCTTCAGCGAACGCGAGATTTCCGAGATTTCGGTCGCGCGGTTTTCACCCGACGACGAGCCGCTCATCAGCTGCAAATAGTCGATGATGATCAACCCGAGCTTGCCGCACTGGCGCGACAATCGGCGCGCGCGCGAGCGCAATTCCATCGGGTTCAGACCGCCGGTTTCGTCGATGAAAATCTGCGCCTCGCTCATTTTCTGCACGGCGTGAGTGAGCTTCGGCCAATCCTCGTCAGTCAGGCGCCCGGTTCGCATGCGGTGCTGATCCAGCCGCCCGACCGAGCCGAGCATACGCATGGTGAGCTGTGAACCCGGCATTTCCATCGAGAACACCGCAACCGGCAAGCCGTACTCGACCGCCACGTATTCGCCGACGTTCATCGAAAACGCCGTTTTACCCATCGACGGGCGGCCCGCGACGATGATCAGCTCGCCGCCGTGCATGCCCGAAGTCATGCGGTCCAGATCGACAAAGCCGGTCGGCGTGCCCGTTACGTCGCTCGGATTGGCGGTGTGATACAGCGTGTCGATCCGCTCGACCACTTCCGTGAGCAGCGGCCCGATTTCGAGAAAGCCTTGCGTGCCGCGCGCGCCGTCTTCGGCGATCGAAAACACCTTCGACTCGGCCTCGTCCAGCAGCTGGCGGACTTCTTTGCCCTGCGGATTGAAGGCGTCGGCCGAGATTTCATCGGCAACCGAGACCAGCCGGCGCAACACCGCGCGATCGCGCACGATTTCCGCGTAGCGGCGGATGTTGGCCGCGCTCGGCGTGTTCTGCGCCAGCGCGTTCAGATAGGCGAGACCGCCGACCTCTTCCGCCTTGCCCGAGGTGCCGAGCGCCTCGTACACGGTGATTACGTCGGCCGGGCGTGTGGCCGCGATCAGCTTGCCGATGTGCTCGAAGATGATGCGGTGGTCGTAGCGGTAAAAATCGCTCTGCGACAGGAAGTCGGCGATGCGGTCCCACGCGGCATTGTCGAGCAGCAGGCCGCCCAGCACCGATTGCTCGGCCTCGATCGAATGCGGCGGGACTTTCAGCGACTCGAGTTGGGGATCTTTGGACGGTGCGTTCATGGAGAGGGATTATCGGGCAAATCGGGGGCGCGCGGGCGGCTGCGGCGAGCGGGAAAAACAAAAAAACGGGCACAAAAAAAACAGGGGCCGGTTCCCCGGCCCCTGCCTTTTGCCAGCAACCTCCTGGCAGATGCTATTTGATGCTTAGACGCGGTCGGCTTAGACGCGGTCGACTTAGACGTGCTCGCCGATCACAGCCACCGTCACATCGACCAGAACGTCGGTGTGCAGCGAAATTTGAACTGCGTGTTCGCCAACCATCTTCAGCGGGCCTTCCGGCAGACGCACTTGCGCCTTTTCCACTGCGAAGCCTTGCTTGACCAGAGCTTCAGCGATGTCCGCGTTCGTCACCGAACCGAACAGACGGCCGTCGACGCCAGCCTTCTGATTGATCTGAACCGTCGAGCCGCCCAGCTTTTCGCCTTGAGCTTGAGCCGCAGCCAGCTTTTCAGCGGCGACTTTTTCGAGTTCTGCACGGCGCACTTCGAATTCAGCCAGGGCTTCCTTCGTTGCACGGCGAGCTTGCTTGTTCGGGATCAGGAAGTTACGTGCGTAACCGTCCTTGACCTTCACGATATCGCCCAGGTTGCCCAGATTGACGACTTTTTCCAGAAGAATAATTTGCATTCGGAGACTCCTTATCGCGTCGTCGGGTTAGGCCTTGTGCTGGTCGGTGTACGGCACCAGCGCGAGGAAACGTGCGCGCTTGATTGCCGTGTCCAGCTGGCGTTGATAGTGCGACTTCGTACCCGTGAGACGCGCCGGCGTGATCTTGCCGTTTTCGCCGATGAAGTCCTTCAGCGTTTCGAGGTCCTTGTAGTCGATGTGATCGACGCCAGCGGCCGTGAAACGGCAGAACTTCTTGCGCTTGAAGAGCGGATTTTGTTGCTGACGACGCTTGTCGAATTTCTTACCAGTCGGGCGGGGCATGTTCAGTCCTTTCCAATGTCCTGCAATGCTGTGATGTGAAATACCAGAGTTCTTGCGTTGCGATGCTTTTTCGCCAGAAAGCCTGTGAAGAGCGTTTCTACGCCCATCTGACAGCTTTCCAGCTTACCGCTCGCCTCGCCTGCGGCTACTGCCTGCATGGTCAGTTCGACTTGCCGGGCGATGCCGGCTTCGACGACTTCCGTGCGGTGGTGCAACGTGCAGCCTGCAATCGGAACGCCGGCGGGGGTGTACCGCACCGGTTCGCGTTCGACGACGCTGGCCGTGAGTTGCAGCCGGTTCATGTAGCCTTTGGCGAGAACGACGCTGAATCTGGTAGCTTAAATAGTGTGTCTTAAGCCTGCGCTTCGGACGGTTGCGTAGCAGCCGACTTCTTGGCTTCTTCGCGCTGCACTTCCTTCATCATCGGCGACGGGCCGGTTTCGGCCTTCTTCATCTTGACGATCAGGTGACGCAGAACGGCGTCGTTGAACTTGAATGCGTGTTCCAGCTCGTCGAGCGTGGTTTGGTCGCATTCGATGTTCATGCAGACGTAGTGAGCCTTCGCGAGTTTCTCGATCATGTAGGCCAGTTGGCGACGGCCCCAGTCTTCGATACGGTGGATCTGACCACCGTGCGACGTGATCGTGCTCTTGTAACGCTCGATCATGGCGGGCACTTGCTCGCTCTGATCGGGATGCACGATAAAGACGATTTCATAATGACGCATACACACTCCTTGTGGATTAAAGCCACCCGGGCGTCGGAACCGGTGTGGCAAGTGAGAAGCCAAAGAGTGTAACCCGAATGGGGCCGGGTTGCAAGATATCCCGTTATTGCGGCGCGTGAATCGGGTGTGTTTTCAAGGGTTTAGGCGGTGGCGCCGCGAAGCCGGATGCGGCATTTCGTGCCGGGCAGGCTGAAACGGGCGGTCAGCCTTTTCGCGTTAAGCAAGAGCAGCCGCCCGGGCCAGGCGGCCCGCCCAGGCCGCCAAGCCGCCGTTTGCAGTCTACGAGCCCGCTTCCGTGCGCTCGCTGCCGCTTTGCAGCCGCGCCTTCAACGCCACTTCCAGCCCCTTCAGCGCGTCGGGCGCGGCGTCCGAGATCGCCCACCAGGTCATGCCTTCCGCGTTCCAGTGCGCGATCGAGTAGCCTTCCCGACCGAGCGTCGCGGGCACCGCGCCGCCGGTGTCTCGGCCTGTACCGCCGGAACCGGTCTGCGGAAAGACGTACACGTCGATCACGTGCTTCTGGTAGCGGTACACCAGCACGGCCACCCGCTGATGCGCGAGGTAGTCCAGACGCCCGCCTTCCAGCGCGAAGCCGTTCGCCGCCAGATCCTCGACCGGCGGCGAATAGTCGAGCCGGCCATTGAACCACGGCTTGACCGTATGCCGGTCCGTCGAAATCACGTCGATGTCGCGCCCCGACACCTGCGCGCGCACGTGGCTTTCCACCAGTTCGTCGGCGAACGGCCCGAAGTCCGCCGGCCGGCGCAGGTTCAACGCCACGCCCGCCGCGACCGCGCACAACGCGACGACCAGCGCCGTCAGCCAGCCGCGCGCAAACACGCCGCCTGAGCCAACCGAGCCGCCCGCGCCCGTCGGCCAGCCAAATCCGCCTTGCGGCGCGCGCCAGCCGTCCAGCCAGCGATCAAGCCAGCCCCGCCGCGCACGCTCGCGCGGCGGCGTCTTGACGTTGGCAACCGGCACCTCCGCCGCCGCAACCGGTTCCTCGACGGGCGGCAACCCGGCGACGATCCGCTCACGCAGCGACTGCGGCGCACGATGATAGGGCGCCGCGCGCACCGCGCCACTCAAGGCCCGCAGGTTCTCGCTTTCGCGCCGGCAGCCGGCGCAGCTCTCGATATGCTGCTGGACGCGCAGGGCATCCGGCGCGGGTAATTCGTGATCGGCGTTCGCGTCGAGGAGCGGCCGCGCTTCGTTACAGTCCATCTGGCGTCTCCTGAGCGTTGCCGGCGGCGCTGCCGCCTGGCGTGTTGAGTGGCCGGCCGTTGGCGGACGCCCGCAATGGGGTCACGCTCGCCGTGGCCGATTTACCTGGGCCGGGCCCCGCGCACGTCGACGACCTGTGCGACGCCACTGCGCCCCCCTGTTTCTCCATGAGCAGCGCGGCAAGCTTGCGACGCCCCCGCGCGAGCCGGGACATCACCGTGCCGATCGGCACGTCGGCCACCGCCGCGATCTCCTTGTAGCCCATCTCCTCCAGCTCCCGCAGCATCAGCACTTCCCGATATTCGACCGGCAACTGCGCGAGCGCCTCGTGCACGAGCTTCGAGTCCTCGTCGCGGATCAGGAGCGCTTGCGGGTCGGCGCCGCCCACGCTCCAGCCGTCGAAGGTGGCGTCGTCCATGGTGTCGTCGAACTCGACCGTTTCGTGCGACGAAGCCCGCCGTCGCCATTCCGTGTACCAGGTGCGGCGCACGATCGCCAGCAGCCACGGCCGCGCCGAATCGCCGCGAAAGGTGTCGAAGAAGCGAAACGCGCGCATGAAGGCTTCCTGCACGACATCGTCGGCATCGCTGGCGTTACCGCACAACCAGCGCGCAAGGTTATACGCGGCATCGAGGTGCGGCAGCGCCATCTGCTGAAAGCGCCGGCTCCTCGCTGCTTCGGACTCGCCGTGCGCGCGGACAGGTTCTGAATCGGTCTGGACCACCTCGGCCCTCCAGGGCATTGCGGGCTATGCGATGGAGCTCGTCGTGACACTCTCTACAGCGCATAACCGGGCATTTGCGAAGTTTATTCCCGCCGCCGAACGAAATCCGCCAAAAATCCGACCGGGCCGCCGCGCGCCCCGCCTGTCAGTAAGCCGGGCGGTTCCAGTAATCCTCGCTGGCGTACACCTCTTTCAGATAATCGATGAAGTACCGCACCTTGGCCGGCACATACCGCTGCTGCGGATAGACCGCGAGAATGTCGTAGTCGGGCAGCGCGAATTCGTCGAGTACGGTTTCCAGCTCGCCGCGCGCCAGTTGCTGCTGGATCTCCCACGTGGAGCGCCAGCCGAGCCCGAGCCCTTCCGACACCCAGCGGTGCAGCAGCTCGCCGTCGTTGCAGTCGAGCGTGCCGCCCACCCGCACCGTCGCCAGCTTGCCGTTGCGGCGGAAGTACCAGCCGCGGTTCTGTCCGCCTTGCAGATTGAACGCGAGACAGTTGTGCTGCGGCAGGTCTTCGAGTGTTTTCGGCCTGCCGTGCTGGCGAAAATACTCCGGCGTGCCGCACACCACGCGCCGGTTCGACGCCAGCTTGACCGCCACGAAATTCGGATCGACCGCGCCGCCGATGCGGATCGACAGGTCGTAGCCCTCGCGCACCAGATCCACCACCCGGTCGGTCAGATTGAACGACACCTGCAATTCCGGCTTGTCGGCGAGAAACGTCGGCGCGAGCGGCGCGACGTGCTTGCGCCCGAACGCGGCCGGCGCCGACACGATCAGATGGCCGTTCACGGCGCGCCGCCCGGCGCTCAGTTCGTTTTCCGCCTGATCCCACTCGGTCAGCAGGCCCCGGCAGCGCTCCAGAAACGCGGCACCGTCTTCGCTGACCACCAGCCGGCGCGTCGACCGGTACATCAGTTTGACGCCGAGGCGCTTTTCCAGCGCGTCGATGCGGCGGCCGAGAATCACCGGCGACACGCCCTCCTCCAGCGCGGCGGCCGCCAGGCTGCCCGCGTCCGCGACGCGCACGAAGGTTTCGATCTGTTTGAAGCGGTCCATTTTTGTCTCCAACTGGCCGGGCGCCAGGCTGCGGGCCATTCCATACTTTTTGTTTCGAAATAAGCGACCCGGACTGATCTTATCAAACCTTTACGTCAAGCCTAAAGTGCACTCAACACGTTTAATTCGCCCATTCCCAGACATTCAGGAGACATTCATGGCCAAGATGAGAGCCGTCGACGCAGCCGTGCTGGTGCTCGAAAAAGAAGGCATCGACACCGCATTCGGCGTTCCGGGCGCAGCGATCAACCCGTTCTACTCGGCCATGCGCAAGGCAGGCAACATCAGCCACGTGCTGGCCCGCCACGTCGAAGGCGCGTCGCATATGGCCGAAGGCTATACGCGCGCCCAACCGGGCAACATCGGCGTGTGTATCGGCACGTCGGGCCCCGCCGGCACCGACATGATCACCGGTTTGTATTCGGCTCAGGCTGACTCCATTCCTATTCTCGCCATCACGGGCCAGGCGCCCCGCGCGCGTCTGTACAAGGAAGACTTCCAGGCCGTCGATATCGAATCGATCGCCAAGCCCGTCACCAAGTGGGCCGTCACCGTGCGTGAACCGGCGCTGGTGCCGCGCGTGTTCCAACAGGCTTTCCACCTGATGCGCTCGGGCCGTCCGGGTCCGGTGCTGGTCGATCTGCCGATCGACGTGCAGCTCGCCGAAATCGAATTCGACATCGACACGTACGAACCGCTGCCGGTCTACAAGCCGAAAGCGACGCGCAAACAGATCGAAGCCGCGCTCACGCTGCTGAACAACTCGGACAAGCCGTTGATCGTCTCGGGTGGCGGCGTGCTGAACGCAGCCGCTGAAGACCTGCTCGTCACGTTCGCTGAAACCGTCGGCGTGCCGGTGATCCCGACGCTGATGTCGTGGGGTGCGATTCCCGACGACCATCCGTTGATGGCCGGCATGGTCGGCCTGCAAACCTCGCACCGCTACGGCAATGCGACGATGCTCGCCTCCGACTTCGTGCTCGGCATCGGCAACCGCTGGGCGAACCGTCACACGGGCAGCGTCGAGGTGTATACGAAGGGCCGCAAGTTCGTGCACGTCGATATCGAACCGACGCAGATCGGCCGCGTGTTCGGCCCGGATCTGGGCATCGTGTCGGACGCCAAGGCCGCGCTCGAACTGTTCGTCGAAGTGGCGCAGGAATGGAAGGCCGCGGGCAAGCTGAAGGACCGCGGCGCATGGGTCGCCGACTGCCAGCAACGCAAGAAGACGATGCTGCGCAAGACGCACTTCGACAACGTGCCGATGAAGCCGCAGCGCGTCTACGAAGAGATGAACCAGGTGTTCGGCCGCGACACGTGCTACGTGAGCACGATCGGTCTCTCGCAGATCGCCGGCGCGCAGTTCCTGCATGTCTACAAGGCGCGCAACTGGATCAACTGCGGCCAGGCGGGCCCGCTCGGCTGGACGATTCCGGCAGCGCTCGGCGTGCGTGCGGCCGACCCGCAACGTTCGATCGTGGCGCTCTCGGGCGACTACGACTTCCAGTTCATGATCGAAGAACTGGCAGCCGGCGCGCAATTCAAGCTGCCGTATGTGCATGTGGTGGTGAACAACTCGTACCTCGGCCTGATCCGCCAGGCCCAGCGCGCGTTCGACATGGACTTCTGCGTGCAGCTCGGCTTCGAGAACATCAACGCGCCGGAAATGAACGGCTACGGCGTGGATCACGTCGCGGTGGCGGAAGGCCTGGGTTGCAAGGCGATCCGCGTGTTCAAGCCGGAAGAACTGAAGCCCGCGCTGCTGAAGGCGCAGTCGATGCTCTCCGAGTTCAACGTACCGGTGATCGTCGAAGTGATCCTCGAGCGTGTGACCAACATTTCGATGGGCACCGAGATCGACGCGATCAACGAGTTCGAAGAACTGGCCGCGAAGCGCGAAGACGCACCGACCGCGATCAGCATGCTCGACTGAGCGGCCTGACGTGTTGAACAAATAAGCATCACTTGAGCGCGGTTCAGCAACACCGAACCGCCTCACGAAAGTTATTCCACTGACCGACCAGAGAGACAGACGCACCATGCCGAAATTTGCAGCGAATCTCACCATGCTGTTCAACGAAGTCCCGTTCCTCGACCGCTTTGCGGCTGCGGCGGACGCGGGCTTTCATGCCGTCGAGTTCCTGTTTCCGTATCCGTATCAGATCGCTGAATTGAGCGAACGTCTTCAGCAGAACCGCCTGAAGCTGGTGCTGCACAACCTGCCCGCGGGTAACTGGGAAGCGGGCGAACGCGGCATTGCGTGCCTGCCGGATCGCGTGAGCGAGTTCCAGGAAGGCGTCGGCCGCGCGATCGAATATGCGACCGCACTGAAGGTGCCGCAACTGAACTGCCTCGTCGGCATTCCGACGGCCGGCGTCGATGCGGACAAGGCACGCTCGACGATCGTCGACAACCTGCGCTTCGCCGCGGGCGAACTGAAGAAGGCCGGCATCAAGCTGCTGGTCGAGCCGTGCAATTCCTACGACATTCCGGGCTTCGCACTGAACCGCTCGGGCGAAGGCCTCCACGTGATTCGCGCAGTCGGTTCGGACAATCTGTTCCTGCAATACGACATCTATCACATGCAACGGATGGAAGGCGAACTCGCGGCGACCATCAAGAAGAACCTGCCGCAGATCGCACACATCCAGCTCGCCGACAACCCGGGCCGCAACGAACCGGGCACCGGCGAAATCAACTACCCGTTCCTGTTCGATCTGCTCGACTCGCTCGGCTACGACGGCTACGTCGGTTGCGAATACAAACCGCGCACGACCACGGCCGCCGGCCTCGGCTGGGTGCAGAGCGTGGCCGGGCAAACCCGCGGCGCGGCTCACGCCGCCGCCTGAGCGCCGCATCGCTGCATTGATCGGTCGGATCAGGCGCTTCTCGCCCCGAAGGACGTCCCCTTGCGGGACACCAAACAACACTGGAGATTTAGACACATGGCAAAGATCGGTTTCATCGGCCTCGGCATCATGGGCGCGCACATGGCGCGCAACCTCATCAAGGGCGGCCACTCGCTGTTCGTGAATGGCGCATACCCGGTGCCGGAAGATCTGAGCAAAACGACGAGCGTCGTCGCGAATTCGACCGCTGTCGCGCAAGCCGCCGACATCGTCATCATCATGGTGCCGGACACGCCTGACGTCGCCAATGTGCTGTTCGCCGACGACGGCGTCGCCGCCGGCCTCTCGAAGGGCAAGCTCGTGATCGACATGAGCTCGATCTCGCCGCTCGACACGCAAGCGTTCGCGAAGAAGATCAACGCGCTCGGCGTCGACTATCTCGACGCGCCGGTCTCCGGCGGCGAAGTCGGCGCGCGTGAAGCGACGCTGACGATCATGGTGGGCGGTCCGGAAAAAGCCTTCGCCACGGCCAGGCCGCTGTTCGAAGTGATGGGCAAGAACATCTCGCTGATCGGCGACAACGGCGCGGGTCAGACCTGCAAGGTCGCGAACCAGATCATCGTCGCGCTGAACATCGAAGCGGTGGCCGAAGCGCTGCTGTTCGCCTCGCGCTCGGGCGCCGATCCGGAACGTGTGCGCAAAGCGCTGATGGGCGGCTTCGCCTCGTCGCGGATTCTCGAAGTGCACGGCGAGCGCATGACCAAGCGCACCTTCGATCCGGGCTTCCGTATCGAACTGCACCAGAAGGATCTGAACCTCGCACTCGACGGCGCACGCAAGCTGGGTATCGCCCTGCCGCATACAGCAAGCGCGCAGCAACTGTTCAGCGTATGCGCGGCGAATGGCGGCAAGGCATGGGATCACTCGGCGATGGTGCGCGCGCTCGAAATCATGGCGAATTACGAAGTCGCGCAAGCGCCGGGCAGCGAAGCCAAGGCAGCTTGAGGAAGTGATACGGACTGCCGTGATCGTTGCATGCTCAACGTCATGGCAGTCGCAGGTGGGGCGCCCGGTTCGTCGTGCGGCAAGCACGGCGGAACGGGCAAATCGTGCCGCTCTGGGCTGAGAGCGGCAAGTGGGGTCCGCAGCGGCACCCGGCGGCGCCGGGGAAGCCTTGGTCGGTCAGACGTCGTCGTCGGGTGTCCGGCTGTCGGATTTCATGTTTAACGATGCTTATGCTTTTTCGGCCAAACTCTCGCAGCGGGTGCGTCATGACGCCGCCTGCCGACACGTCTCTTTGCAGGTCTCCTCGCACGTGTGCTCGCAAGTCCGCTTGCATTTGCTTGCAACTCCGTCCCCTTTGCACGACCTTTTTTGACACATCGGCTCGCGCTTTTCTCCTACACTCGTTGAGTCTGGTTGCGGGCGTATCGGCATTCAAGTGCGGCTTGCCGATCAAGGCAACGCATGTCCTCTGCACCATTCGCCCGATTCCCAACCAGTGTTCAACCCGTGAGCGGAATGTGCTCGCGCCAGTAACCCCTCTGCAAAGGATTCAGAATGAGCATCTTTGGTGACATCGTAAACAAGCTCTTCGGCAAAGCGAAGCCCGACCAGCCTGCGCCCGCGGTTGAGCCGACACCGGATCCGGCAGCGGCGCAAGCTGCTGCGCCGGCGGCTGCACCGGCGCCCGCGCCGCTGGCCGACGTCGACGTCGCTGTCGTGATGGACCAGTTCGTGAGCGAGAGCGGGCAAACGCTGAACTGGCGGATCTCGATCGTCGACACGCTGAAGGCGCTCGGCGTCGACAGCAGCCTCGATCATCGCAAGGAGCTCGCCAAGGAATTGAAGTACAGCGGCGACACGAACGATTCGGCGAGCATGAACATCTGGCTGCACAAGCAGGTGATGAAAGCGCTGGCGGCGAACGGCGGAAAGTTGCCTGCGGATCTGGCGGACTAGCTGCTTGCCGACACCGCCTATCTCTGGCGATAGCGACAAACCTCAAGCTGAAACGACAACGCGGCGCTCGGGTCGATGACCTGGGCGCCGCGTTGTCATTTAAGCTTCATGCGCGAGACACGGTTGCGACTTTGAACCGGGCCGTCCGTGCTCAATCAATCAGTACGTATCGAAAGTCTTCTGCAACGCAACCGGTCCTGTGCCGCCCGCGGCCAATGCCAGCATCAGCAACACGCGTGCCTTGTACGGATTCAGCGAACCTGCGCTGACGAAACCGAGTGCGTCGTCGGCGGCTGCGCCGTTGCGCATCACATGTCCCGAACCCACACGCGAAGCACGCACCACCGCGACGCCTTGCGAAGCGGCATCGGCCAATGCCTGCTGCACCGAAGCGTGAATCGAGCCGTTGCCCGTGCCCGCCACGACGATGCCACGCACACCAGCGGCAACCAACGCGTCCACGGCAATGCGCGAGACGCCCGCGTAACTCACGACGATCTCCACATGCGGCCACTTCGCGCCGATCACGAATTCGGTCGCGAGCGTATGCGGACGCACCACGCCGCGCTGGAATTCGACGCGACCGTCCTGCACCCAGCCGAGCGCGCCGATTTCGGGCGAATGAAAAGCATCGACCGCATACGTGCTCGTCTTGACCACGTCGCGCGCGCTATGGATCCTGTTGTTGAAGGCCACCAGCACGCCCTGCCCGCGCGAGGCTGCGTGCGCCGCAACCGTCACGGCGTTCAGCAGATTCAGCGGGCCGTCGGCGGACAGCGCCGACGCCGGGCGCATGGCCGCCGTCAGCACGACGGGATTGTCCGACTTGATGGTCAGATGCAGCAGGTAAGCGGTTTCTTCGAGCGTGTCGGTGCCGTGCGTGACCACCACGCCGTCGATGTCGTCGTCGGCGAGCAGCGTGTTGATGCGTTGCGCGAGCGTGGTCCACAGCGGCATTGCCATGTCCTTGCTGTCGACGCTCGCAATCTGCTCGCGCTCGATTCGCGCCACCGTGGACAAGGCCGGCACCACGGCCAGCAGTTGCTCGACACCGATCACACCGGCCTGATAACCGGATGTATTGGTAGCGCTCGCGGCCGCGCCGGCAATCGTGCCGCCGGTCGCCAGGACGACGATGCGCGGCAGCAGCGGCGTGGCGCCTTCGTCTGAAGGTATAGCGGAGGAAGAAGTCGAAGTATTCATGGCGGCGATTGTAAGCGATGCGCCGCACGCCGCCATGCGTGAAAAAACGGATGTCCGTTCGTTTCGGAGCTGGATGAGGCCAGCACTCTGTGCGCCACGAGTTTGCGTGCCGTTTGCATCAAGGCCAGCCGCCGCCCGCATGAAGTTCACACTGACGCCGCGGACGATCCGCGCGGCGCCATTGGCCTTTCGCGCCGGACCTCGACAGCCGGGCGCATTCCTTAAACCGCTTCGCGCAACTGCGCGGCGATATCCGCTTCGTTCAACTGCGGCGCGAACATCTCGATCAGCCGATAAGCGTACGCGCGCAGGAACGCGCCCTTGCGCAAACCGACCCGTGTCGTGCTCGCCTCGAACAGATGCTGCGTGTCGAGCGCGACCAGTTCCGTATCGCGCTTCGGATCGTAAGCCATCGCCGCGACCACGCCGATGCCCATGCCGAGTTCGACATACGTCTTGATCACGTCGGCGTCGATCGCGGTCAGCACGACGTCGGGCAACGCACCCGCTTTCGCGAACGCCTGGTCGATATGCGAGCGGCCCGTGAAATCCTGGTCGTACGTGACGATCGGGAATTCGGCGATCTCGTCGAGCGTCAGATTCGGGCGGCCCACCAGCGGATGATCTTTCGGCACGACCACGACGTGATGCCACGAATAGCACGGGAACGTGACGATATCCGGGAAGCGGTCGAGCGCTTCGGTCGAGATGCCGATGTCCGCTTCGCCGTTGATGATCATCTGCGCGATCTGTTGCGGACTGCCCTGACGCAGCGCTAGATGCACCTTCGGGAACACCTCGGTGAATTGACGGATCACCTTCGGCAACGCATAACGCGCCTGCGTGTGGGTGGTGGCCACGACGAGGTGGCCGCTATCCTGGTCAGCGTACTGGCGCGCGACGCGGCGCAGATTCTCGGCGTCGAGCAGCATCCGCTCGATCAGTTGATGCACCGCCTTGCCCGGCTCGGTGAGACCCGTGAGACGCTTGCCGCGTCGAATGAAAATGTCGACGCCGAGTTCGTCCTCGAGATCCTTGATCTGTTTCGATACGCCCGACTGCGACGTGTACAGCACGTTCGCCACCTCGGTCAGATTCATGTTCTGACGCACGGCTTCGCGCACAAAGCGCAATTGCTGAAAATTCATCTTGATGTCTCCGGTTCAGCCAGAGTTGAGTTATTTGAGTTTGATTGAAACACGGAGTCGTGTTGCTTTGCGCTTGCTGGCACTCATTGCGCCGGGAAAACGCGCAAGGCGCGCGGCACCGCGGTCACGCCGTCGCCGATGGAGAGTTGCAGATCGCGCCATGCTTCGCGATCGAGTTCGGCTTCGAGCAGGTTGCCCTCGCGGCCCGCGAGTTCGACCCGCACCGAGCCGCCCAGCGTCACCACGCGCCGCACGTCGACGACGATGCCTTCGCGATGGCCGGACGCCTGCGGATACAACTGCAGATCGTGCGGACGCACGTAGGCGAACGCGGGGCCGCTGAAATCGGCCTTGATCGAGACCGGCAGCGCCGCGCCGTCAACCACGAAACCGCTCGCGTCGACATTGCCGTGCAAACGGTTGGCCGCGCCGAGAAACTCGTAGACGAACGAGGTTTGCGGATGGTCGTACACGTCCTGCGGACTGCCCACCTGCTCCACGTGCCCGCGATTGAGCACGACGATACGGTCGGCCACTTCGAGCGCTTCTTCCTGATCATGCGTAACGAAGATCGTCGAGATGTGCAGATCGTCGTGCAGGCGCCGCAACCAGCTGCGCAGTTCCTTGCGCACTTTCGCATCGAGCGCGCCGAACGGTTCGTCGAGCAGCAGCACTTTCGGTTCGACCGCCAACGCGCGCGCGAGCGCGATACGTTGCCGCTGGCCGCCCGACAATTCCGACGGATAGCGTTGCGCGAGCCAGTCGAGTTGCACGAGCTTGAGCAGTTCATGCACCTTCTCGCGAATCACCGCTTCCGAGGGACGCTCCTTGCGCGGCTTGACGCGCAAGCCGAACGCCACGTTCTCGAACACCGTCATATGACGGAACAGCGCGTAATGCTGGAACACGAAGCCCACTTCCCGCTCGCGTGCGCCGACCGTCGCCACGTCCTGGCCTTGCAGCACGACCTGGCCGCCATCGGCGTATTCGAGTCCCGCGATCACGCGCAGCAAGGTCGTCTTGCCACAACCCGACGGCCCGAGCAGCGCAACCAGTTCACCCGGCGGAAAGTCGAGCGAGACGTTATCGAGCGCGACGAAATCGCCGAAGCGCTTCTGCAGGTTACGAACGGTGATACCCATTACAGCTCTCCTTGCTTGAGCGGGTGTTGCTGCGATGCATGCGTTGTTTGCGTTGCGCGTGTTGCGTGTGTTGCGTGTGTGGCATTGGCCGGCGGCGTGACGGGCCCGGCGTACGCGGGCACATCGCGCGCGGCCGAGAGTTCCGCCGACATATGGCGCTCGGCGAGCAGCTTCAGCCCGAGCGTCACGAGTGCGAGCAGAGCCAGCACCGACGCCACGGCAAACGCCGCCGAGAAGTTGTATTCGTTGTAGAGGATTTCGACGTGCAGCGGCATGGTGTCGGTCTGGCCGCGAATATGGCCCGACACCACCGACACCGCGCCGAACTCGCCCATCGCCCGCGGGTGCACAGAATCACGCCGTACAGCAGGCCCCATTTGACGTTGGGCAGCGTGACGCGGCGGAAGATCTGCCAGCCCGACGCGCCGAGCACGTGCGCGGCTTCTTCTTCGTCGTTGCCTTGTGCCTGCATCAGCGGAATCAGTTCACGCGCGACGAACGGGAACGTGACGAAGATCGTCGCCATCACGATGCCCGGCACCGCGAAAATGATCTGGATGTTGTGGTCCTGCAGCCACGGGCCGAACCAGCCCTGCGCGCCGAACATCAAGACATAGATCAAGCCCGAGATCACCGGCGACACCGAGAACGGCAGATCGATCAGCGTGGTCAGCAGCGCCTTGCCGCGGAACTCGAACTTGGCGATACACCATGAAGCCGCGAGGCCGAACACGAGGTTCAGCGGCACCGCGATCGCGGCGGTGATCACGGTGAGCTTGATCGCCGAGAGCGCGTCCGGATCGGCGAGCGATTCCAGATAGAAACCGAGCCCCTTGTTCAACGCCTGATAGAACACGGCGACGAGCGGCACGACGAGAAACAGCGCGAGAAACAGCAGCGCGACGCCGGTCAGAATCCAGCGCACAACGGGCGGCTCGGTGACCGGATCGGGCCGGCGCGCGACGTTCAGCGGCGCGCGCGGTGCCACGGCTACGGCGTTGTTCACGCCATTCACTTCGTTCGCGGCGCGGCGGCTCATTGCGCACCTCCGCCGACACCGATCGCCGCGACACTCGCAGCGGCAGGCGCCGGGCCTGCACCGCCGCGACTCGTGCGGCGCTGCAAATACCACTGCAAAGTGTTGATGAAGAGCAGCATCAGGAACGACACGACCAGCATCACCACCGCCAGCGCTGTCGCACCCGCGTAGTCGTATTGCTCCAACTTGGTGATGATGAGCAGCGACGTGATTTCCGACTTCATCGGTACATTGCCGGCGATGAAAATCACCGAACCGTACTCGCCGAGCGCACGGGCGAATGCCAACGCGAAGCCCGTCAACAAGGCCGGAAACACCGCCGGCAACACCACGCGGCGAAACGTCAGCCAGCGCGAGGCGCCGAGGCACGCCGCCGCTTCTTCCTGTTCACGCTCGAACTCTTCGAGCACCGGCTGCACCGTGCGCACGACGAACGGCAAGCCGATGAACGTCAGCGCGACCAGCACGCCCGCGGGCGTAAAAGCGATCTTCAGGCCGAGCGGTTCGAGGAACTGCCCGATCCAGCCGTTGCCCGCGTACACGGCCGCGAGCGAAATGCCGGCGACCGAGGTGGGCAGCGCGAACGGCAGATCGACCACGGCGTCGACGATACGTTTGAACGGGAACGTGTAGCGCACCAGCACCCACGCCACCAGAAAACCGAACACCGCGTTGATCAGCGCGCCGCCGAGCGCGGAAAAGAAGGTGAGCCGATACGACGCGAGCACGCGCGGCGAACTCACCGCGCGCACGAACTGGCTCCAGTCGAGCGTCGCGGTCTTGAGAAAGGTCGCCGCAAGCGGAATCAGCACCACGAGGCTCAGATAAGCCACCGTGATGCCGAGTGTCAGGCCAAAACCGGGCAACGCGCTCGGTTTTCGGAAGGTCAACGTCGTCATGCTCGTTACTCGTTCAGGTTGATGCTCGTGTTGCTGGCCGCCGGGCCCTGGCGGCCAAAAGCGCGCCCATGGGCGCGCTCGGGAGTGACGCGTTGCCGCGCCGCTTCGTTGCCTATGCCGGTTCCGGCATCGGCAGTGTTATTGCGGTTGATAGATCGAATCGAACACGCCGCCATCGGCAAAGTGCGTCTTCTGCGCGTTGGCCCAGCCGCCGAACGAATCGTCCACCGTGTACAGCTTCAGCTTCGGAAACTTGGCGGTCAGCTCAGCCGGCACCTTGTTCGAACGCGGACGGTAGAAGTTCTTCGCCGCAATCTCCTGCCCTTGCTCGCTATACAGGAAGTTCAGATACGCTTCGGCGACCTTGCGCGTACCGTGCTTGTCGACGACCTTGTCCACCACGGCGACCGGCGGCTCCGCCAGAATGCTGACCGACGGCACCACGATCTCGAACTTCTCCGGACCAAATTCCTTCAGCGACAGGAACGCTTCGTTTTCCCACGCGATCAGCACGTCGCCGATACCGCGTTGCACGAAGCTGGTGGTCGCGCCACGCGCGCCCGAATCCAGCACGCCGGCGTTCTTATAGAGCTTGCCGACGAATTCCTTGGCCTTCTGATCATTGCCGCCCGGTTGATGCTCGGCATACGCCCAGGCCGCGAGGTAGTTCCAGCGCGCGCCGCCCGAGGTCTTCGGATTCGGCGTGACGATCGACACGCCCGGCTTGGTCAGATCGTCCCAATCCTTGATGTGCTTCGGGTTGCCCTTGCGCACCAGAAACACGATCGTCGACGTGTACGGCGACGCGTTATCCGGCAAGCGCTTCTGCCAGCCCTTGTCCAGCAAACCCTTGCCGGCCAGTGCGTCGATATCGTATGCAAGCGCCAGCGTCACCACGTCGGCCTGCAGGCCGTCGAGCACCGAGCGCGCCTGGGCGCCCGAGCCGCCGTGCGACTGCTTGAAGGTGATCGTCTCGCCCGTCTTCGCCTTCCATTCCTTGCCGAACGCCTGGTTGACGTCCTGATACAGCTCGCGGGTCGGGTCGTAGGACACGTTCAGCAGCGTCGTGTCGGCGGCGTGCGCCTGCGCCATCACGCCGAGCGCGCCCGCCGCGCCCAATGCGAGCGCCGCGATCAGTTTTTTCGTCCTGCCTGCCAGCCCCGTACCTTGGTGATCCATGTCAACTTTCTCCGCGTTGTGTCCGCTGAAACAGCGTGTGGTGTCTTTTTACGTCGCGGTCACGTGCACATGAGCGCCAACTGGAGGCCAGTCTATCGAAGGGCTTTCATCATTAAAAATAATGTTTCTTCATTCTTTAATACGCAAAAGTGGTAATGACAGCTGGATAAGGCGTTGCGGCACGAAAACGGGTGTTTGAGCGTCGCTTGACGGCGCTGGAACGACACCCTTCACCCCGAACTTAAAGTAAAGCTTGAATTGCGCCGAATACTGTATAAAAATACAGTCACCTGTTCATACATACAGTGGCGCCATGACCAAACTCACCGCACGACAGCAGCAGGTTTTCGATCTGATCCGCAGGGCTATCGAACGCACCGGCTTTCCGCCCACCCGCGCGGAGATCGCCGCCGAGCTGGGTTTCAGCTCGGCCAACTCGGCAGAAGAACATCTGCGCGCGCTGGCTCGCAAGGGCGTGATCGAACTCGCGGCCGGCGCATCGCGCGGCATTCGCCTGCTGGCCGGCCCGGAAGACTCGCCGCACCAGTTCACGCTGCCGCACGCCAGCATCATGCAACTGTCGCTGCCGCTCATCGGGCGGGTTGCCGCGGGCAGCCCGATCCTCGCGCAGGAACATATCTCGCAGCACTATGCGTGCGACCCGGCGCTGTTCTCGAGCAAGCCCGACTACCTGCTGAAGGTGCGCGGGCTGTCCATGCGCGACGCGGGCATCTTCGACGGTGACCTGCTCGCGGTGCAAAAGCGCAGCGAAGCCAAAGACGGCCAGATCATCATTGCCCGGCTTGGTGACGACGTCACGGTCAAGCGCCTGAAGCGCAGGCCGAACGGGCTCGAGCTGATCGCCGAGAATCCCGATTACGAAAACATCTTCGTTGAAACCGGCAGTGCGGAGTTCGCGCTGGAGGGTATCGCCGTGGGGCTGATCCGCCCCGGCGAGTTTTAACCCTCTCGCCCGTTCGACAAAATAAGAAGCCGCGCCAACGCCGCATCAACGTTGCATCGCCTGGAGAGTCTCATGGAACGTCTTGCCCGCCTGCTGCCCTTTCGCCAGTTCGGTCGTCTGCGCCATCTTCGCAAGCTGGTGCCCTGCTCATTGATCGAGGCGGCCACGCTCGGCACGCCGTCGCTGTTCGACTCGCCCGAGGCCGCGCCGAGCCTGCCGTCGTCGATGCCGGCATTTGCCCGCGTGTCGTTGAATTCGGGCTTGAATACGGCGGAACCGGCGCGTCGCGCACCGGTGCGGGTTTATCACGGGCCGTCGCGTCTGATCATGGTCGGCACGATGGACGCGGTTTGCCGCATGATCGACCGCTGCATCGCCGATGAAGCCAACGTGCATGGGGCGGTGTTCGAGTCTTGAGGGGTCTTGAAGGGTCTTGAACGGGACAGCGAGAGATGTATTGCGTGGGATCGTTTTCGCGTGGCTGCGGTCCACGTTAGATCACACCTGATGGAGAGTCCCACTCGATGGCAGTTTCAAAACGTACCAAACGCGGCAGCAAGCGCGGCAGCAAGCGCGGCATGCATGGCGGCGCCACCCGGCCGCTGATAGTCACGCTGATCGTGATCGTGGTGATCGCCGCGCTGGGGTTTGCTTACGCGACACCGTACATCGCGCTGAACAATCTCAAACGCGCGGCCGATGCGCGCGACGCGCAAACCGTCAATCAGTATGTCGACTTCCCCGCGTTGCGTGAGAGCCTGAAGGAGCAAGTCGCCGGCTTGCTGACACGGCGGCTTGGCGCGCACAGCAACGGCAATCCATTGGCCGCCATTGGCGCGATGATCGGCGTTGCGTTGATCGGTCCGCTCGTGGATGCGTATGCCACACCGGACGGCGTGGCGGCCTTGCTGAACGGCATGCCGCCGCGCGGCGATCCGGGCGAGCGACCGCCCGCGCCCCCGGCCGCAAATAATCCGCCGGACGCCGCTGCGACCGCACCTGCGCCTGCAGCTCCCGCAAACGGCAACGCGGCCAATGTCAACTCCGCGCCACCGCAACCGCCGCAAACCACGGCGGGCTATCGCGGCCTCAACGAGTTCGTCGTCACGTACCAGCATGGCGCCGGCGACGCGCGTTACTCGGCGATCTTCCAGCGCGAGGGCGTATTCACGTGGAAGCTGGCCGCGGTCAACCTGAACGAGTGATCACCTGATGCCGTCAGGCCGAGGCGGCCGGTCGCGTGACTAGCCCGCCTCAAGCCGCCGCTTGCTGCTGCTCCTGCGCTGAAGAACACGCCACCAGAATGCTGCACGAGACACGGTCGAGCAGCGGCGTATTGCCCGCGCCCATCCACCATCGCGACAAGCCCGTGCGGCAGCGGTGGCCGACCACGACCAGGTCGACATGCAATTCATTGGCGAGGTTGGCAATCTCGTCGATCGGATGGCCGAACGCGAAATGCCCCTGGGCGCTCACGCCTCGCTCCGTGAGCCAGTCCACGCCTTCCTGCAGGATGTCGCGCGCGGTCTTTTCAAAACTGCCACAGGCCACGTCGGTCAACAGGCCCGCGCTTTGCGCAATGCTCGAACGCATGTCGACGACCGACAACAAGTGCGTTTCCGCTTTCAGATCCAACGCCAGGTCGGCGCCGCAACGTAGTGCTTTGCGGCCTTCACGCGAGCCGTCGTAGCACAGCAGGATTTTCTGGTAGCTCGCCATGATTTTTCTCCCTTCGCGCGGGACGCGCGATCTGAATTAATCATGGTGCGCCGCAATTCAGGTTGCAAGGGATGGAAAACGCTAACTGTGCGCTAACTGCCCCTTAACGACGCCCTAAACAGGTGCGCGAGCCGCCCGCGGGTCCTCCGCGCGCCGATGCCGCAGTGCAAGAAACCCGCTTCGGACTGTCGGGGGCGAACCAACAGCGTCCCGCCGATGCCCTAGAATAGGCGGCCTCCCCCGGCCATTCGCGTCATTCACGTCTTTTCCGGAGACTCGTTCGATCCATGCCCGAAGCCGCCATCGAATTTCATCAGGTCAAAAAAAGCTACGGCGAAAAAACGGTCGTCGATGGACTGTCGTTTCATGTCAACGCCGGCGAATGCTTCGGCCTGCTCGGCCCAAACGGCGCGGGCAAAACCACCACGTTGCGCATGCTGCTCGGTATCGCGGCGCCGGATGCGGGCAGGATCCGTCTGTGCGGCGAGCCGATCCCCGGCCGCGCGCGCGTGGCGCGGGCGCGCGTCGGCGTGGTGCCGCAGTTCGACAATCTCGATCCTGACTTCACGGTGCGCGAGAACCTGCTGGTGTTCGGCCGCTACTTCGGTCTGAGCGCCGCGCAATGCCGTGCGATGGTGCCGTCGCTGCTCGAATTCGCGCGGCTCGAGAGCAAGGCGGACGCGCGCGTGAGCGAATTGTCAGGCGGCATGAAGCGGCGCCTCACGTTGGCGCGCGCGCTCGTCAACGATCCCGATGTGCTGATCATGGACGAGCCGACCACCGGCCTCGATCCTCAGGCGCGGCATCTGATCTGGGAGCGGCTGCGCTCCTTGCTCGCGCGCGGCAAGACCATTCTGCTGACCACGCACTTCATGGAAGAAGCCGAACGGCTCTGCCACCGGCTGTGCGTGATCGAGGAAGGGCGCAAGATCGCGGAAGGCGCGCCGAGCGCGTTGATCGCATCCGAGATCGGTTGCGATGTGATCGAGATCTTCGGGCCCGATCCGGTGGCGTTGCGCGATGAACTGGCGCCGCTCGTCGAGCGCACCGAGATCAGCGGCGAGACGCTGTTCTGCTATGTCAACGACGCGCAGCCGGTGCATGCGCGGCTCAAGCAGCGCGCGGATCTGCGCTATCTGCATCGACCGGCGAATCTGGAGGATGTGTTCCTGCGGCTCACCGGTCGCGAGATGCAGGATTAGAGGCGCATCGAGACCGGACTCGCACGCAACGCGCTACAGATACAAAGACACCCCAAAAGGAAGTTCCGTAGAGGAACACCGCACGAGACACGCAATGGACGCACGCACTTACGAAACCCCGGGCGATACGCCGTCGAAACAGGAAGCCTTCGCCGCCTTTCCCGCGAACGCAAGCAACTGGATCGCCGTGTGGCGCCGCAACTATCTGGTGTGGAAGAAGCTCGCGATCGCCTCGATGTTCGGCAACCTGGCCGATCCGATGATCTATCTGTTCGGCCTCGGCTTCGGGCTGGGGCTGATGGTGGGGCATGTCGACGGCGTGTCGTATATCGCGTTTCTTGCGGCGGGCACGGTGGCCTCGAGCGTGATGATGTCGGCGAGTTTCGAGTCGATGTATTCGGGCTTCTCGCGCATGCACGTGCAGCGCACCTGGGAAGCGATCATGCATACGCCGCTGACACTCGGCGACATCGTGCTCGGCGAGGTGATCTGGGCAGCCAGCAAGGCGGCGCTCTCGGGCGCGGCGATCATGCTGGTGGCCGGCGCATTGGGCTACGCGAATTTTCCGTCGATGCTGCTGGCGTTGCCGGTCATTGTGCTGACCGGGCTCGCGTTTGCGAGCGTCGCGATGGTCGTGACGGCGCTTGCGCCTTCGTACGACTTCTTCATGTTTTACCAGACGCTGGTGTTGACGCCGATGCTGTTGTTATCCGGCGTGTTCTTTCCCGTGTCGCAACTGCCCGCAGTGGCGCGAGGCGCCACCCAGCTGTTGCCGTTGGCGCATGCCGTCGACTTGATGCGGCCGGCCATGCTGGGCCGGCCCGTCGACAATGCGCTGTGGCATGTGGCCGTGCTGGCCGCGTATGCGGTGGGCGGGTTTATCGTGTCGGCGATTCTGTTTCGGCGCCGGATGATGAAGTAGGTTTTCCGGCTTTCGACAACCACGGACCACAGGCGCGGATACCCGCAATCAACCTGGCATCGGCGCCTGCCGCGAGCCGGGCTTGCTTAGTCCTCGTCGTCCGTCCACGGAATGTCCACGTCGGAGATAAACGCCACCGTGGCGAATGGGCCGCCGTCCTGACGCCCGATCTTGCCGTCGGCGCGCTGCCACTCGACCCGGAACACCGTGCCCGGATCGTCGGCGATCAGACGGACCGTACGCACTTCGTCCGGATCGGCTTCTTCGACGGGACCGTCGAGCGAAATCTGCAGTTCCTGCGGCCACAGCCCATCGGCCGGATCGTAGATCTTGTCGCCGTCGGGAATCAGTGTGAAGGCTTCCACGCCGATCGTCGCCGACGCGTCCACGATCATCTTGCCCAACGCGCGCAGCAACGCCGTGGCCCGCGCCGAATTCGCCTGACGGATTGCGAGATCCCCGCGCGTCAGCGCCTGCTCAAGTTTTGGGTTTGTTTTTTGTTGCGCCATTCGATGTCCTGAGTCCTATCGCTCTGTTGTGGATGGCACGCGAATTCGAGCGCGCGCCGCTGTCCATTTTTCGGGCTGAATCCTACCACCGGTGTCCCCAAGGTGACTTCCTTCGGTGCGTGCACTGCAGCATTGCCTGCCGTGCAGTCCGCGTCTTCAACCCGCCCCGTCCACCACAGTTTAGGTCGTGATTCGCGTTCCGGCTGGGACATTTGCCTTTCATTTGGTAGCGAATGGATCGCTATCGCACGCATGCGGCCAGCCTGCTTCGTGGTGCGCGGGCGCTCGCAAACCCTGTTTCGCCGCGTTGATGCCACGTGGATTTTCCAAGCCCTGGAGCCGTCAGCGGGTGCTCTTGCCGCGCTTTCGCATGGCCTTAGAGGAAGCCGCATCGGCTGGCTTCGCGCCCGCGATTTCCGCGATCAGATGATCCCGGAATGCCCTCACCGACTGCGGCAGTGCACGCCCCGCCATGGTCTGCACCTGAATGCTGCGCTGGCGCATCTGCGGATGCGTCATCGGCATCACGACGAAGCCGTCGCCGGCATAACGATCGCGCACGGACAGCAGGCCCGTGAACATGATCGCGCCGGACTTCTGCGCGTAGCGGTACATGGCGCCGCTGTTGTTGCAGGTGAGCTCGGGCTCGAGCAGGACGCCTTCGAGCGCACAGGTAATGTCGATCAACTGACGAATCGTCGTGCCGGGTTCAGGCAGCACGAGCGGGTAGCGCTGCAAGTCGGCGAGCGACACCTTCGCGCGCATGGCCAAGGGATGATCGGCGCGCAGCAGCGCCAGCACCGGTGCGCGTTCCGTGTGCTCGACCTTGACGCCCTTCTCCGGCGCGAGGCTGAAGGTCAACGCAAGGTCGGCGTCGCCGTCGCGCACCTGACGGGTCGCCTCGCCCGGCGACATGACCGAGAGCGTGAAGTCGATGCCCGGATACTGAACCCGGAAGCTTGCCATCGCGGTGGGCAGGAAGTCGGCGGCGAAGCCTTCGGAACTCGCCACCTTGATCATGCTGCCATGCAAGGTCTCGAGGCCGCCGATCTCCTTCATCACATGCTCGGCTTCGAGCAGGCTGCGCTGCGCGTAGGCGAGCAGGCGCTCGCCGGCTTCCGAGAGCGCCATGCCGCGCGGACGCCGTTCGAAGAGCGCCACGCCGAGGTCGCTTTCGAGCCGCGCCACTTGCCGGCTGATCGCGGAGACAGCGACATGCAAGCGCGCGGACGCGTCGCTGAGCGAGCCGGTGCGAGCGACCTCGACGAAATAGCGCAGCGCGATGCCATGCAGCGAAAGTGCCATGCCTTGTGCCTCGTTCAACGGTATGCGCCGCCGAGCCAATGTCCGCGAGCGCTTCAACTCAATGCAGCGAGCTTTGCCTTTTCGGCAACGCAAGCTTCGAAAGACGATCATTGTGACAAAAAAAACGGCCTTCTAGAATCGGTTCGAAGCTGCAGGCCACGTCCAATCGAAATCAGACAAGACCACGCGCCGCCCGCCCCCACATTCCGCCCGCATTGGAGACACCCATGAGCCGCACACAGGCCATCGAGCACGCCACCCAGCATTTCGAATCCGGCGCCTTTCTCGAGACCCTCAACCGTCGCGTCGGTTTTCGCACCGAAAGTCAGGAGGACGATCGCGCCGCCACACTGCTGTCGTATCTGACCGACGAGATCACGCCCGAAGCGGCGGCCCTCGGTTTCCGCACGCGCATCGTCACGAATCCGGTGGATGGCTTCGGGCCCTTCCTGATCGCGAGCCGCCACGAGGGTGACCATCTGCCGACCGTGCTGATCTACGGCCACGGCGACGTGGTGCGCGGCTACGACAGCCAGTGGCGCGCGCCGCTCACGCCGTGGGCCGTGACCGTCGATGGCGAGCGCTGGTTCGGCCGCGGCACCGCCGACAACAAAGGCCAGCACAGCATCAACCTCGCCGCGCTGGCGAGCGTGCTCGCCGCGCGCGACGGCAAGCTCGGCTTCAACGCGAAGCTGCTGATCGAGATGGGCGAGGAAACCGGCTCGCCCGGACTCGACGCGATCTGCCACGCGCACCGTGAAGAACTGGCCGCCGACGTGTTGATCGCCTCAGACGGTCCGCGTCTTGCCGCGCGCCGCCCCACCGTGTTCCTCGGCTCGCGTGGCTCGGTGAACTTCAAGCTGTCGTTGAATCTGCGCGAGGGCGCGCATCATTCGGGCAATTGGGGCGGTCTGCTGCGCAATCCGGCCACGGTGCTCGCGAACGCGTTGGCGAGCCTCGTCGACGCACGCGGCGTGATCGCTGTCGCCGGTTTGCGCCCGCCGCCGATTCCCGAAGCGGTGCGCCGTGCTCTCGCGGATATCACGGTAGGCGGCGGCCCGGGCGATCCGGCCGTCGACGAGAACTGGGGCGAGCCCGGCCTCTCCGCGCCCGAGCGCGTGTTCGGCTGGAACAGCTTCGAAATACTCGCGTTCAAGGCTGGCAATCCGGAGAACCCGGTCAATGCGATCCCGTCGTCGGCGTTCGCGCATTGCCAGTTGCGCTTCGTGGTCGGCACCGATTGGGACAACCTCGAACGGCATCTGCGCATGCATCTGGATGCGCACGGCTTCTCGCAGGTGCGGATCGACGTCGAGCGCGGCGCGCCCGCCACGCGTCTGAACCCGGACGATCCGTGGGTCACCTGGGCGATCGCCTCGCTTGAGCAGACCACCGGCAAGAAGACCGCCGTGCTGCCGAATCTGGGCGGCACGCTGCCCAACGAAGTGTTCGCCGACACGCTCGGCCTGCCGACCATCTGGGTGCCGCACTCCTACCCCGCCTGTTCGCAGCACGCGCCGAACGAGCACCTGCTCGGCCCGGTCGTGCGCGAAGGCCTGCAGATCATGGCGGGCCTCTTCTGGGATCTCGGCGAGAACTCGCCGCGCGCCGTACCTCACGCCGCAACCTGAGCGACGCCCGGACCAACCGGGCGCAAGCCGCCGTTATCCGCATCTGTCACGAGGCACGTCCACGATGAGCACGTCCACTTTGCAAGCCAGCGCCGCGCGGCCGTCCGCCGCGAAGGTCCATCGCATCATTCTCGCGGCGTCGATCGGCAACGCGCTCGAATGGTTCGACCTCGTCGTCTATGGTTTCTTCGCGGTGACCATCGCGAAGCTGTTCTTCCCGGCGCGCACCGAAGCGATCTCGCTGATGCTCACGCTCGGCACCTTCGGCATCTCGTACATGATCCGGCCGCTCGGCGGACTCGTGCTCGGTTCGCTCGCGGATCGCGCCGGACGCAAGGCGTCGCTGCTGCTGTCGATCGCGCTGATGATGATCGGCACCCTGACGATCGCCGTGATGCCGCCGTATGCGGCGATCGGCCTGTGGGCGCCCGCGGGCATCATGCTCTCGCGGCTCGTGCAAGGTTTTTCGGCGGGCGGAGAGTTCGGTGCGTCCACCGCGTTTCTGGTCGAACATGCGCCCGAGCGCCGCGGCTTCATGGGTAGCTGGCAGTTCGCGAGCCAGGGCATGGCGACGCTGCTCGCCTCCGGTTTCGGCGCGCTGCTGACGAGCCAGCTCACGAGCGCGCAACTCGAATCATGGGGATGGCGCGTGCCGTTTCTGTTCGGCCTCGCGATCGGTCCGGTCGGCTTCTACATCCGCCGCTATGTAGATGAAGGCGCGGAGTTCAATGCAGAGCCCAAAGCCCGCACGCCGCTGCGCGACCTGTTCGGCACGCAGAAGGTTCGCATGACGCTGGCGGTCGGCTCGCTGATCATTTCGACGGCGGCCAATTACATGATCCTGTACATGCCGACCTACGCGATCAAGCAGCTGCACCTGCCCGCCTCGACCGGCTTCGCGGCGACACTCGCCACCGGCGTGGTGCTCACGGTGCTGACGCCGTTCGCGGGCCATCTGTCCGATAGCCTCGGACGCATCCGCATCATGGCGACGGCCGCCGTGCTGATGCTGGTGACGGTGTATCCGGCCTTTATGTATATGAACGCGCATCCCTCGTTCGCGACGATGCTGCTCGCGTTGATCTGGATCGGCGTATTGAAGGCGACGTATTTCGGCGCGCTGCCCGCGTTGATGTCGGAGATTTTCCCGACGCAGACGCGTGCGACCGGGCTCGCGGTGAGCTACAACATCGGCGTGACAGTGTTCGGCGGCTTTGCGCCGTTCGTGATCACGTGGCTGATCGACGCAAGCGGCAACAAGCTCGCGCCTGGTTTCTATCTGATGTTCTGTGCGGTGGCGAGTTTGCTCGCGCTTTATGCTGTACGCGGGAAGCTGAAAATCCGCTGAGAGCGTACGTCGAGGTCAAGGCGGCGGCGTTGTGGAAGCGAAGCACACCACCGCCTTGCGAACGCCCCGGCCGCGAAGCCGGGGCACAGTCACGCATGATTCGAGCCGGACCCAAACCATGCGCTCAACGCTCGCGCATCAAGGCGCCGGATTCGGCTGCAACTCATGCAGCGCGTCGATTTCCGCCAGCACTTCCGGCGAGAGTTTCACCTCGGCGCTGGCGATGTTTTCCTTCAACTGATCGAGCGAGGTCGCGCCGATCAGATTGCTGGTCACGAACGGCTGGCTATTGACGAACGCGAGCGCGAATTGCGCGGGCGACAAACCGTGACGCTTCGCCAGCTCGACGTAGCGCGTGATCGCCTGCACCGCTTGCGGCTTGCTGTAGCGCTGAAAGCGCTCGAACAGCGAGATGCGGGCGCCGGCCGGACGCGCGCCGCCTTCATACTTGCCCGTCAGCCAGCCGAAGGCCAGCGGCGAATAAGCCAGCAAGCCGATGTGATCGCGATGCGCATACTCGGACAGACCCACTTCGTACGTGCGATTGACGAGGCTGTACGGATTCTGAATGCTGACGATGCGCGGCAAGCCGAGCTTTTCGGCCGCGCGCAGAAACTGCGCGACGCCCCACGGCGTTTCATTCGACACGCCAACGTGGCGCACCTTCCCCGCCTTGACGAATTCGGCGAGCACCGACAGCGTTTCTTCGATCGGCACCGTATAGGCGTCGTCGACCCACGGATACGCGGGGCGGCCGAACGTCATCGTGCTGCGATCCGGCCAGTGCAGCTGATACAGATCGACGTAATCCGTTTGCAGGCGCTTCAGGCTGTCGTCGAGCGCTTCGGTCAGATTCTTGCGGTCGAACTGGTTGCCTTTGCCACGAATATGGGTCGGGTTGTGCGGTTGACGCGCCGGGCCGGCGATCTTGGTGGCCAGCACGATTTTCTCGCGGGCGCTGCGATGCTGCGCGAGCCACGTGCCGATGAAGCGCTCCGTCGAACCCTGCGTCTCGGCACGCGGCGGCACGGGGTACATTTCAGCGGTGTCGATCAGATTGACGCCGTGATCGAGTGCGTAATCGATCTGCGCGTGCGCTTCCTGCTCCGTGTTCTGCTCGCCCCACGTCATGGTGCCGAGACCGATCAGGCTAACCTGCACATCGGAGTCGCCGAGTCTGCGGTATTCCATTGAACTTGTCCTGTTGATAGGTTGAACGAAAAGCGCATGACGTTACCATGCCCGCGCGATACCTGCAGGGCAGGCTAAAATGCGGTTCCAGCGGGCGCCGCCCGCTTTGCCGCGCAAAACGTGTCGCGGCGGTTTCCCAGCGCCGACCCTTCTGCAATGAATCCCGAACATCTCGAACTGCTGGTCACGCGCGTCATGCCTTACGGGAAATATAAAGGCCGCATCATTGCGGACCTGCCCGGTCATTATCTAAACTGGTTTGCTAGCCAAGGCTTTCCGCCGGGCGAAATCGGCCGGCTGCTGGCGTTAATGCACGAGATCGATCACAACGGTTTGAAGTCGCTGCTCGAGCCGTTGCGCAAGCGCTGATCGCCTCCCGGTGAAAGCCGCGTGAAGCGCCGTGAAGCATGGCTGAAAGTTGCCCTGCAGGCATCGTGCAAGCAATGTAGGCCTGTACAAATTTATACAGTCTTTTGCTTGTACCTTGCCGGCTGAATGGACTTTAATCCACGTAGGTCTTCGCGCAAACTTCCATGATTCGCGCTATCGTCCGCCTGTCATCTTGCCTGTCTGTCCATGTCTGAATTCAGCTTGTCCGCGCTGCTCGAATTTATCGGCCACGACCTCTCGCCGGTACGGGCGGTCATCGCGTTCTTCCTGATCGGCTACCTCGTCGTCGGACTGCCTGTGCATTTCCGCCAGGGCGCCGCATCGCGCGACATCTGGGGCACCGCCGCCGGCGTCACGATGGCTGCCATCTATGCGGCGTTCATCATCGGCGTGTACCCGGCTTTGCATCATTCGGCCGGGTTGTTGCGGTAACGCGAAGCCGATTCGAAGCGCGCCTTGCATATGCGTGTGCGTGTGCCTACGGTCGATGCGCATCGCTTAAACGGGCGACACCTTCGGCAGCTGCCAGCCGTAGGTCACGGCGAGCACGCGCAAGATGAAGCACGCCGAGCCGCCCGCCAACGCCGCGGCGCCCGGTGGCAAGCCGGCGCGACGCGCCACCACCACGATGAACGCCCCCGCGAACGCAGCCGTCGCATAGATGTCGGCATGCAGGACGAGCGGCACGCGCGCCAGCAGCACGTCGCGAATCACGCCGCCGCCCACACCCGTGACCGTCCCCATCAACATCGCGATGAACGGACGGATGCCGAACAGCAGCGCTTTTTCCACGCCCGCCACGGCGAAGAGCGCGAGGCCGGCAGCATCGAGCACGGTGACAAGCGCGACGGGAAACTGCTGCGCCGTCGAGTGGAAAATGAAGGTGAGCAAACCGGTGACGAAGGTCAGCGCCGGATAGCGCCAGTCGCGGATCGCGTTCGGCGGCGAATCGCCGATCAGCAGATCGCGAATCACGCCGCCGCCGAGCGCCGCGACAAACGAAATCACCATCACGCCCAACAGGTCGAGACCGCCGCGTATCGCGCTGAGCGCACCCTCGAGCGCAAAGACCACCGTGCCCGCCAGGTCGGCCGCCAGCACCAGTGTTTCGACGTTCAGCCTGAGTTTTCGTATCGGCAATGTCGGCATCGACGCTTCACCCCTTCTGTCCCCGAGAAATCGAAACGGTATAGCGAAACGTCGTGGGCCGGGTGAGAAATCTGCGCATGGCTCGCCGGGTTTCAGGACGAAGCGCGCTGACCGCTCAGACGCCCCGTCGCGACCAGATGCGCGAGCAGGCGATCCACTGATTCGTCGACTGGCATCCGGTCGCTCTCGATCTCCACATCGGATGCGAGCGGCGCTTCGAAAGGCCCGGAAATGCCGGTGAAATGCGGAATCTCGCCGCGCCGCGCGCGAGCGTAAAGCCCTTTGGCATCGCGGGCTTCGCAGACCTTCAACGGGGCATTCACGAACACTTCGACGAAACCGTCACCGACAATTTCACGCGCCGAACGCCGATGCCGATGCTCCGGCGAAATCACCGCGGCAATCACAACGTAGCCCTGCTGCATGAAGAGCGCCGCGACATGCGCGACCCGCCGCAAGTTCTCGGTGCGGTCCTCGGGCGTGAAGCCGAGGTCGGCGTTCAGTCCGCGCCGCAGCACATCGCCATCGAGCACGATCGCGGCATGCCCCGCTTTTTTCAGCCGCTGATGCAAGGCGTTGGCGAGCGTCGATTTGCCGGCGCCGGAAAGCCCCGTCATCCAGATCACGGCGCCGCGGGACGCGCTCATGAGCGACGCTCCGCGCCGCTGGCCGCGACCTCGTCAGCCTCGTGGTGACACGCCGGAGCGAGTTCCGGGCCCAAGCCCTCGAGCAATGGTTGCAGCAACGCGCGTTGCGGCTGCCAGCGTTGCAGCGACGTCTTGTACAGCGGACGGCGCACCTGCGCGGAACTGGCCGTGTTCACCTGGCGAGTGGTCCGATAAAACGACAGACAGCGTTCGTCCCAGTCGAGCCCGCAATGCGCGAGCACGCGGCGCACATTGGCTTCGAAATCGCCGACCAGTTCTTCATACTTGACCTCGATCATCACACCTTCAGGGAGCACGCGTTGCCAGTGAGCCATCAAGGCGTCGTACGCGCGGTAGTAGCGGCCCAGTTCGCCGAGATCATAGCTGAACGGCACGTCGTGAAAGATCCGCGAAAAAATCGACAGGCAGGTTGGTAACGGCGCGCGGCGGCTGTGAATGAAGCGGGCGTTCGGCAACGCGAGATGGATCAGGCCGAGGTTGATGAAGTTGAACGGATATTTGTCGGTGAAGTGCGTGTAGTTCGCAGCCGGACTGCACTCGTCGTTTTGAGCGAAGTCCTGGAGTTCCGGCAACGCATTGCGCATGCGACGCAGATAGTCCGCGCCGAGCGTGCGCAACGGCGCGGCGCCGACGTCCCACAATGCTTCGATATCGATCCGCAACGGATCGCCGAGATCGCGGCGGATGCAATTCACCAGCGCCTCGCCGAATTCCGTGCGCTCGCCCGCGCCGAACACTTGAGGATGGCTCGCAAGAATCTGTTCGATCAAGGTCGAACCCGAGCGCGGCATGCCGACGATAAAAATCGGCGCCTGCGATGCGTCGCCGAGACCGCGCTTCGCCGCCAGCACGTCGGAGGTCATCAGCTCCGGCAGATGCGCGAACAGGCCGAGCGTTTCCGCTTCGTTGTACCGCACGCCGGCGCGGTGCAGCGCATTGCCCTTCAGGAAGTGATCGAACGATACGTCGTTGCGGCCCACGTCGGACAGCGCCTGGCCGTACGCGAAGTGAAGCTCCGCCTGATTGGCCGGCGTGAGCGACGCGGCGTCGTCGACGAGGCGCGCCATCGCGAGGAACACGGGATCGTCGGCGGCGAGGCGCTTGGACTGCACGAAGTTGCGGTAATACAGCGGCACTTGCGGCGCGGCTTCGATCGCGCGGCGATACGCTTCGTGCGCTTCGTCGAAACGGCCGAGCGCCTGCAGGCAGTTGCCCATGTTGTTGTGCGAGCCGTCGGCTTGCGGATTTACGCGCGTCGCCTCGCGATAGGCTTCCACCGCCGGTTCGAGCCGATGCATCTGCTCGAGCGTCCAGCCGAGGCCGTGATGCGAATCCGTATCGCGCGGATCGAGCGCGATTGCTTCGTGGTAACGGACGACGGCTTCGGGAAAACGGTTCAGCGCGGCGAGCGTGGCCGCGAGGCGCTGCTGAACGAGTGCGTCCGAAGGATCGAGCGCGCGGGCAGTTTCGTAACGTTGGAGCGCGGCGTCGAGTTCACCGCGCGCGGCGCAAGCGTCGCCTTCGGCGCGCCATTCCGATGCGGTAGCCGGCTGTGGATCTTGCTTCATTGACGGCTGGATTTTTGCAGGCTTCGCATCGAGCGGTCCTGACAGTGAGCGAGTGCGATCTTTTCATCCAGCCCGGCAAGCGGCACGGTCGGGAGTCGAAGGTAATTGTCTGACGGCAACTTAACAGGCGCGCCCTACAGTTGCGTTTCGAATATTTAACTAACTGTTACAGCACGACGCATGAGTAAGGTCTCGAAAGCTTGTCGCCCCGCCTTATCGCCATGGCTTTCGATCGCCATGCAAGTCTGAGCGCCGCGCCATGTCATGCGCAAACCGTAATTTGTGGACACAAATGCTGCTGAACTCCTGCGCGTGCGTTTTTTCTGAATCACATACGAAGGAGAAAATCGTGAGCAAGCTCATTGCATCAATGGCGCTGTTGGCAGTGACGGCCAGTCTGACCGGATGCGCGGTCGCACCGGGATATGACTACGGCTACGCGCAACCTTATTACCCTGATTACGGCTATGCCTACGGGCCGCCGTATGCGCCGGTTTATGGCAGCGTCGGCATCTATGGCGGCTGGGGTGGGTCCTGCTGTTACCACGGCGGGTACTGGCATGGCGGCCATGGATGGCATGGCGGAAACGGATGGCACGGCGGCGGCGGTGGCTGGCATGGCGGTGGATACGGCGGATCTCACGGCGGCAGCAGCGCTAGCGGCGGGGGAAGTTCGTGGAGCAGCGGCGGTGGCGGCCACGGAGGACATGGGCATTGAAACCGCGAACCCAAAACAAAAACGGCGTTGTGATTTCTCACAACGCCGTTCGTAAAACTTTTACTGCCTGAATTCTTTGGGGTGGCTGATGGGGCTCGAACCCACGACAACAGGAATCACAATCCTGGACTCTACCAACTGAGCTACAGCCACCACTGACATCTGCTTGACTCGCCGTAAAACTTGGCTCGCCGATGAAGAAACGAGATTATACGAACAAGAATCCCGTTTGCCTAGTCCTTTATTCAAAAATTTCGATGGGCTCGCGCAGATGCTGTCTTGCCTCGTCGAAGATGGTCAGATCACGCGCGGCGAGCCGCTTGCTATCGGACAACGCGCGACGCCATCCACGTGCACCCGCTTCGCCGCGATAGAGACCGAGCGCATGGCGCGTGATGGAGCCGAGATAAGTGCCGCGCGCCATTTCAGCGGCGCAATACTCGATCAGCTTCGCTTCGACCTGCTCGCGAGTCAGCGGCGTTTCCGTCGAACCATAGAAGCGCGCATCGACATCGGCCAGCAGATACGGGTTGTGATAAGCCTCACGCCCGAGCATCACACCGTCGACGTGTTGAAGATGCGTCTCCACTTCATCGAGCGTCTTGATGCCACCGTTGATGATGATCTCCAGATCCGGGAAGTCGCGCTTCAACTGATATGCATACTCATATTTGAGCGGCGGAATCTCGCGATTCTCCTTCGGACTCAAGCCCTTGAGAATCGCGTTGCGCGCATGCACCACGAACACATTGCAGCCGGCTTCCGCAATCGTGCCGACGAAATCGCGCACGAAACCATACTCTTCCACGGCATCCACGCCGATGCGGTGCTTCACGGTGACCGGCACCGACACCGCATCGCGCATGGCCTTCACGCAGTCGGCGACGAGTTGCGGCTCGTTCATCAGGCACGCACCGAACGCGCCGCGCTGCACGCGTTCGGACGGGCAGCCGCAGTTCAGATTGATTTCGTCGTAGCCCCATTGCTCGCCGAGCTTCGCCGAGCGCGCGAGGTCGTCAGGTTCGCTGCCGCCCAGTTGCAAAGCGACCGGCGCTTCTTCGGGCGTGAACGCGAGATGGCGCGGCACGTCGCCATGCAGCAACGCGCCGGTCGTCACCATTTCCGTGTAAAGCCACGTATGGCGAGAGATCACGCGATGCAGAGAACGGCAATGACGATCGGTCCAGTCCATCATCGGTGCAACCGATACGCGGCGCGGACTGGGAGTGTGAGGTGAAGACATGGGGCGGCCAGACGGCTTGATTCAAAACACCGATTTTACCGCAAGGCGTGAAATCGCCGGCCCGGGCGGGCTACTGGTCACCTGCGCTTCGATTGATTGACACCAAAACGCTGAGCTTCAGCGAGTCGCGCCCGAGACGTTCGTTCCGCCCTCATCCGTTTTAGCCTGCAGCAAGTCGGTGTTGCGCATGGCCGATACCACGTCCTCAATGCGCGCGTCCTCGATCAGGCGTCGGCCGGCGCGCAGGCGTCGTGCGTTCGTCAAATCGATCGCGCGCTGCAAATCGGAAGTTTCAGCGGCGATATATACGGCCATCCCATAGCCATATTTATCGGCGAGCTTGTAGTCGAAGAAGTATTTCATGCTCCCGTTTTCGGCAGGCGCGCCGAAAACTTTACAGCGGGCTCACGAGAGCATGCGAAACGGTCGCCCCTCGCGGAACAGATCAGCCATCAGTGCTGCCCCGCGTTCAACAGCATCCATATCTGCTTCCGAGGCTCGCCGGCAAGGACGCGCGCGAACGCCGCTCGACAGCGCACGCACGTGTAGTGCTCCTCCGCTCGCTCGTCCTTCACTGCCCCGCGACTATTCAACGTCAGGTTGTCATGCGGGCGATGGGCGGCCGGCAAGCCAAAAAGCTCGAAGCAGTCGGCGCACGGTTGAATCCACAGGTCCATCGAAGTGCTCCCCAAGGCAACTAATCAGACTGAACGCCGATTCGCACCCCGCTGCCAATTGCGATTAACCCGCACCGCCACGCGGGTCTTTGACGGCCCAAAACGCTTGGCCCGCGGGGTCGGAACACCGCTGACGCTTGTCCCGCTTACCTTCAGCCGATTATTTCAGAATCAAGAACAGTAATTTCAGATTATCGGCACAAATTTTCAATAGTAGGGGTATACACTGCCTCCCATCGACGTTGCAGACACACCTCACCGGCCCCTGCGACGCCTTCCTGAATTGAAGTCGAAACGTTATCGGAGTCACACCATGAAGACCAAGCTCATCGCCGCCCTGCTGGTTGCTGTTTCTGCCTCGATCGCTGCTCCCGCCTTTGCTAGCGGCTACGGCCCGGCACCGTTCTACCGTCCGTCGGTCGGCGCACCGGCTTCGCAACAAGGCCAGAACGCACAAACCGTCGCAGCTGAACGCGCCAACGCTGAATCGAATGCCTACGGCGGCGTGAACAATGTGTCGTCGCAATCGGGCGCCAAAGAGCCGGTTTCGGGCCCGCAATCGGTTTTCTTCGGCCACTAAGCAGTTGCCGTTGAACCGGCTGCCTCACGAGGGCAACCGGTAAACTGGGCGCCGCGCATGCAGTATCGATGCCGGCGCCCAGTTGCGTTGACGCGGCATTGAAGCCGCACCATTGCACGCCGCTTACTGCTCAGCGACTGATCGCCCGCCTAGTCGCCCTTCGGCGATTCGCAAAACCGGATCCGGTTGCCAAACGGATCGACCGTCTCCAGCACCCTTCCCCACGGCAACGTTTCAACACCCGGCTTTCCATATTTGTAGTCTTTGCGCTGAAGTTCGGCATGAAACGCGTCGATGTCCTGCATCGGCACGAAAATCGTCGAACCCGGCGTGGCGTCGCCATGATGCTCGCTCAAGTGCAGGATCAGATCGGAGCGCCGCACCTGCGCATAGAGCGGGAAATTCTCTTCGAACCGGTGTTCCCATTCGACAGTGAAGCCGAGAAAGTCCACGTAAAACTCCCGGGCTTTTTCCTCGGAAAAGATACGGATGATCGGGATGGCACGCGCGAAATGCACAGCGGTCTCCAGCTAGTCATGGCGGGACAGCCAGCTTAATCGAACGCGTTCGCAATTTCACCCAGGCGCGCAAGGAGCAGGCGGCCAGGCTAGGCGGCCAGCCCGCCCGCGTCGATCGCTGCGCGCGCCGCCTGGAAGCCCGCCTCGGCCGCGGCATGCTCCGTGCACCATAAGGTCTCGATGTGCACGAGCCGCCAGTCGAGCACAACCACGTCGCCTCGCAACACCCGAAAATGCGCTTTCACGCCTGTCAGCACCTGCTCGACGGCGACCTCGATGTCGTAGTCCTGATAGCGCTCCTGGTAGTCCCCCATGTCGAGGCCCTTCGGCTCCATGTGCGCCTCCGTGGTGTCGCCGTGAATGTGACGGCCAGACTTGTCCGGCGAGCACGCTCGACGGCTCGCGGAACGATTCGGCCCGAGCGTCAGGCCGACCTTGCGCTGACGATCAATCGCAATCGCCAGAAAGATATTGCCGGCCGTTGCAGGTGATTTCGACGTCGCCGCCGCTCGCTTCGGCAACCAGGCCGCCCGCCAGCAATTCGGCTGTGATGGACTGCGCCAGTTTCGGCGCCTCCTGTCCGACGCCGACGTCGTTCAGACGCCGCAAGGCTTCAACCGCTTCGGGACTCAATGACTTCGACATGGCCGTCTCCGTCTACATGCTCAATTCATCCTAGCAAGTTTCGGGGACGTATGCAGGCGCGCGTCGAGGCACGCGGGTTGCGTGGCTGGAGTCATCCCACCAGCGTGACAGCGGCGAAACCGCCAGGCGGCATCGCCAAGGAGGACAGACATGGAGCGAAGCAGATGGGCGGCGCTGACAGCGGGCGTCGCGCTGGCGGTAGCCGGCACGAGTGGCACGGTGGCATTCGCACAGACGGCGAAACCGGGAACCGCGCAACAAGCAGGGCAAACCGGACAAACGACGAAAAACCCGGCCCAGGCAGCGCCGCAAAACGACAACTCGTCGATGGTCAAGCCGCCCGAGTCCGCCTCGGGCTCAGGCGGCTCGAGCAATCCCGACAACATGCCGATCAAGCGTCCGACCAAGCCGACCAACGACAGGATGACGCACGAGCCGCCCGCCAGCGGCGCGAACGCAAAATAGCGAGCCTCAAAGGCGCGCGATCGACACCTCCGTCGACTTCACCAGCGCGATCACTTCCGAGCCGACCGTCAGCTCAAGTTCGTCGATGGAGCGTGTGGTGATCACCGAGGTGACGATACCGAACGGCGTATCCACATCGACTTCGGACACCACCGGTCCGCGGATGATTTCCTTGACCTTGCCTTTGAACTGATTGCGTACGTTGATTGCGGAAATGCCCATATCGAGTGACTCCAGAAAAGCGATTTAGAAACAGTCAGTCAAGCAATGTCAAACGGCCCAGCGAACTTCCGTCGGCCGCCTGAGACGGCCTTCGTCACGTGCGTCGTATGCGCGGTGGGACAGCGCGTCGTCATTCGGCGCCGTCTTCAGTACGCGTTGCAGCACATGTTCTTCGAGCGCGGCAAAACCGGCCGACGCGCGAGCCCGCGGACGCGCCAGCGGCACCGGCTGATCGAGCGCGATGCGCCCTTCTTCGATCAGCAGGATCCGGTCGCCGAGCGCCACGGCTTCATGCACGTCGTGCGTGACCAGCAGCGCGGTAAATTGATGCTCGCGCCACAACCGCTCGATCAGCGCGTGCATCTCAATGCGCGTCAGCGCATCGAGCGCGCCGAGCGGCTCATCGAGCAACAGCAATTGCGGCCGATGCACGAGCGCCCGCGCCAGCGCCACCCGCTGACGCTGACCGCCGGAAAGCTGCGCGGGCCAGTCGTTGGCGCGCTCCAGCAAGCCGACTTCGGCGAGCACGGCGCGGGCGTCCTCACGGGCGCTGCGGCCGAGGCCGAGCATCACGTTTTGCAGGACGCTCTTCCAGGGCAGCAGACGCGCGTCCTGAAACATGATGCGGGTGTCGAGCGGGCCGCCTTCCTCGGTGCGCTTTTCGAGCACACCCGAAGTGGTCTTTTCCAGACCGGCGACGAGCCGCAGCAAGGTCGATTTCCCGCAGCCGCTGCGGCCGACGATCGCCACGAAACTGCCGCGTTCGATCGACAGATTGAAATCGGACAGCACCTGGCGCTCGCCATAACGTTTGCCGACGCCGCGCAATTCCACCGAATAATCCCCGGCGCGGCGGGCGTCGTTGCGCGCGAGCGCGCCGGCCGACAGCGCCGTATCGACACGCGCCTGATGATGGTGCGCTGCATCGGCATATTCGCGGTCCGCAGCTTCATGCGCGTCATGATCGACGGTGCGCGCTTGCGCCAACTCGGCTTCGAGATCGCTGCCGGCAATCCCGCCGAACGACGCGGACAAGGTCGTTGCGCTCATGATTTCGCTCCTCGTTGATAGGCCGGGTGCCAGCGCAGCGAGACGCGCTCGAGACTCTTGGCCAGCACGTCGGCGAGTTTGCCGAGCGCCGCGTAGAGCAGAATGCCGACCACCACCACATCGGTTTGCAGGAATTCGCGCGCGTTCATCGTCATGTAGCCGATACCCGATTGCGCGGAAATGGTTTCGGCGACGATCAGCGTGACCCACATCAGCCCGAACGCGAAGCGCACGCCGACCAGAATCGAGGGCAACGCGCCCGGCAGAATCACGTGCCGGTACAGCGCGAAACCCTTCACGCCATAACTGCGCGCCATTTCGATAAGGTTGGCGTCGACCGAACGAATGCCGTGAAAGGTGTTCACGTAGATCGGGAAAAACACGCCCAGCGCGACGAGAAACACCTTCGCCTGCTCCTCGATGCCGAACCACAGAATCACGAGCGGAATCATCGCCAGCGCCGGGATGTTGCGGATCATCTGCACGGTCGAGTCGAGCGCGATCTCGGCGGGCTTGAACAGACCCGTCGCGAGTCCAAGCACGAGGCCGATACCGCCGCCAATCGCGAAACCCGACACCGCGCGCCACGTGCTGACCTTCACGTCCGCCCACATTTCGCCGGACTGGATCAGCGACCACGCGGCCTTCACGACCGCGAGCGGTTCAGGGAGCACGCGCGTCGACAGCACGCCGCTCCTCGCGGCGAATTCCCAGGCCAGCAGAATCGCGAGCGGCGCGAGCCACGGCGCGAGATGCGCGCCGATCCGGCGCAACGCGTTCAAAGCCACGCCGGCCTCGGCGCCTTCGTGCTGCCCGGCGCTCACAGTGGATTGAGCCATGCTTGCGTTCCTCATTGCTTATCGGTGGTGATGCCTGCTGCTCACAACACGCGAGTTCAGCTCGAACTCGCCGCCTTCGGCAGATAGTTGTTGCCGACGATCTCGCCGAACGGCCCCGACAGCGGTCCATTCGACACCTTGTTCTGACGGTTCGGCAGCAGCGGAAACACCAGCTCGGCGAAGCGATACGACTCTTCCAGATGCGGATAGCCCGACAGAATGAAGGTGTCGATGCCGAGATCGGCGTACTCCTTCATGCGCGCCGCCACCTGCTCCGGGCTGCCGACCAGCGCCGTGCCCGCGCCGCCACGCACGAGGCCGACGCCCGCCCACAGATTCGGATAAACCTCGAGCTCCGCGCGGCCGCCGCGCTTGCCGCCGTGCAGCGCGGCCATGCGGCGCTGACCCTCGGAGTCCATCTTCGAAAACGAGGCCTGGGCGCGCGTGATGGTTTCGTCGTCGAGCTTGCTGATCAGCTTGTCGGCGGCGGCCCACGCTTCTTCTTCCGTCTCGCGCACGATCACGTGCAGACGAATCCCGAACTTGATCTGGCGGCCATGCGCCGCGGCGCGCGCGCGAATATCGGCGATTTTCTTCGCCACCGCTGCGGGCGGCTCGCCCCACGTCAGATAGGTATCGATATGCTCGCCCGCCATGTCGTGCGCGGCCGGCGACGAACCACCGAACCACAGCGGCGGATGCGGGTTCTGCACGGGCGGATACAACGCCTTGCCGCCCTTCGAACTCAGATGCTTGCCTTCGAAATCGATCGCGTCGTTGGTGTGCGAGGCGGCCAGCAGCTTGCGCCAGATGTGCAGGAATTCGTCGGTGATTTCATAGCGCGTGTCGTGGTCGACGAACACGCCGTCGCCTTCCAGTTCGGCCGCGTCGCCGCCGGTCACGACATTGATCAGCAGACGCCCGTTCGACAGGCGGTCGAAGGTCGCCGCCATGCGCGCGGCCAATCCGGGCGACGAAATGCCAGGGCGGATCGCCACCAGAAACTTCAGGCGTTTGGTCGCGGCGATCAGGCTCGACGCGACGACCCATGCGTCCTCGCACGAGCGGCCCGTCGGCAGCAGCACGCCCTCGTAGCCGAGCGTATCGGCGGCGACGGCGATCTGCTGGAAATAGTCGTAATCGGCTGCGCGTGCGCCTTGGGACGTACCGAGATAGCGGCTGTCGCCGTGAGTCGGAATGAACCAGAACACATTCATTTGCTGCTCCTGCATGGTCGAAACTGGATTGAATGAATACGGTGCGTCGAGCGTTCGCGCACACGCCGGCCGCGCCCATCCATCCGGCACACAGCCGGACGGTGCATCGCAAAGAGGCGGAAAAATTCGGTAGCGGCGCCGGTTAGCGGCGACAGCGGACCCACCGGCGCGCGCGCGCCATGTGGCGGGTGAAGATCGGCATCAGGCAGGACATCGCGACGGCTTCCCTCGACCAAACGTGCGCGTCATGCGCTCGATTAAACGGCGACGGCGGCAAACACCGTCTGCATGGAGAAACAGTCTATGGATCGGGCTGCGGCTTTTGAACGATTTTTTTTAGCTTAGGTTTTCCACTTTCGTGATTAGCCCGACGCTAAAGCATACGGATGTTGCGCGTTGTGCACGCTGGAAAGGCAGGGTCACTATATATAATGGCGCACGTTTCCAATAATCCCGGTACAGGCCATGCGAACCACGCCGCCTGTACCTTGGCGGTGCAATGCATGCAAAAACTCATCCTGCCGTTCGTCGCCGGTTTTCTGGCTTCCCTGTTCTTCCACGAATCGACGCTGGCGCTGCTGCATGCAGCCGGGATGATCGACCCGACCGGTTTTTCGACCGCGCCGTTTTTACCGCTCGGGCTGCCTGAGTTCATCGCCAATGCGATCTGGAGCGCGGTCTGGGCCGTGCTGATGGCGTGGCTCTTGCGCGTCGCGCCGCATCGGCGTGCGCCGTGGGTGCCGGCCTTCGTGTTCGGCGGCATTGCGTTGACAGCGGCGAGTGTGTTCGTGATCGATCCGCTGCGCGGCATCTGGCCGAGCGGCAACATGCTGCCGCGCCTCTCCGTGGGATTCGCGGCGAATGCGATGTGGGGCTGGGGCGCGCTGGTGTTCATGCGCGCGTTCATGGCGAGTGAAGACGAGGAATGAGCGGCTTGGCCGCTTGGCCGCAGGGTCAGTCGCAACGCTATGCCGCCGGCAAGGGCCGCATAGCATGCTGAACTTGGAATCGCTCGCGCCTTAACCGCGCAAATCCCGCAGCGGGTGTTCGTTCGCCGGCCACGGGCTCTCGAACATCTTCTCGACCTCGGCGGGGTTCACGTCTTCGATGCGCGCAAAGCGCCAGCGCGGCGCGTTGTCCTTGTCGATGATGCGCGCGCGAATGCCTTCGATCGTGTCACCGTGCAGAAAGCTCGAGCGCGTCAGATCGAGATCGCTACGCAGCACATCGGCCATCGAACCCTCGGCGCGCGTTACCACTTCCAGCGACACCGCCATCGACAGCGGCGAACGTTCGCGCAACACCGCAATCATCTGTTCGGCCCAATCGGCGGCGTCGCCGCCGCCGTTGCGCTCGCTTTCGAGCGACGCGAGAATCCGCGCGACATCCGGCAACGCGAAGTGACGATCGATCAACGCACGCGCGTTCGCCAGCGACGACGCCTCCGGTCGCGGCACGACCTGATGCGCGAGCGTCTCGCGTTCGACGCACGCCACCACGTCCGCGCCGCGCTCGAACCGCTCGCCGCGCAAGGTGTCGACCAGCGCGGGCAACGCCGCGTCGTCCATATAGGTGTCGGCGAGACCCGCGTAGAGCGCGTCGGCCGCGCCGATCGTTTCGCCGGTCACGGCCAGATAGCGGCCGATCGCGCCCGGCGTGCGGGCCAGAAACCAGCCCGCGCCGACATCGGGAAAGAGGCCGATGCGGGTTTCGGGCATCGCCATCTTGATCGAACCGGTAACGACGCGCAGACCGCCGGTGCGATGCGCGCCCTGCGAAATGCCCATGCCGCCGCCCATCACGACGCCGTTCATCAACGCGATATACGGCTTCGGATAGGTAAAGATCGCGTGGTTGAGCCGGTATTCCTCGATGAAAAACGTGTCGCGCGCGTCATGCGCGCCGCGCTGCGCCGACTCGTAGAGAAAGCGGATGTCGCCTCCCGCGCAGAACGCGCGCGGGTGCTGGCTGCGCACCACGACGGCGAGCACGTCCGGATCTTCGCGCCACTGGTCGAGCGCCGCGTGCATCGCGCGAATCATGCCGGTCGACAGCGCGTTGAGCGCCTTCGGCCTTTCCAGTTCGATGAAACCGATGCGGTTGGCTACGTAAGTCGCGACTTCGTCGCTGATGGCGGGCGAGGCGGAAATGGACATGGAGAGCTAAGCGCAACGGCGCAAAGTGAGGTGGAATTGAACGTTATCACGCACTCGTGGCTTTGCGCCTAGGAGCGGGCACGCTGACACTGCTCGCCGCTTTCGCCGATTTTTTGGCTGAAGGCTGAGCGGCGGGCTCGTTGTATGGCTCCGGCTCCGACTCCTCTGACGATTCGGTGCGCACATCAGGGGATTTTTTCTTGCGCGTGCCGGCGGTGGTCTTGGTGCTCTGCGGTTGCGTTGCGTGCGATGTGCCCAGCCAGGCGTCGAGCGCGACCTCCACCACCGTATCGAGCGGCGCGCTCGGAAACACGGGACACGTGAGGTTCAGGGCAACGATGCCGTGCAGGTTCGCCCAGAAGGCCTCGGCCCACACCGCCACATCCATCGACGCCGACAGACGCCCCGCCGCTTTCAGTTCTTCGAGCGCGGAAATCATGATGTGCAAGGCGGCCTCGCCGGGATCGTCCTCGGGTGCGGCCGCTTCGCCGCTTGCCTCGTCAGACGCCGTGATCCCGTTGCCCTCGCCCGCCACCGCCTTACCCTTCGCCGCGCCACCCAACGCCGCGCCGGTGTAGCTCGGATCTTCCATGAAGATGAGCCGGTACGTTTCCGGATGCGCGACGCCGAATGCCACATAAGCCCGCCCGAGCGCCTTGAGCCGCTCGGCAGGATCGGCGATGCCCGCGAGCGGCACGAACGTCTCCAGCAGTTGCGCGTAGCCCTCCGCGCACAACGCTTGCGCGATCTCATCGCGGCTTGCGAAGTGCAGATACAGCGTGGCCGGTGAATATTCGATGGCGTCGGCGATTTTGCGCATGGACAGCGCGGCAAAGCCTTCGCGCATCACGATACGCCGCGCGGCATCGAGGATGCGTTCGCGCAGTGCCTGTTTCTGGCGGTTCTTTCGTTCGGCGATTCCCATGACGAGCATTTTCGGGTTGACAAACTGAAAAGTCAAATTAAACTGAACACTGTTCACTGAACGGTGTTCATTAAATTTTCGAACATCAGTCGCAACTCATGCGGACGCGATGCGGCGCCGCTTCAAGGAGTCGTCATGCAAGTCACAGGCAAGGTGGGTTTATTCGGCGCCGCGGGCGCGGCCGGTCAGATCATCGCGGCGGCGCTCGGCGCGGCGGGCCGCGACTATCGGGTAGTCGGCCGCTCGCGCCAGCCGCTCGAGGCCGCGTTCGGCCACGATCCGCACGCGGAGATCGTCACGTGGAATCCGGACGACCCGGCTTCGATCCGCGCGGCGTCGCAAGGCCTGCAGACGGTGATTTATCTGGTCGGCGTGCCCTACGATCAGTTCGCCGCGCATCCGCCGCTCATGGAGAGAACGCTTGCCGGCGTGACCGCGGCGGGCGTCGAGCGCTTCATTCTGATCGGCACGGTGTATCCGTACGGCCGTGCCCGCGGCAATCCGATCCGCGAAAACCATCCGCGTGAGCCGCATACGTTCAAGGGCCAAATGCGGCTCGCGCAGGAAAATCTGGTGCTGGCCGCGCATGGCAAGGACGGCCTCTCGACCCTCGTGCTGCGCCTGCCCGACTTCTACGGTCCGGGTATCGAACGCAGTCTGCTGAACGGCGTGTTCGAAGCCGCGGCTAACGGCAAACGCGCGCAGGTGATCGGCCCCGTGGATGTGCCACATGAATTCATCTATCTGCCGGATATCGGACCGGTGGTCGAACAGCTCACCCGCACGCCCGAAGCGTATGGACGATGGTGGCACCTCGCCGGCACGGGCACCATCACGCAGCGCGAAGTGGCGCGGCAAGCCTACGCGCTGGCGGGCCGCCAACCGAAGCTGATGGTGGCGGGCAAAACCCTGCTGCGCGTACTCGGCCTGTTCAATCCGTTGATGCGGGAACTGGTGGAGATGAATTACCTGATGACCGAACCGGTCGTGCTCGACGACTCGGCGTTGACCGAACTGATCGGCCCGATCGCCAGGACGTCTTATGAAGAAGGCATCCGCCATGCGTTCGATGCCGCGCGTGAGTCGGCATCGGCAAATGCAGGAGCGAACAGAAGCGCCGCGAGCGCGGCTTGAATGAGAATACGAGCACGGTCCGGGTACGGCGGTGGTGTGGCAGCGCCACTACCCCGCTACGTTGCCCGGCGGAAAGTGGCCACTCTTGAGCAGCACGGGCGTGCCGTTGCTGATCTGCAAGTGCTCGCGCGCGACCGCTTCGATGCGCGGACGTCCGGCGTCGAACGCTCGCATCCAGCCTTCCAGGTCCTCGGAGTAGGCGCCGAAGTGATCTTCGAGCGCTTCCACCGAGATCGCGCACGGCACCGGCTCGCCGTCCACCAGTGCGGGAAAGACAACGGTCAGATTCGAGTCGCGGTAAGCGGGCGCGTCCGCGGGAAACCGAATTTCCATGGTCGCCTCATCAGAAAGATCCGGCAGGGAACCGGCGCCGGCGAGAACTGGCCGGCCCCGGACAACGTCGATATGGTACTCGCGCGGCCGGACCGCGGTCCAGCCTGCCGCAGCGCTTTCGTCAGCGGTTTTGTCGATGCTCGCAGTCACGCTTTGCTCCGCCTTACGCACTGCCATCAAGCGCCTCCCAACAAGCGGTCGACGTAATCGCGCGCCGCCTGCTCGACGAAGACGAGCGCCTCCTCTTCGCTGCCGAAGCGCTGCCCGTCGCCGAGTTCAAGCAAGGTTTCCATTCGGTGAGGATCGTCCGGACCGTGTTCAGCCAGGCTCACCGAGCCGACGTAAATCCCTCCCGCACTGCCGGGGGGGGGGGGGGGGGGGGCGG
>NZ_JARESS010000050.1:0-58114 GCF_046027915.1 Paraburkholderia sp. RL17-347-BIC-D
GCGGCACCGGATGAACGCCGCATGCCATCGCACCGAACTGAAGGCGCGTCTGCTCGCATGGCAGGAATGGACGGGTGTGAAAGCTTCTCAGGAAAATTAATAAGGAAACCATATCTTCTCGCGATAGCCAAACTATCTACCTCAACTTGACAAAGCCCTCTGCAGGGATATCGTCGCCGACAGGTGGTCGGCCATTGCGGAGGTTCGGCTGTCGGCGGTGGTGAGGTGGCTCCAGGCTACTTCTCTGCCGTTCTGAGAATGATCAGGCGACTGTACGTCATCGGCCTGGTGTGGACCGATCGGCGCGGCCGCGATGCTGACCCACAGACTCGCTGCCTTCTCACTCCCAAGCCCCGCTTTCACCAACTGCGCGCCGCAACGTCGCCGGCAGCGACGTTGCGGCAGCGCGACGAGTCGGCTCAGCGCGTGCCGATCGTCATCACCAGATTTGCCTGCGAGCTAAGCCCCGCCGAATCGACCGCGGTCAGCGTTAGCGTGTAGGTTCCGGCGACCGGGTGCCGCCATTTGGCAACGAAGCCCGGCCCGCTCTCGATGAACACCATGCCGGACGGCGCGCCCTTGATGTCGACCTTCACGTTGTCCGCGCCTGGGTCCTCGATACCGATCACGCCGCTGACCGCGCGGCCCTCAACACCGCTGATCGGCGCAGCCGAGATCGCGGGGCCCGTTGCCACGGACGAGATCCGCACGCTCATCGTCGCCGAACCAGACTGGCCGTTGCTGGTGTCGGTCGCCTTGACGCTGACGCTATACGTGCCCTTCGCAGGCGTTCTCCAGCTGATCACGCCGGCGCTGCTGATCGACATGCCCGAAGGCGCGCCGCTGAGCGAGAACCTGACCGGATCGGCCGCACTGACGTCGACCTGATAGCTGAGCGGCTGTTTCGCCTGGCCCACGATCGTCGCTGCCTGCACGACCGGCCTCGATGCCGCGACGACGGTCACGTTCGCACTCGCGCTGCCCGTCGAGCCGGTGACCGTATCCTTCGCGGTCACGGTCACCTTGTAAGTGCCGGCGATCGGCTGCGCCCATGTCACCTGACCGGAGCTATCTATGCTCATGCCCTGCGGTGCATTCACGAGCGACCAACTGAGCGGGTCCGACGAGCTGGCCGCCACCGTGAACGACAGTGCGCTGCCCGCCGTACCCTTGACCGTCGCGGCCGACACGACCGGCGGCGGCGCCTTGGACACGCCGAGCGTCGACAGCAGGCTGCCGACCACCGGTGTACCGAGACCCGACGGCTGATCGTAGCCGGTATGGGCCGAGCAGCTCGAGCAGTAACCGTCGTTGCCCGAAGTGACGTCGTAAAACGCAGTCGCGTACAGACCCGCGTCGGTCGAGACGGTACCGTACAGCTGCGTCTGCGCGAGGCCGAGTGCGCCGAGACTGTTGCGCGCCCGCTGTGCATTGGCGACGGCGACGATGCCGGCCCATTGCGGGGTCGACAGACTGGTGCCGCCGACGCTGTACCAGCTCGGCGCGGCCGCGACGGGCGTGATGACCGCGACGTACTGACCGCTGAACGGATCCGCGTTGAACGACACGTCTCCAACCGATCGCTTCGTCAGCGTGCCGAGGCTAGGCACCGACGTGTTCTGATATGCCGGTACCGAGGTGTACTGACTGATGCCGCCGCCGGTACCTGACCACACCGTTTCGTTCTTGGCGGTGCCGTCGTAACTCAGACGGGTGCCGCCGACGGCCAGCACGTTCGGCGACACGGACGGCCATTCGACGCCGGTGCCGTTATCGCCGGTAGCGGCCACGTAGGTCATGTTCGCGTGCTTGAACGCCGAGTCGAGGGAGCCGGTCCACGAGCCTTCGGGGGCGCCGAAGCTCATCGACACGACGCCGGGCCCCATCGCGTTCGCGAGGTTGACCGCCGCGGTCATGCTGCCGGTCGACGCATCCGGCGCCTGGATCAGCACGATGCGCGCGAGCGGCGCGGTAGCGTGGACCCACTGCACGTCGAGCGCGATTTCGGTGGCCCAGCCCGAGTCGTACGACGGCGCGTTCGACGTCATCGCGCCGCTGGTCGTCGAGTGCACGACCGAGAACTGGCACGCGTTGCTGTCAGGGGCCGCGAGCGGCAGCGACGCGTTCGGCGCGATGGTGGTCGTCGTGCAGCCCGGCAAGCCGAATTTCTGGTCGAACGCCGCGAGTTCCTTGACGATGTTCGGATCGCTCATCGCATCGATCACGTAAATCGTCTGGCCGGCGCCCATTTGCGCGGCCTCGCTCGCGCTCAGATTGCTCCACGACGACGGCAGCGGCGGTAGCTGATAGGCCGCGCGAATTTGCGCCGGCGTATACGTCGTCACCTGCGTTGAATTCGACGCCGCCCGCGCAGTTTTCGTGGCGTACCGAGCAATCGTTTGCGGCGTCAGCTGCGCAAGCGACACGACCGCCATTGTCGACGTCGACGCTTGCGCGGCAGGAGGCTGATTGGCCGACGCGAAAGGCGCCGCGCTGTCGATGTCGGAAGGCGCGTTCAACACCACCGGGGCCGTGTAGAACGCAGGCCTCACCAGCGTGCTCGCCACCGTGCTCGACAGCGGCGACAACGACACCGAACTCGTGGCTGACGAGGTGTCGGCGAGCTTCACGGAGCTCGTGCCGCTCGACGCTGTCGAGTCGTCACTGCCGCCGCCGCATCCCGCCAGCAGTAGCGGCGCGAGCGCTGCGGTCACAAGGGTGGCACGCGCGAGCGTGCACAGAACCGGTCGGATAGTTTTCATTTCGATCGTCCTTCTTCGGGAGGCTGGACCGGAATTACCAGCACGGGTGGAGAAACCGCGGAGGCGGGCAGATCGGGCACGCGTCGCTGCCAGCCGCTCGAACAGGTCTGTACGGACGGGTAATAGCCGGGCGGTTCGGCGCACCAGAGTCTGACGCTTGCAGGTGGCTGGGCAGAAGGTGAAACGCGCGATGTCTGCGCTTGCGAGCTGCATGCGCCTAATCCGGACACCAGCGCGCAGGCGGCGCAGATTGCCGTGACGATGCCACGTAAGCGATTCAAGCCTGCCCACGCGTTACGTTTACCTAATGAAATAGAACGGGCTGCCGGCCTCGCGACATAATCAGAGAATTGAGCGTGCTCGTCGGTTTCAACAAGGCCAATAGCAATCCGATTGAGCTGGATCATCGTTGTTCGCGTCAGATTGGATACAGGGTTTGGGCGCACAAAGCGATGATTGGCCTGTCGGCACCGCGCGAGCAAGCTTGATGGCCATTCGCGGGTTAGTTGCCGGACAGACGGTGAGAGGACCTTACCATTTTTTATGCGACGGGAATATCGCATGCAGCGCGCGAAAACGGGGCCACATTTTCGGCCCCTACGACGCCCCGCTTCCACGTCTGGATAGTAGGGATTGTCCTTAAAAAAGAAGGGCCGTGCGGCGCATCACTAAACACGATCGTTCGATCCCGCGCGGCGGATTGATGCCGCTGACTTCTCGCGCGGCATACCGCGCAGTGCTCATCCGGCGGCTTGCGTGTGCGCGGCAACCGCATCGAGCGTGCGCGCCGAGTACACGGGCGTCTCGCGCGGTGCATGTCCTTTCGCGGAGGTCCGGGACCGATCGGAAAACGCCGATTGGTCCACACCAGGCCGATGGCGTACAGTCGCCTGATCATTTTCTCCGAACGGCAGAGAAGTAGCCTAATGCCACCTCACCACCGCCGACGGCCGAACGTCCGCAATGGCCGATGACGAGCGTTGGTCATTTACGATTCGACGGCCGGTTACGAGGTGTAGCCGACGCTTGAACGTCCGACCGCCGGTGCATGTGAACGGCAGGTTGTGGCCGGTTGCTCCCCCTTGAGCTATGACGCCACAAAGCGGCCACTTGCCCGGGCGAATCGTTCCGACCCGCGGCTTAAGGTGCTGAGAGCTGAATGCGTACAGTCGGCCAGTTTCCGCCATAGCACATCGACTCGCGACCGTCCGTAAGTGAACTCACAGGCGCCGCTCATTCATGGGAAAATTCAAAAAGTCGCTTCCGCGCGAAGAAGCATCGTCTTTCAGCTAACGAGCCATCGCCTTTCCGATATGTTCGGCGAACGCCTTCACCGTGGCCGAATGCGGGCGCTCCAGCGGGCTGACCACATGGATCGGTATCGGGATGGTTTCCCAGTCCGGCAATATCTGCTGTACCTGGCCACTTGCCAGTTCGTCGTCGAACAGCCAGGACGGGAAATATCCGATACCCATATCCCGCGAGGACCGACGCCCGCATGACCTCACTGCTGTTGGTTTGCAGATTCCCTTCGATCCGCACGATCCATATGGTTCCACCGGACGCTGATCACCTCGTCACGCAGCGGGCGCAGGCGGGGCATCCGATGTGTATTTGCGTAGTCGCTGCGAAACCAGATGAGAAGGCCTCTCGATCATCCGATAAAACGCATAGCTGATGACAAACGCCAGTGCCACCTGCACGAACCATGCGAATCGGGAAGTACTGTCAAATTGAGTCATTTCCAGAAGTGCAAGCGCCATCTTGTGACAAAGATAGAGGCTATAGGACCATGCGCCTAAAGCAGCGAGTTTGGTCCATACGCTTGCCTCGGAGGGCGTGGCTGTCTCCGTCGCGATCCAGATTGCCGCGAGGAACTGAAAAAGCGGAAGCGTGATGTCCGGCGTGACAATCGGCACGAATGCCGGTTTGAGATTCGACCCGGATAGCAGAATCATGATGGCCGCGCCTGCCATAACAACGGTCACCCTTAGCGCCACGAGGTGGCGCGCCAGGAACCGGGTGCTCAGATCAAGGCCGCGACTGATGATCATGGTGAACGGCGAATAGGCGCCGCGAACGTTGAACTGCGTCGTGTCGCGCTGCGTTTCCGCGATCAGGCAACCGGAAATCCATCCGGCGGCATACAGCAAAGCTGTACCGGGAACTCCGTAAGTCTCGTACACGCATCCGTGACATGCCGGGTGCCCAACGAGGCGAACCACCGCCACCATCGCGCCAGCCACAATCGCGCTGCCAACAATCATTTCGCCGATGTATCGGAAGCGCGCGCGCAAGAGTGGGTACACGGCGTAATACACCATCTCGCAGTAGAGCGACCAAAGCACGGACTCGAGATAGTTTTGTCCGGTGGGTAGAGGCTGGACGAGGCATAGCAGGATGACCAGTGGCAACCCGATGCGGACGAATCTGGACCCGTAATAGTTGATCGGTTTGAGAGAGACGTCCCTCTGATATGCGTTGTGGATGCAATAGCCGGAAATGACAAAGAAAACGATGACGGCGGCGGGGCCGGCAAACAGCGCTGTTGACCCCGACCACAATGCGTTGCCCAGAAAGGCTAGCCGATGTGGTATCAGCTCTTTAAATTCGGGCGGTCGAAAGTGGTACATCAGGACCCAGACGGCCGCGAGGAATCGGATGGCATCTAACTTGGGCGACTTCTTCAGATTTGCAGACGCTAACGGATTCGATGTGGTTGCCATTCTGTCTCCCCCATATTCTGTCTGTGACGATTCTGCCTCCGCTAGACACGAAAAAAATCGAAAACAATGGCGAAATTAATGCACTTCCCTGGTTGCGTCGAAATGCGTGTGTGCTGAAGGGCGATTCAGGTGGCGATGCGGAAGGGCGCTACGGATGCGGTTGAAAAAGTCGCTGACTGTCTCTCTCGCGTTCGACCGGTTTTACGAGGTGGCAATCCGCTGGCAAATAGGTGCGACAAAACAAACCGCTGCCGTCGTCGCTCAACGCCGCGGTTCTATCCTTGCGTTTGACATTGGGTGGTGTATAGCGAGTGTCTCGTTTGCGCCGTCTCGGAGACATTGGCCGGAGAGGCATGATTGACTTTTGTGGGTCGACGACGCTAATCACGAAGTTCGCCGATGGGAGGGTCACGACCGACAAGCCCCAATTTGATTAGTGGGTGACTGAGGCAAGCAAAGTGCATTGAGGCTGCAGACTCCTCCATGCCGGTCGGCACACCACTCGCGGCACGAATGAAAAGGCTCCCGATGCACTGGGAGCTAGATCATCTCGGTCCATACGGGACTAAAACCCGCGACCAACGGATTAAACGGTTGGGTTAAAGCATCACGGCACCGCTGTGCGCGCGCTTACAGACTCCGCGACTGCAGGCACCGTGCTTTCGGGGGCTGCGCCCACGGGCACCGCGGCTGCAGGTAGTGCTCGATAACTCCGGTCCAGATACGCAGCAATGCTGACGCAGATAGTGATTACGAACCCGACGTTCAACATACTGAAGTTGCGCAATTCTCCAGGATAGCAAAACGCCAGGAATAACGGCACATTGACCAGCAGGGCAATCTTCAAATGCTGTCGCACGGCCGGCAAAAGTTTGCCCCACGCGGTGCGCACGAGCGCCGCGACCAAAACGATATTGATCACATTGAAGCCCTTGGTCATTGGAATGCCGTAGTTGTATTCGAAGCCTATGTAACTCGACGGATGGATAAGGAAAACGAGATTCTCCATCAGGTGGTATGTCACGACGCCGCCGCCGTTGTGCGCGTACTTCAGCTTGATCACCACGTTGACCGCCCCTGCAACGACCAGCAACACACACTGGACCGCCAACGTTGCTTTAACCGAAAACCGTGTGCGCAAGAACGGGAACAACGTGAGGATGAAAAAGAAAAAAGACTCCTTGTTCAACGTCGCCAGTGCGGTAATCGCGATGAGCCATAACACCCGCCCTCGCATTGAGAACCAGACCGCTATCGCCATGAACAGAAGCTCCGGCGGATCATAAAAATAGCCGCCAACGGTGAGGATAAGCGGCAGGATCGCTGCAAAGGCGATCGGCGCCAGCGTGGCGGCAACCCGGTTGGGCTGCATGTCGATGCATACCGCGCGCAGGGCGAACATCGCCAGCAGCAGCGACGCGAACGACATGGCATAGATCAGGTAATAGCGTAGGGCGTATTGGGGGTTGCGGGCGTCGACGGCATTTGGGTAGAACTCTGCAATGGGATGATAGTTGCGCTTTTTGTCGAACAGTACGGCGGTGGCGTGATCACGGACGCTGATCGGCAACGCGCGCTCAATGCTGTTGGCAATGAGCGGCAATAGTTGTCGGTATACATACGGGCGCTCGGCGGTTCCGTCGACCATCGCAGGCAGCGACGCGTTGGTCGCAAACAGAACTGGCATGTCCTCGCGAAACTGCCACTTTGTGAAGAAGCCGCTGAACGACGCGGAAGCCATCACGAAATAGATGAAAGCGAGAAAAAGCCAGCGAATGCCCGGACGGGAAAGTGGTTCGTTCATCAGGACTTCCTCCAAGAAGATGGGATTGCTGGCAAGGCGCCAGATATCTTTCCCTACCGCAGTCGCCGCATGTAGCCGCGTGTGCGCACAGGAATACGTCGAGCAAAAGAAATGCGCTGGCTGAATGTTCCCCGGTTTTCGGGGCGATGAAGGTGGCCTATCGCACGGATCGATACGATACGCCGCGTACCATCGCATGCAAATCACCCCAAGCAGGCTGTTCATAGGCCGACAGTTCGTTGCGTCGGCATACAAGTAAAACTAACGACGACAGTCCGAGGCAAAACATGTCTGATGCAAGCATTCCCCTGTGTGTCGACCTCGACGGGACGCTAACGTGCACCGATCTTCTTGTTGAGTCTTTTCTTGTTCTTTTTAAGAGGAATCCTCTCTATGTGTTCTACTGCATCGTGTGGTTACTGCGAGGGAAGGCGAATCTGAAAGCACAGATTGCTTCGCGCGTGGCAATCGATGTGTCGGTGCTTCCGTACGACCCGAGGTTTGTCGAGTTCTTGCGCGAGGAACAGTCGAACGGGCGCGACCTGTACCTTTGCACTGCATCGAACCAACGATTCGCGGAACAAGTCGCCACCCACTTCGGCTTTTTCAAAGGTGTCATGGCGAGTAACGAGGCGCGTAATCTGTCCGGCAAAAACAAGGCGGGCGCGCTATCGGCGGAATTCGGTGTGGGTGGCTTCGATTACTGCGGCAATGCGCTCGCCGATGTCGCCGTCTGGAAGCAGGCACGCAGGGCGATTGTCGTGGGAAGCCGTCATATCGCTGCCGCGGCGCAGAAGGTCAACAATACGACCCTTTTCTTCGAGCGGAAACGTTCCTTCGTGCGCCTCGTCATCAAGGAAATGCGGGTTCATCAGTGGGTCAAGAATCTGCTGATCTTCGTGCCGCTACTGGCGTCGCATCGCTTCACCGATGTCAATTCCATCTTCGCCGAAGGCATCGCCTTTTTGTCTTTCAGCTTTTGCGCGTCATCCGTGTATTTGCTGAACGACATGCTCGATCTCGATGCCGACCGGCGTCACATGCGCAAGCGCAACCGGCCGTTCGCGTCGGGCCAGCTATCACTGACCTTCGGTATTTTTCTGACGCTTGCGCTGCTCGCGGCAAGCGCCGCGCTGACGGTTTTGCTGCCTTCTGAATTCGGCCTGGTGCTGGCGTGTTATCTCGTCGCGACCGTGGCTTATTCGTTCGCGCTCAAGCGCATGATGCTCGTCGACGTCTTTACGCTCGCTGCGTTGTACACCGTACGTATTGCCGCTGGCGGCGCGGCCGACGACATTCCGCTTTCGCATTGGTTGATCATGTTTTCAGTACTTATCTTCCTGAGCCTTGCGATGGTCAAGCGTTACACGGAACTCGATGCACTCTTGTTGCGAGACGGCGAATGCGCGGTAGCAGGGCGCGGTTATATCACTCAAGACCTGGGGATCCTGCGTTCATTCGGTACCGCGTCCGGATACCTTGCCGTGCTGGTTCTTGCACTCTACATGAACTCTTCCGAAATCAGCATCCTGTATCATCATCAACACGCCCTCTGGTTCTTGTTCGGCCTTTTGTTGTACTGGATCAGCCGAGTCTGGATGCTTGCATTCCGCGGCCAGATGCACGACGATCCAATCGTGTTTGCAATCAAGGACCGGCTGAGCATGCTGGTCATCGGCCTTTGCATCGCGACAGTTATTGTCGCTATCTGACTGGTTCCCTTCGTTCCTATGTCCATTTTATTTCTTTTGCTGAGCGGTACTTTTAGCGCGATGGCCAGTATTTTGTTGCGTGTGGCCGGGAAAATAGTCGTTGCTCAAGGAGACGTATTGATAGCAGGGTTTGCTAGCCGACCCTTGCTTTTGCGGATGGCGGCGATTGGTGCGTATGGAGCTGGATTCCTGTTTTATGCGCTGGCACTAAGGCGCGTTGAACTCAGCGTTGCCTATCCATTGATGGTCGCGGTGACGATCCTGGAAATCCTGTTGTTCGGCTTTTTTGCCGGCGAGGCGGTATCGCTGCGTACCTTGGCGGGCGCGGCGCTCCTGCTCGCCAGCGTCCTGCTGCTGTATCTACCGGCGGCAGCAGCGGTTCGGCCGTGAGAGTGCCTTGCGGCTGGCCCATTAGATGCGCCGCATAACTTGGCGAACTGACGATGGGGCGGATCACAGGTTGCAACGAACCCGCCTGCTGCCGCGGGGAGAAAGCAACCGCTTTGCACCGGTTGAATCCGCCACCCGAAAGCCGCCGTTGAGAATGGCTGTTCTGACGGGCCGAAGTGGGCGCCGCGCATTGAGATCGGGTGCCAGACGACACGTTCGGATGGTGGGGGCCTTGCAAGCCCTGTGAGGCTGGAAAGGCGGCGATGGGCAAATAGCGCGAGGCCGCACGACGTGTGGGCCGTGCTGTTTATCTCCCGCGCGAACGGGATGCTCTGACACTGCAGACGATTGCAGAGACGGGCATAAAATGCTCTTGTATATTGGGCGTCAAAAGGACCGCTATCGAACCGGTAGCGTTCGGTGGCGTCCTGTCAGTCGAATGACCGAGGGGGCGATGGTCGAAATTTGTCGCGACGACGCTTTCGTGGATCAACTGGGCGGCGACGAACGTTCGGGAGCAACTGGTGCTCGATGTGCGAACCGACGAGCATATGGCGGCCGACTACCGCATCTAGCGCGTATGCTCCCGAAAAGCATCGCAGTGAAACAGTAAGTAGCCAGCATTAAAAGAAACCGTAGCACTCACACTCTTGCGAGGTCGTCATGCTTTCCTTCATTGGTACGGTGATCGTAGGGCTGGTCGTCGGATTGATTGCGCGGGCGCTTAAGCCCGGAGACGACAGCATGGGCCTCATTTTGACCATCATCCTCGGCATTGCGGGCTCACTGATTGCGGGCTATGTCGGGCGTGGGCTGGGCTGGTATCAACCAGGCCAGGCGGCGGGCTGGGTCGCGTCGGTCATTGGCGCGATCGTCCTGCTGGTCATTTACGGACTGGTGCGCCGGCGGCGTTAATCTGCGCGCTCGCGAGAATCGGGCGAAGCATGCCGTTTGGGTAGGCCAGTATCCTGGCCACATTCAGCCATTCGGCATCAACCGGCGGCGCGCACAGGTTTTCCGGTTCACTCGATCGTGTACTTGACAGGGCTTTCGCACATTCTGCAATGTGCAAGTTGCGTCTTCGCCAGATGGCGAGTGCCTTTTATGTAGTTCGTGGGCCGGGAGAACGGGCTTTCCGTGCTGCTCCAGGCGCGGCATGACGCGCTTGGTGCGCAGCCGCAGGTGGTCGCGCTTGTCGCGCAGCCTCGCCTTGGGAAGACCCGCGTCTTGCAAGAGTTCTACCGTTGGCTGAACCAGTTTGAGGATCCCGGCAACTACTGGCCCGACGCGCTTCCTGGCGGCGATGCCAGCCTGCGCGTCAATCCGATCTTCGAAGGGTATCTCCCACCATGTTCAATATTCTCCTCGTTCCGCTGGACGGCTCAGCCCAGAGTGTCTACGTCGTCGACCTGGCCAGCCGCGTGGCGGTGCCAGGTACGGCAACCGTACACCTTCTATGCGTTGTCGACCCATCCTACGCGTTGCCTCCCGGTTCCGAAAACGGTGTCGCGCCCGATGGCCTGACCTATCCGCCAGCACAGGCGCAGACATCTTTCGCACGATCCGTCCTGGCTGCCGCAGCCGCACAGCTTGCCGACCGGAATCTCACGGTGGAACAGCACTTCTGCGCGGGAAATCCGGCCGACGTCGTCATCGAACAAGCCCGGCTGCTGACAGCGGAGGTCATTGTGATGGGACATCACCATTTGTCACGGCTACGCCGCTGGGCCAACCCGTCGACCAGCGGAGAAGTCATCGACCGGTCGAGCTGTCCGGTACTGATCGAAACCCGCGACAAGGGCTAACCTCAGACCCTGGTCAGGTGGTAGCCGCTTTAGAGAGCTGCGAGTGGCGCTTGTGGGGCGACTCCTGCCAGAGGAACAACCGGCGTCGGTCACGCTTGCGCTCAGCGTAAATTAACTTTTTGGGGCGTCTGCGCGAGCGTTATCAAAAAATCGACTGCCCGGTAAGCGTGGTCAGCCGTTCCAATGCCCGGGCGCCGACAAGCGAATTGCCATTGCTATCCAGCCCCGGCGACCACACGCACACCGCCATCTCGCCGGGCAGCACGGCGACGATCCCGCCGCCCACGCCGCTTTTCGCCGGCAAGCCGACACGGTAGACGAAATCGCCCGCCGCGTCATAGGTGCCGCAGGTCAGCATCAGCGCGGAAAGACGCTTGGCTGAACTCGTGTCGAGAATCCGCTCGCCGGTGGCCGGCACCACCCCGTGATTGGTCAGAAACAGCGCCGCCGTCGCCAGCTCGACGCAACTCATCGAGATCGCGCATTGCCGGCAGTAAGCATCGACCACCACCTCCGGTGGCATCTCCATGTTGCCGAAGCTCGCCATGAAATGCGCCATCGCGCGATTGCGGTGGGCGTTCTGCAACTCCGATTGCGCGACGCGCGAATCGTAGTCGATGCTCGTTTCGCCCGTCAGCCGGCGCATGAATTCGACCAGCGCCGTCTCGGCTTGCACGAAACGGCGGCACAGCACGTCGGTGACGACCAGCGCGCCCGCGTTGATGAACGGATTGCGCGGCTTGCCCTGTTCGGCCTCGAGCTGAACCAGCGAATTGAAGGCGGTGCCCGACGGTTCGCGTCCTACGCGCTGCCACAACGCGTCGCCGAGCAGGCGGAAGGCCATCGTGCAGGCGAACAGCTTCGAAATGCTCTGAATGGAAAAGCGCGTGTCGGCGTCGCCGGTACGGAAGACCTCGCCCGATGCCGTGACGATCGCCATGCCGAAACTATCGGCGGGCACTCTGGCGAGTTCGGGAATGTAATCGGCAACTTTGCCGGTGCCCAGATAAGGCTGCAGATCGCCGTGGATCTGTTCGAGGACGGATGCGTAGTTCATGGGGCTCGGACCGTTGGAGCCGCGATTCTACTGGCAAGCCGGAACGAGTTGTTCCCGCCGCACATCGCGCAGGTCGCCGTGCGTCGCGTCCAGGTTCGGGCGGCGTTCGGCGAGCGTCCCCGAGCGTCCCCGAGCGGCTATGCTAATCTTGCTGTCTTTCTGGCAACAATCGGGCAAAACGGACTCCATGATGGAGACTTTTGATCCAGACGGCGTCGAGCAACCGGTCTTCGTGATCGGGGAGCGGTACGAGACGCTGGACGAACCGTTGGGCGCCTATCGTCGCGCGCGGCTGATCCACGTGAGCGCCGGGGTGCTGATCGTGCGCACCGAGACCGAGCGCTGGGTCGTGCCGCCAGGCCACGCGGTCTGGATGCCCGCGGGTCTGCTGCACCGCTTGTCCGCCGCCGGTCCTGTCGAGTTTCATGCGCTCTATGTCGGCATGGACGCCGCGCCGCTCCCACCGCACAGCTGCGCCGTCGTGCCCGACCCCTTGGTGGCAGCGTTGCTGATCGCCGCGGCTGATCTGCCGCGCGACCAACCGTTCGACGAACCCGCCGCGCGTCTCGTGCAAGTGCTGCTGGACCGTCTGCCGACTCTGCGCACTGCGCCGTTGGGGTTGAACTGGCCGCGCGATCCGCGTGCCGAACGGATCGCCGACGGGTTGAGCGCTAACCCGGCCGACGCCGCGGTACTCGAAGAGCTGGCCGCGGCCGCCGGCGTGACGGCCCGCACGGCGGCGCGCCTGTTCGTCAAGGAAACGGGGCAAACGTTCGGCCAGTGGCGCCAGCAGCTTCGCCTGCTGGTCGCGCTGGAACACCTTGGCGCGGGCGCGAGCGTCACGCAGGTGGCGCTCGAGGTGGGCTACAGCGACGTGTCGTCGTTTATCGCCGTGTTCCGGGACGCGTTCGGCGACACGCCCGCACGTTATTTCCGCTGACGCATGGCCATCGGCATCGCCCTCAATGCGCGCCCGCCGCATCCGGGCCGCCACCGCCCTTGCTCGGCCGCGTAATCCAGATCAACGGAATGATCAGAATAAAGATGACCGCGGAGACGAAGAAGATATCGTTCAGGCCCATCATCGCCGCCTGCGTGTTCACGGTGAAATCGAACAACGCATGGGCGGATTGCGGATTCAGATGCAGCAGCGACTGGGTCGAATCCATCTGCTGATTGAACACCGGGTTGTTGATGGAGGCCTGCTCGGTAAGCCGTTCGTGATGCAGCACCGTGCGGTTGTTCCACTCGTTGCCGGCGATCGACGTGCCCACCGCGCCGCAAAATACGCGAGCGAAATTCGACAGACCCGCCGCCGCTGGAATCTTGCTCGACGGCTGGCCGGACAGGATGATCGAAGTCAGCGGCACGAAGAACAACGCCATTGGAATGCCTTGCAGCAGCGTGGGTATCACCAGATGCCAGGTGTCGATCTCGATCACGTACTTCGAGCGCATATAAAACACGATCGCAAAGCCGATGAACGCCAGTGTGGCGATCACACGCGCATCCGAGCGCGGCAGCACGCGGCCCATCACCGGCGCGAGCAGCACCGCGAACACACCGAGCGGCGCGGTCACGAGACCGGCATCGACGGAACGGTAGTTCAGATACTCCTGCATCCATTGCGGCAGCAGCACGAGGTTGCCGAAGAACACGCCGTACGCGACCGAAATCGCAATGGTGCCGCCGAGAAAGTTGCGCTGCTGAAAAAGCCGCAAATCTACGATCGGATTTTCCTCGGTCAATTCCCACACGAGGAAGAACGCGAAACTGACGAGCGCGGTAATGCCGAGAATCACGATCACCGGCGACGAAAACCAGTCGAGGTCCTTGCCCTTGTCGAGCATGATCTGCAGCGAGGCGACCCACGTGATCAGGAGGCCCAGCCCGACCATGTCGATGGGCGGCTTGCGGGTCGGCGACTCGCGGGTGCGGTAGATCATCCAGGTGACGCCGGCCGCGAAAATGCCGACCGGAATGTTGATGTAGAAGATCCACGACCAGCTATAACTATCCGTGATCCAGCCGCCGAGCGCCGGGCCCGCAATCGGGCCGACGGTCGCGGTCATTGCCCATAGGGCGAGCGCGGTCGAGGATTTCTCCTTCGGATACGAGCCGAGCAGAATGGCTTGCGACAGCGGGATCAGCGGGCCGGCCACGGCGCCCTGGAAGATCCGCGCGAGCAGCAGGATCGGCAGCGTCGGCGCAATGCCGCACAACCACGACGCCAGCACGAACATCAGGATCGCGCCGACGAACAGCTTCACCTGGCCGATGCGTTGCGTGAGCCAGCCGGTGAGCGGAATCGACACGGCATTGGCCGCGGCGAACACGGTGATGACCCACGTGCCTTCATCGACCGAGACGCCGAGATTGCCCGAAATGGTTGGGATCGCAACGTTCGCGATCGACGTGTCGAGCACGTTCATGAAGGTGGCGAGCGCGACGGCGATCGTGGCCAGCACCAGTTGGCCGCCCTTCAGCGGCGGCGGTGGTGCAGGCGGCGCCGAGGCAGGCGCGGAAGTGGACTGGCTCAAACGGTTCTCCGGATCGGTGTGCCGCGGACATGCTGCGGGGGAGTTGTATTTCGTGCCCGCGCGATGCGTCGGGCCGCAGGTCCGCTGAATGCTCGCAAAAGCATACCTGTATTCACGTTTGGACGTCATCGGCGCGCGCAAAGGCGGCGGCGAAAACAAATCCGGCAGCGTATGCTCGCGGCTGAGGCTGCACACGGCCGCACGGCGCGATCCCTCGTCACGCCTGGCACAGCGCGTGCGGAACGACCATCCACGAATCGACAAATAGAAGGAACGAATATGGCCTGGGAGCAATTCGAACACGGCTGGCGACGCGCGCCGGCGACCGCGCCTGCCAAAGGCTTGGTGGTGCTGATGCACGGCGTCGGCAGCAATGCGCGCGACCTGATGCCGCTTGCGGACATCTGGAGCGAGAGCCTGCCCGATGTGGCCTTCACTTCGCTCGACGGCACCGACGCCTTCGACGGCGGCTTCGGCGGACGTCAATGGTTCAGCCTGCGCGACGTCAACGAAGGCAATCGCGAGGCCCGTGTCGCCGCGGCCTATCCGGCGTTGCGGCGCATGCTCGAAGCCGAGCTTGCGCACTGGCGGGTATCTTTCGGGCGCCTTGCGCTGATTGGTTTCTCGCAAGGCTCGATCATGGCGATGCACCATGTGGCGACCAGCGCGGAAGGCGCGGCCGGCGTGGTCGCATATTCGGGGCGGCTCGCCTCCGTGATCGTCGCGCAGAACGGCACGGCGCTCACGCTGATCCACGGCGAAGACGACGAAGTGATCCCGGTGCAGGAACTCGAATACGCCGCCGACGCGTTCAGCAACGCCGGCTATACCGTCGACGCCTATGCGCTTCCAGGCATTGGTCACACGATTAACGCCGACGGCGTCGCGCTCGGCCAGGAGGCGCTGGAACACGCGCTGGGCGCTTTGTCGCGCGACTGACACGGTCGTGCCTGAAAAGCGGCCCTAAAGTTTTCTGATCTGCTTGCCGTTAACTGCTCATAGCATGAGAATCACCCCCGCCGCGCGGACCGCGGAACGCCCAACAGGGCGGCCCATGCGGCTCGGGTGACCGGGGGCGCATTTTCCAGACTGCCCGGTACGGGCGGATAACGACACATCAGAGCCTTCCTATGGCCAGACCGACGCCGCATTACCCGCTGTTCGATCGCTTGTTCCGTCATTCCGTGACGGTGGACCTCGGCACGGCCAACACCCTGATCTATACCGACGACGGCGGTATCGTGCTGAACCAGCCGTCCGTCGTGTGTTTCCAGAAAGAGGCCGCCGACCGGCCGAAACGCGTCGCCGCCGTAGGCACCCAGGCGCGCCAGCTTCTGGGCCGCGCGCCGTGCAACCTCGAAACCGTGCGGCCGATGCGCCACGGCGTGATCGCCAACTTCTCCGCCGCCGAGCACATGATCCGGCAATTCGTCGACATGGCGCGCCTGCGGCCGCTGTTCAGCCGCCGCGCCGCGTTCACCTTGTGTGTGCCGGCCGGCGCGACCCAGGTCGAGCGTCGCGCGATCAAGGAAGCGGCCGTGGCGGCCGGCGCATGGAAGGTGAGCCTGATCGGCGAATCGCTCGCGTCGGCAGTCGGCGCGGGCTTGCCGGTGTCCGAGGCGACCGGTTCGATGGTGGTCGATATCGGCGGCGGCACGACGGAAGTCGGCGTGATCGCGCTCGGCGGCATGGCGTATAGCGGCTCGATCCGCGTGGGCGGCGACAGCTTCGACATGGCGATCGTGAGCTACGTGCGCAATCTGTACGGCGTGCTGCTCGGCGAACAGACCGCTGAGCACGTCAAGAAGAGCATCGGCTCGGCCGTGCGCGACGTGCCGCGCGAGCATATGAACGCGACCGGCCGCAGCCTCGACGACGGCTTGCCGCGCACGGTTCAACTGAGCAACCACGATATCGCCGATGCGATCGAGGGGCCGCTGCGTCAGATGATCGGCGCGGTGAAACGCGGGCTCGAAGAGGCACCGGCCGAACTGGCGACCGACATCGCCAACAACGGCATCGTGCTGACGGGCGGCGGTGCGCTGCTCGGCAACCTGAGCCGCCGCTTGACGAACGAGATCGGCCTCGACGTGCGCGTCGCCGATGAACCGCTGACCTGCGCGGTGCGCGGCGCGGGCACGGCGGCCACCGCCGGTCTGCTGGACGAATTCGCGTACGAATGATTTCGCGCAGGGCTTGCCGCGCTGCTGCCTTCGTGAGGCTCGCGTCCGGCCGCTGGACCGGGCTGCCACGCTGATCGACCGGCTGTGTGACAATACGCTTCGCGTCCCAATCTCAGGGACGCACTTTCGCTCCCCATTCCATTCCGAGCCGACAGCGCCGCACTCCGGCGTTGCCGCGCTGTCCGTGAACCACTCGTGACTCAATCAGTTACCGCTTCGTCTGCTTCGTCATCTTTCATCGAACTGCGAAGCGGTTTGCGCATGCCGTACGTGGAAGCCGGTGAGGGCGAACCGCTGTTGTTCGTGCATGGTTCGCTGTGCGACTACCGCTACTGGCAACCGCAACTTGCGGGCCTGTCGAAGCACTACCGCTGTATCGCGGTGAGTCTCACGCACTACTGGCCGGCGGTCGATACCGAGCCCGGCCTGCCGTTCAGCTGGAGCGCGCATGGAAACGAAGTGGCGGAGTTCATCGAGCGTTTAGGCACAGGACCGGCGCACGTGGTCGGACATTCGCGCGGCGGTTGTGTGGCGTTTCATTTCGCGCGACGCCATCCTGAGCATGTACGGACGTTGACGCTAGCCGACCCGGGCGGTCCGTTGCAGATTGCCGGACGCCCGCCCGCGCGAATGCCTGAGACGGTCAATGCGTTGCGCGCGAAAGCGGCGCAACTGATCGAAAGCGGTGAAGTGGAGGCCGGCTTGCAACTGTTCGTCGACTCCGTCAGCCGGCCCGGTTTCTGGGCGATGAGCACGCCGGGTTTTCGCCGGATGGCGACCGATAATGCGCACACGCTCGCGCGTCAATTCCGCGATCCGCTGCCCGCCTATGTTCCCGAGGAGGCCGCCGAGGTGCGCTGCCCGGTGCTGCTGATCGACGGCGAAAAGAGTCCCGACATGTTTCGCCGTACCGCGGCAGCGCTGCAAAACTGGCTGCCGGATGCGCGCCGCGAAACGGTGCGCGGCGCGTCGCACGGAATGAATCTCGCGCATCCGTCGGCGTTCAATCGCTACGTCGACGAATTCATTCGTTCAGTGAGCGACAAGTGAACGACCCATGAGCGCAATGAGCTCGTAATAAACGTGCAATGAATGCACGACGACGCCGTGCCGGGTGGCTCGCGCTCGCGGCGATGATCCGCAGGCTGGCTCGACCCCGGCGACGCATCAAACGCTCGACCTCATGCCTTGCGATGCGCGTCTTTATCGAGCGCGCGTTCCGCCGCTTCGCCCACAAGCCCGTGATAGTAGAGATGCACGCCGATCGCGAGTGAGTCGTTGCGAATTTCGTGGAAGGCTTTCCACGCTTTCACGGGATCTTTGAACAGCAGATAGTGCGCTTCCTGCGCGATCAGATCCGCGACTTCATGCAGGCCGTGACCGTGCAACACGTTGACGAGCGTATCGAGGCTGCGATGCGTGCGCGCGTCGGTGCGCGGGTAGAGCATATGCAACACCGCCACGTCCTGCGTCTTCAGCGCCGCCGACAGCGCGACGACGATGTCCTGGTGATTCAGCGCGGTGACGATGTTCTCGTCGGTGTGGACGTGATCCGGAAACAGCGTTTCGAGCGAGGCGTTCATGTGGTCGTTCCTGTTCTTTTGGCTGATTAAAAAGGCCCGCCGTAGAACGGCGGGCCAAACACAGCGATGTGTTCGCAGGGGAAGCAAAACACGAGTGCAGTATCGCAGATGCACCCGCGCCTCCGCAGCCTGACTGCCGCAAAACATTGTTGCAATAAGCGCTCAACTTTCATTTAGCTGGCAGCGTGTGCAGGCGCCGCGCAGCCGGTTTGCTCGCGCCGCGCCGTTGCGGGTTTCCCGGCGACGTCAAGCCTTGTAAGAGGAAACGCCGGCAACGAATGTTGCGCCAGCCGAGATGCATTGTTGCGGTCAATCGTCGCAATTCGAGGGCCGCTGGACCTTAAAATGCCAAGCGGAGCCTGAGCATGCCAAAGCGCCTTTGACGATCGAGCATGCCGGCACGTGTGCGATGTGAAAGTAAAAGGAACGTGTAGATGAACTCGAAGACACACGCAACGCTGAGCTTTTCCGACAGCGACCAAACCATTGATCTGCCGATTTATCAGGGCACGCTCGGACCGGATGTGATCGATATCCGCAAGCTGTATGGCCAGACCGGCAAGTTCACGTATGACCCGGGTTTCATGTCCACGGCGGCATGCAACTCCGAAATCACCTATATCGACGGCGACAAAGGCGAGCTGCTGTACCGCGGTTACCCGATCGACAATCTGGCGCAGAATGCCGACTTCCTCGAAACCTGCTACCTGCTGCTGAAGGGCGAATTGCCGGATGCGAAGCAGAAGGAAGAGTTCGTCAAGACCGTCACGCAGCATACGATGGTGCACGACCAGATGCACTTCTTCTTCCGCGGCTTCCGTCGTGACGCGCACCCGATGGCGATTCTGGTTGCCGCTGTCGGCGCGCTGTCTGCGTTCTATCACGACTCGCTCGACATCAATAACCCGCTGCACCGTGAAATCTCCGCGATCCGCATGATCGCGAAGCTGCCGACGCTGGTGGCCATGGCGTACAAGTACACCGTGGGTCAGCCGTTCGTTTTTCCGAAGAACGACCTGTCGTACAGCGCGAATTTCATGCGCATGATGTTCGCGAACCCGGCCGAAGAGTACAAGGTCAACGACGTGCTGGTGCGCGCACTGGACCGTATCCTGATCCTGCATGCGGACCACGAGCAGAATGCATCGACCTCGACCGTGCGTCTCGCCGGTTCGTCGGGTGCGAATCCGTTCGCGTGTATCGCAGCAGGTATCGCGTGTCTGTGGGGCCCGGCGCATGGCGGCGCGAATGAAGCGGCGCTGAACATGCTGGAAGAAATCGGGTCGGTCGACAACATCCCCGAGTTCATCGCGAAGGTGAAGGACAAGGATTCCGGCGTAAAGCTGATGGGCTTCGGCCACCGCGTCTACAAGAACTACGATCCGCGTGCGAAGCTGATGCGCGAAACCTGCCACGAAGTGCTGGAAGAGCTGGGCCTGCACGACGACCCGCTGTTCAAGCTCGCCATGGCGCTCGAAAAAATTGCGCTGGAAGATGACTACTTCGTGTCGCGCAAGCTGTACCCGAACGTCGACTTCTACTCGGGTATCGTGCAGCGCGCGCTGGGCATTCCGACGGCCATGTTCACGTGTATCTTCGCGATGGCACGCACGGTCGGCTGGATTGCGCAGTGGAACGAAATGATCGCCGATCCGGAACAGAAGATCGGTCGTCCGCGTCAGCTTTTCGTCGGCGAATCGCAACGCGAAGCCGCGCCGCTGGCCAAGCGCTAAAGCGTCGCGGCGGCCACCCGCCCGACGCCCGCGCGGCGCTCTCACGAGGAGCGCCGCGCCATCCCTCTGCACGTCCTGTGCCACTGAAAAAAAACCGAAACTCCTCTGTGATAAGTTCGTCTGACGCGGACAGACCCTCTACAATCGGAAGCGACTCAGGTAGCAACCGGATGTAGACCGGACGCAAAAGCGTGAACGCAGCAGCGAACCCATAGGAGTGACCCTGATGCAGCAGCCAGAAGCCCTCGGCGGCCTTTCGGGCGGAATCGATCACCGCGAACCCGAGCCGGACGGCGTATTCATCCCGACAGAAAACCTCAATGTCGCCAGCGCCACTCAGCACGTGCTGAAGTCGGGCGACACCTTCATCGTCAACGATCCGCTCGGCGATATCACCGGCCACGACGACGGCCTGTTCGTCAACGACACACGTGTTCTCTCGCAACTGCGCCTCACCTTCGGCGGCCGCGCGCCGTCGCTGCTATCGGGCAGCGTCAGCAGCGACAACACGTCGTTCACCGCGCATCTGACCAACCGTCCGTTGCCGCCGCTCGGCGGCGACAGCACGCCCGAAGGCGTGATCCACGTCGAGCGCGTGCGGGTGCTGTCGGGCACCGTGCTCAACGAAGCCATCGAACTCACCAACTACGGCACGAGCGACGCCGTGGTGCCGCTGTCCATCTCGTTCGCCAGCGACTTCCGCGACATGTTTGAAGTGCGCGGCCTGAAGCGCGACAAGCAGGGCCGTGTCGAACCGGCGCGCGTCGAGAATCGGGAAGTGCTGCTCGGCTATGTGGGCCTCGATGACGTGGCGCGCAATGTGCAGATTGCTTTCTCGCCGGAACCGGACAAACTTTTCGCCGACCGCGCCGACTACACCGTCAAGCTGCCGGCCCAGGCGTGTGTGTCGATCTATCTGTCGGTGTCGGTGCAGGTCGTCGCGCAGTCGGACAAACCCAGCGCCGGTGTCTCGCAGCCCACGCATGCGTTGAGCGAAGCGCACCTGTCGCAGATCGACGCTGAGCGCCCGCGTGTCGGCCGCGCTGCCGTGCGTGCCGCGCTCGTCGACGCTCACCTCGTGATGCGCGAGCGCCGCCGCGCCACCGCGCGCGTGCGTTCCAGCAATCCGCTTTTCAATGCATGGATCGACCGCTCGCTCGCCGATCTTGGCCTGCTGACCACGGACCTCGTGACCGGCCCGTATCCGTACGCCGGCATTCCGTGGTTCTCCACGCCGTTCGGCCGCGACGCCGTCATCACGTCGCTGCAGACGCTGTGGCTGCAGCCGCAGTTGGCCGCGGGCGTGCTGCGCTTTCTCGCCGAACATCAGGCGCGTGAGAACTCGCCGTTTCGCGACGCCGCGCCCGGCAAGATCATGCATGAGATGCGCAAAGGCGAAATGGCCGCCACCGGCGAAGTGCCGTTCGCGCTCTATTACGGCGGCGTCGACACCACGCCGTTGTTCATCGTGCTGGCGGGCGCCTATGCAGCGCGCACGGCCGACCTCGCGTTGATCGACGAATTGTGGCCGGCGCTCGAGCGCGCGGCGCAGTGGGTCGCGGGCGTGTGCGACAAGAATCGCTTTGGCCTGCTGGACTATCAGCGCGAATCTGACGGCGGTCTGGCGAATCAAGGCTGGAAGGACAGCCACGATTCCGTCTTTCACGCCGACGGCCGCTTCCCGGACGGCCCGATTGCGCTCGTCGAAGTGCAGGCCTATGCGAGCGCCGCCTTCGACACCATGGCCCACTTTGCGAAGCTGCGCGGCTTGCACGACTCGGCGGCTCAATACAGCGAGCGGGCGAAGAAAATCCGTCAGTGCGTCGAAGAAAAGTACTGGATGAAAGAGGCCGGCTTCTACGGCATCGCGCTCGACGGCCACGGCGAATTGTGTCGCGTGATGGCGTCGAACGCCGGTCACTTGCTGGCCTTCGGTTTGCCTTCACGCGAGCGCGGCGAATCGGTGGTGCGCGCGCTCGAATCCACGCTGTTCCACACCGGCTGGGGCGTGCGCACGCTGGCCGCGAGCCAGTCGCGTTTCAACCCCATGGCGTATCACAACGGCTCGGTTTGGCCGCACGACAACGCGCTCTGCGCGCGCGGCCTGTCTCGTTACGGCGGCAAGGCGGCGGCCGTGCGGCTCTTGCAGGCGCTGTTTCAGGCAGCGGTCAATTTCGACATGCGCCTGCCCGAACTCTTCTGCGGCTTCCCACGGCGGCGCGGCGAGCCGCCCACCGCCTATCCGGTCGCCTGTCTGCCGCAGGCGTGGGCAGCGGGTTCGCCGTTCATGATGCTCGAAGCGTGCCTTGGCATCACGATCGACGCCGAGCGGCGCGAAGTGCTGATCGAACAGCCGATGCTGCCCGAAGGCATCGACTGGCTCGAAGTGGGCGATTTGCGGGTAGGCGACGCCTCGGTGTCGATCACGTTCCGCCGCATCGGCGACAAGGTCGTCGCCTCGGCGGAGCAGGGCGACGTGCGAGTGGTCGCGCTTCTTTAAACAAGCGTCGAGAGCACTGGTGGCTCGAAAACGAAAGTTGGCCCAAATCGGTGGTGTAAGTTATCGATTGGGTTGGAATTGTAAAAAATTCACGGAAGTCGATTTGCAAATCAATGTGGCCTAGCCCGAATCGAGCCACATCTGCGGGTGGTAAACGATTGTTGTCCCGGGATTTGCAATCAAACTTGGCCCTGCACGGTGTGTGAATTGACTCGCGGAGAGCAGACTTGAGCAGTCTGCGTACCCGTGTCACCATCGTTGTGTTTTTATATAGCGACACAAAAAAGGACCGTCCAAATGGACGGTCCTTTTTTGGGAGCAGCGAAAGCGCGACGTGCGACGTTGATGCATTAAGTCACCCGGGCGAACGCACTTTCTGTCGGAAGGGTTTTGGGCTTTCGCGTCTTCACAATTGTTGCTTCGACGATTGGCCATTTTCTAGACCGACGGCATGATTGGTAAAACGAACTTACCGCGGAGGTTGTTCCACATTCTGCGTTCACAGCCGACCAGCCCATCCCGGTTCCAAGTTTCATAATAATGGCTCCAATGTAGTGGCGCGCACGGTCGCCCGTAACCAGTCGCGGGCCGGGCGGAAATAAGGGTTCAAGCAAGGACCATTCGATATCGGACAGTTTCCACCCGTCGAGCCCCTCGACAATGTTCGGGTTTGTCAGAACGGGGTTGAGGTGCGTTGACGGACCGCGTCCGGACAGAGCAAATTCATGTGGCTGAAGTCCAGCCCACTCAAAAGGCGCTTCCAAGGGGCGGAACGAGTTAACCGTCGCGATGAGACCATCAGCGTTTCTCCAGGCAACAGTCCCTTGACGGAGACGCTTGCCTCGATGTTCGGCAGGGTAAGTCCAATGGTTCCACAGGCAGCGTGCGCATATACCGAGTCGTACGCCATTCGGGCGGATGGAAAGCAATACAGCCATTGCAGGCGAGCCAATCCGCGATGAGCGATTGGCACGTGTTGCCGAAGACGACTAGGAATCAGCGCAACTGATACTGAGCCGCGTGTCGACACTGGAGCAAGGAGCATATCGAGTCCGGACGGTCTAAAAAGGTATTGAAAAACGGTGGCGTTCGGCTTGAAGAGCGCCTTGAGAAAAAGAATTGCCGGGGCTAACAGTCGAAGCCCGTTTTGATTTGCTGCGTAAACTTTGTGGCGGTTATTGAGTCCCTTGCGCGCGATTCCCATCTTGTCATCAGTTCAGCGAGCTTAATATGTCTGTTGGCGGCTGGGACATTGCTATGCGGCGAATCGATGCTGAATATGACATCCCGCAGAATGTCGCGTCATCCCTGGTCCGCAAAATCGCGCCAAACGGGTTTCGTCTGCCTGCGGCTGACCGTCAGAAGTTTCAGCGGCTACCCGACCACGTGATTGCTCGCATAGAACAGATTGTTCGCGACGCGTACATCGAGGCCGGCGAAGACGTTGGCGGCGATATCCTGCGCGAGCATATTTGGCAGCAGGCACTTGCTGCGCGCCGCGAGATGATTGCAAATGGAGAACTGCTGGCACTAAGTGACTTTAGAAAGCGCATCGGCGCGACTGAAAAACGACTCGCGCTCCTTCTCGAAGATGGCAGCGTGTTCACCGTCGCGGTCGACGGAGCCTCATACATTCCCGCTCTGCTTGCAGACCCGGCAGTCAACCGAAAGCGCGTGCAGGCAATTTGCCGAATCATTGTTCCTGCTGAACCGTTGAGCCGACTTGATTTCCTCTCGTCGCAGCGGGGTGGCTTGGGTAACCGCCGTCCGCTCGACATGCTCGACAGCGACGTTGATTTCAAATTGCTGCAGCGGATTGCAGCGGCGTGGGCGGCCGAGTGGTCGCGCACCATCGTTAAGATGTATAAGGGTGAACACCAGTGCGAGCCAAGCGATGTTGAACCGCTGTACACAGCGACGGTGGAAATCGACCCAAGAAAAGCATTGTGGAACCGCGCCTCTGAGGCGCTGCATGCACACGGATACGAATGGCCGCTGAGCCCATATCGGGAGGCTCGGATATTTACCCTCTTTGTCGGCCGACAAGCGGTTGGGGATTCCGCGCCAATACCGGAAGCTTGCCTGCAAATCCTTGTCGTCGGCGAGCTCGTTCGAATCCGAATCGTAGCTGCGCCAGGCACTGCGCTCAACTCGCAAACAATTGCGGCTGGCAAGCACGAGACGTTTGTTGACGTCGCGAAGCAAGTCATCGCTCACTTCCTTGCGCTGAGCGCAGGCCGCTAGGGAGCGGTGTTAAATGATATGTCGCATTCGACCGATAGCAATCGAAGTAATCGTGAATGCTAAAAATCTGACTGTTTTCCTAAAACACGGGGGCACGTTGCGACTTCCGCTGCGATTGTTCCCAAAACTGTGGGTGGCAAGCCCTGAGCAACGTCGGGATGTCCGCATTTCTGCGTCCGGCGAGGGGTTACGTTGGGACCAGTTGGATGAAGAAATAAGCGTCAGCGGGCTGATGCGCGATGCCGAGAGGCGCCATCGTGATGAGCGATTGACCTCGTGCGTACCGGTCGATTTTCCATGGGACCCAACGCCTGCCTTGTTGTCGGGAACGCAGCCAAAGCTAACTGGCAGGTGGATTGACGGCAGGTTTGTTGTCGGGCTGACTGCCGAAGAACGCTTCATAGGATGGGACCTTTGTGAGGATTTGGCGCAGCAGCTGGTTCCAAAGACCCTCAAGGATGCAGCTAATTATCCGGACAATTCGCGCGACGTAACGCTGCGGCGGATGAGGAGGGCGATTGCAAACAAAGAGTGGACGGAACGCGTGGAGACCGATTGGCTTATGCAACGGCTGCGGGCCCTGCTTGGCTGGTGACAGGCAACAGCATGAAGGCTCACATGTGCATCGATTTGATGCCAGTGCGGTGCGAGAACTGGCTGCTGCGGGCGGTGGCTATCTTCGCAAGCGCTAAGCGCAGGGCATGCGCTTGCGAACGCGGGAAGCCTCTCTCGAAGACAAGACGCACATCACAAAATTTCTTTATTGAAGGTTGAACCAGCTCACCCGGTGCTCCATCGGAACCAACTCTAAATCCTGGATTCCGCAGTCCCGGGCGATGACAATTGCTCCGAGCGGCACCGCCGCGTCCGAATTAAGACGGCGAGGCGCAGAGAACGTCGTGCCCACGCTTTGCAAGAGAACCCGGTCATTACTTCCTTCTCCCGGCACAATTGCTTTTATTCTCAACAGTCGCTCCCCAAGCGCGCCAGCTATGTTTTCCAGCCAGTCCAACGCGGATTCCCAAGGCAAATCCTCCTCGAACTTTGCACGGAACACCCGGATTCTCGGATGGAGCAGACGCCGTCGGACGCGCTGCCTAACCTCTCCGTTTCCAATGGGAGAGCCGGTGTCGCTGAAGGATAGAAACGCCTCCCGTGCGCGAACTGACGACGAGAACTCGTCAACGATTCTTGCTACTGGATTTGCGGACGCAACCACTCCTAGCGCCTCGTCGCGTCTCTCGTTTGATACGAGGTCCAGCTTGGTAAGAACAATCGTGTTGGCTGCAGCCAGCTGAGCTGCGGCGTCTTCAAATTCGGAAGTCTGCAACGCAGGCCGACTGCAATCGTAGGTCGTAATTAAATGGAGCTTCAGCCGGAGGTCCGCTAGTTCCTGCAATGACGAGACTATGGGACCGGGGCGCGAAAGGCCACTGCACTCGAGAATAATGCGGGAGAGGGGACCTTGCCCGGTGAGCCGACGAGACTCGACAAGGTCTTGGACGGTAGTGACGAGGTCGTTCGTCAATGAGCAGCATACACACCCGTTGCTAAGCGTCGCCATCGACATGCCACGGGCCGATTCAGAAAGAATCGCTCCGTCAATGTTGATTTCGCCTGCTTCATTGACGATGACGGCAGTCTCGGACGCGTTCTCGCTTGCAAGCAAGCTTTCGAGCAGTGAGGTCTTGCCGCTGCCCAGCATCCCTGAAACGATGACGAACTGAGGTCCGGATTGCATGTTTTCCCTCATTGCGCGCGTCGGTTCTCTGACGAACCCGGCCAGCTGCCAGCGACCATCTCGCGGACATCGGAAAGCAGTTCATCCACGTCAAAGACCATACCTGCTCTGATTGTCTTTTGCAGACATCGCTTGTGTTCTGGACCATTCGTCTGTTCATTCAAGCGGACGGTGCCAGTGCCGTAAAGCAGCTTGAAGTCAGTCAATGGGTTCTGGTCATGGACGAGGATGTCTGCACGCTTGCCAACTTCCAGCGTCCCCGCGTCGTCTTCAATCCCGAGAAGCTCAGCTGCATGAGACGTCGCTGCACGCAGCACCTCGAGCGGTGAAAAACCTGCTTCCTGGAAGAGCTCAAGTTCCCGAACAAAGCCGAAGCCGTAGACTTGATACATGAAACCTGAGTCGCTACCGGCGCAGACTCGTCCGCCGCGATTCTTGTATTCGTTGAGGAATGTCATGAGAATGCGGAAGCTCTCCTTCCACTCAACCTCGTTTTTCACCGACCAGCGGTAAAAATACGCGCCGTGTCCGCCGCGTTGCGGCTGGAAGTATTTCCACGTCGTACTGTCCGTGTACTCATCGTGCCATTCGGCGCGACGTACACGCATAAGGTCGCGGTTGCTGTCATAGACGTTCATTGTCGGAACGAACGTATGTCCAGCCTCCAGGAAGGCTTCGATGACTTCGTTCCACTTCGCGCTGCCCGGCTTCGCCGCTTGCAGAAAAGTCTGCCCAGCAGTTGCAAAGCGCATGTATTCGTCGTTGTAGTTGTAGTCGTCGTCGACCGTCTGGAGCGTTCGACCGTCAAACAACGCTTCCGGAATGCCGTACGAGTGCTCAGTGCTCGTCAGGCCCCAGCGCGCAGTCCGCAAAGCATTCATCCGTCCGACTGAAAGCTGTGCGTGGTGGCAGCAGGAGCGTAGACCGAGCTTCTTGCATTCGTCCAGGGCGGCTTCCATGATTGCCGGTGGTGCGCCAAAAAACTTCACGCCGCGCGCGCCTTTCGCGTGCGCCTTGCGCAGCCACTCCCGTCCTTGCTGCGGCGTATAGATAGTCTTCAGATAGTCGTTGACTGCCGGGAAATAGACGTAGGGGTATAGCGTCGGAGCGGCGATTTGCCCTTCATCTGCGGCTACAGCCTGCTGCTGCGTCCAGGCAAGGCCGTTCATGGTTCCCGCCTCGCGTACGCTCGTTACGCCATGCGCAAGCCAGAGCTTGTAGATGTAATCCGCAGGCATCATCTCGCCATTCGCCGCATGGAATGGTGTCCCAACATGCGCGTGGCAATCTACAAAACCCGGGGTGACGAATTTGCCCGTACAGTCAATCTCATGGTCGCCGGCTTCCGGACGGCGTACTGGGTTGATGGGCAGACCGGGAACTCCAACGGCAGCAATCTGAGTAATGCGTCCACCTTCGACAACGATGTCCGCCGGACCCCAGGGAGGCGCACCCGTGCCATCAATGACCATTGCACCGCGCAGCACGAGCCTCTGAAAAGGACCCGTGCCACGGTCGCGCGTCGTTGCCGCCTGCACCTGACCTAACCCTTTCTTGGCAAAACCCGCGACCATCTCTTCGCCAACTTCGATTTCCGCTATGGGCGTATTCATGCCGTCTCCATCCTTTAATCGCCCTACGCGGGCATCCGATAGTCGTTAAAACACTTTCGTCCCAGGTGCGATGTCGCGCTCGGGCTTTAGATAGACAACAGAGCCGTCTGCCTGCTCAACGCCGAGCATCAGTACATCAGACTTGAATCCACCGATACGGCGGCTTCCAAGGTTCACAGCGCAGACGACCATTTGACCCATTAGCTCTTCCGCTTTGTAGAGTGCCGTATATTGACCGCTGCTCGCCAGTTCTCCGAGTTCGCCGAAGTCAATCCAGATTTTGTACGCGGGCTTACGCGCTTCGGTGTTGAGTTCGACTCGGGCAATACGACCAGCACGCATGTCGACCATTGAGAAAGCTTCGAAAGGGGTAGTCTCGCTCATGTTGGGACGATTCAAAAAGGTTTGCAATCTAGTTGCTGTTGTAGCTGCTCGGTCTCGACCAGTCGCCGCGCTCGCCTGTAACTGACGGTGTCAGCGTATTGGTTGTGAGGCACATCGTGCGAGGAAGTTCTGATTGGTGACCGAACCTGATGACAGGAAGAATCGGGCCTTCGGCCTCTTCGACACAGACGCGCATGAACGGCTTCGCATGGTCCAGAACAATGGGTTGAATCAGCCGGCCATCCAAGACAACCAGACCGGCCGCGAGCGTTGCACCGTCGAGCAGCGCGTCGTCGACTTGCTCGGATACAAAAGCGGCGGCCACGTCGTCTATGACGGGTCCAATCTGGGTCTGTTCATCGACCGGGTCGCCGATATGAAGTCGGGCCGCCCTGTCGATTAGGATTGGGACAAGAGCATCGGCGACCGAGTTGTGCACATACAGGCACGATACGCGCTCGGGGCCAGCGAGAAGAGGGGGGAGGAATACCCGCTCGATAACCGCATCACATCCGGCGTCAATGTCAGCATCCGCATCTATCACCATCGGAGCCCGCTCGCTCTGAGAAATCTTCACGGGCACGACGGCTTCATGGCATGCACGCGAAACATAAGACCCCACATCGCGGCTTCCATGGAATCGCACTTCGGTAACGTGCGAACTCCTGAGTGCGGTTCGCAGCATACCGATTGCGTTGATTGAAGGCGCAACGCACAGGAGTTTGTCCAGATTGCCGCCCTCGGCCCAAAGCGATGCAAGCGTTCGCGAAGCCAATGGAGCCCGCGAGGACGGCTTGATGACAAGGGCTCGCCCTGAACTCAATACTGCGATTGCCTCTTTAACTGTCGCAAGGACTGGGTCACGCCAGTTCAAAATGGAGAAAGCTGACCGCGCTGCGGTCCAGTCGCGCACGAGCGGAATCGACGGACAAGAACAGTAAGCATTCAGCGCCGCCAGAGCAGTTGCCACCTCAACCCGTGCAAACCGGATGGGCTTCCCCGTCTCGAGACTGACGACGCGCGCCAATTCTTCATGTTGGGAGCCAATCTTGCCTGCCCAACTACGGAGCCGTTCCTGAATTGGATGAGTGTTTTGCAGGTTCCCTGCGACGCGTGAACCCTCGTCGAAGCTCGATGCTAGCGTTTGAACGTCGATGTCCGGCGCGCGACCTATGACGGTGCCGTCATAGGGGCTCAGAACGTCGAAACGACGCGTCGCACTTGTCCCCGCACCGGAATGGCAAACATGCCTGGCGAGTTCCGGGGCGTCGGTTTGGCCGTCACGCATCGCTCAGGTTGCAGCTTTCGCAGCAGCGACTGCTCGCCCGAACATCCCAAGCGCGTCAGATACATCCTGGTCAGACACGGTGAGAGGCGACAGAAAGCGAACCACGTTGCGTTCAACGCCGCACTTAATCAGCAGCAGACCTTCTTCGCGGGCGGCGTCGAGGATACGCTGCACAATTGCGCTATCGGGGGTTCTGGCCGGTTGGTCGGACACGAACTCCACCGCGACCATCGCGCCAGTCTGGCGGATTTCCCCCATCTCTGGATGCGTCACCTGGAGTTTCTCCAGACCGGCACGAAGTTGCTCGCCGATTTTCACGCTGCGCTCAAGGAGGTTTTCCTGTTCGAAAATGTCGAGTACGGCGTTGGCCGCAGCGCAAGCGAGCGGATTGCCGCCATACGTACCACCCAGCCCGCCTGGTTGCGGCGCATCAACAATCTCGGGCCGACCGACCACGCCAGAGATGGGCAAACCACCTGCGAGGCTCTTCGCTACCGTCACAAGGTCGGGCTGGATACCGGAGTGCTGGAAGCCGAACATCTTGCCAGTACGACCGAAACCCGTCTGAATCTCGTCGCAAATCAACACGATTCCGTGCTTTCTTGTCAGCTCGCGTAAGGCCTGCATGAACTCCGCCGGCGCAGCGAGGAAGCCGCCGTCGCCCTGGACCGGTTCGAGAATAATTGCTGCCACCCGGTCGGCTTGAATTTGCGTGCTGAAGATTGTTTGCAGCGCCTTCAGCGCGTCGTCCGATGTGATGCCGTGATACGCATTCGGGTACGGGGCGTGATACACGTCCGGCGCGAACGGCCCGAAGTTCTGCTTGTAGGGAGCGCTCATACCCGTGAGCGACATGCCAAGGAGCGTACGGCCATGGAACCCGCCGCGGAATGCAATCACGCCCGGGCGGTTCGTGTAGCCGCGAGCAATCTTGATTGCGTTTTCGACCGCCTCGGCACCCGTGGTCAGAAACACCGACTTGTAACCTTGGCCCGGAGCAACCAGCTCGGATAGACGCGCGGCCAGGCGGATATACGGCTCGTAGCCGACGACCTGAAAGCAGACGTGTGAGAACGATTCGAGCTGCTGCCGGACGGCGGCGACCACCGCCGGATGGTTATGACCGACGTTCAGCACGCCGATGCCGCCGACGAAATCGAGGTATTTGCGTCCTTTGTCGTCCCAGAGATACGCACCCGCAGCACGGGTGGCAACAATGGAGTGTGCCGTCGCGATATCGCGGGCAACGTATGTTTCACGCAGCGCAGCGGCGCTTTGGTTTTTGTCGAGTTCCTTGTTCATCAAATCACCTCCTTGGATGGAACCCATAGTAGGAAGCCAGAAAAGGGGCGAATACCTATGGAAAGTAGGAATCGGGTGTCGATTTTTCGTTTTTTTTGACGCAATTCGTACTTCATGTACTAATCTGACACCGTCTGTTCCTATCAAACGTGGGTAGTTTTGCGATTTCTGGCTGAGTTCAATGGGATACGGCTGGTTCCTGACCGGGGCCACACCGACCATTGGAAAAGGCGTTGAGCACGCATCGGGAGCGGAGATGAACACAGTGAATCTGGCAGCAGACTATCAGGACGAGAAGACCGTACGACGGCGCGCAATCGTCGCAACCGTCCTCGGCAACGGCTTCGAATGGTTTGACTTCATGGTCTATGGCTTCTTTGCCATCACCATCGCGAAGCTTTTTTTTCCGACCGGTAACGACCTGACATCGCTGATGCTCTCGGTTGCGACATTCGGCGTCGGCTTTCTCGTGCGTCCCTTCGGCGGCATCCTCATCGGCATTTACTCCGACCGCGCTGGCCGCAAAGCCGCCCTGTCCTTGACCATCCTGTTGATGTGCGCAGGCACGGCCATCATCGGACTTACTCCGACTTATTCGCAGATTGGGATGGCCGCCCCTTGCCTGATTGTTCTCGCACGTCTGTTGCAAGGCTTCTCGGCTGGCGGTGAGATGGGTACGGCTACAGCGTTCCTCACGGAACACGCGCCCAAGGGCAAGAAAGCGTACTACTCGAGTTGGATTCAAACGAGCATCGGTTTCGCCGTGCTGCTGGGTGCCTGCTTCGGTACAGGCATTACGCTTGGGCTCTCCACGGCTGACATGGAAAACTGGGGTTGGCGCATCCCGTTTCTGTCCGGCTTGCTTATCGGACCCATCGGCTTCTACATCCGTCGTAACCTCGAAGAGACGCCGGTCTTCTTGAATGAAACTGACAAGTCGAAGACCCCGTTGGCCGACGTGCTTCGCGACTATCCGAAGCAAGCCTTCGCAAGTTTCTCCATGGTCGTGCTTTGGACGGTCTGCATTTATGTGATTCTCTTCTACATGCCGACCTTCTCAGTGAAGGTTCTCAAGCTTCCGCAGTCGGCATCGTTTATCGCTGCAATGGTCGGCGGTGGCGTCATCACTTTCTTATCGCCTTTCACCGGCTGGTATTCCGACAAAGTCGGGCGCAAGTGGCTTCTCGGCGGGGCTTCAGCAGCGATGCTTGTACTCGCTTGGCCGATGTTCGCGATGATTGTAAAAGCGCCGTCGGTCGCTACCTTGTGCGTATTCCAAGCGGTGTTCGGCGTACTCATCGCGATTTACACGGGACCCATCCTTGCCGCGCTGTCCGAGACGTTTCCGAGCAAAGTGCTCTCGACCGGCCTCTCGGTTGCCTACAATATGGCTGTGATGACGTTCGGTGGATTCGCTTCGCTTATTCTGACGTGGCTCATCAGCGCGACTGGCACACCTATGGCGCCCGCGATTTACGTAATTTTCGCAGCGGCCTTCAGCCTGCTCGGCGTACTTCTTGGTTACCGACAGCCCAAAGAAATCTAACAGCTGCCGCGGTGTCATGCTGATACCGCGGTGACACTATTCGCCGCCATGAAGCTTGACACCGCGATTCGTGAAACCGTCTTACGTGACGCAGAAGTCGTTGCCGGTCAGGAGAATCTCCAGCGCGAGATTACCTGGGTTCACATGGTCGACCATCCGGACATCGTCAACTGGGTCAAGCCGGGCGAATTGCTGCTGACGACCGGGTACAACTGGCCAAACGATGCTGATACGTCGCGACGGCTGGTACGTGACCTGGGCGAAGTCGGGCTCGCCGGCGTCGTACTGGCGGTCCCGCACTTTCGCGAGCACTTCCCCCCAGAAGCCATCGACGAGGCTCGCAGCGTCGGCTTGCCTCTCCTGGAGTTGCCGTGGGACGTCCAGTTCAGCCAAGTCACCCACGAGATACTCGCGAAGATAATTTACTTCCAAGCCGAGATTATCGAGCGCTCGGAGCAGTTGCACCGCGCGTTAACTAATGCGGCGATGACCGCAAACAGCCTGAGTGACATCGCGAACACGCTGCGAAAGCTCGTGGGCCGCGAGGTCACATTCACGAATCTGTCCGGCGAGCTCCTCGGCACTTCCGCGACCGAAGCGGACGCACCATCGCTGGAAGAGCAATTCGTTGCCTCTCTTTCGGATTCACCCATTGACGCGAAAGACTCTCAAAGACCCACTCGCGTCAAGTTTCAAATCGCCGACCGTATTGTCTATCGACTGCGACTCCCTGTTCGCCTCCACGATTCTCTCGTTGCGGTTCTTTGGCTTGATTTGGACGGCTCGGACGCTGATGAGCTCGACGCGCGTGCAATGGAGCACGCGAGCGTCGTAGCTGCGCTGCATCTAATGCACCAGCAACAACTCACGCAACAGGAAGACCGCTTGGGGTTCGCGCTCGTGGCGGGATTACTTGACGGCGAATTCACCGCGACGCCCAGTGCGCTTGAACGCGCAAAGGTATGCGGATGGAGTCAGACAAGCCCGTACCGAATCTGTCTCGTGCTTCTCGACGAACCCATACCCCTTACGACGGAGGGTCTCAACCGCCGCGAGCGTTGGGTTGGAGCGCTCAAACATCAGCTTCGCGCGAACGGGCAGCCCGAATTGCTTGCGATATGGTTGAACCAGATTAAGTTTATTCTTCCCGCGGATGCATCACCCGAAGCACTATGGGACGCAATCCGCGACCAACGCGCGGCCCTGGCGGTCAGCCGCGTTCACACGGGCATTGACGGGATGGCGACGGGTTCAAAAGACGTGGATGCCTTGCTACCCACGTTGCGGCCCGGGAGATTGCATCGGTTCGACGAGATTCTGTTCCCACGTGCGCTTCTTGGCGACGCGAACGCACGCGAGATGCTCATTGAGCGGCTCGTCACACCCCTCGTCACGCGACCACGCGGCGAATCCCTGCTTGAAACGCTGGGCACGCTCGCCGATGAAGGCTTTCAGTTGGTCAATGCGGCTCGCTCGCTCGGCATCCACATCAGTACGATGCGCTACCGCCTCGAGAGAATCGAAGAAATTCTCAACGTCACACTCGAGGACCCCAAGGTCCGTTTCCAGGTTCAAGTCGCCATGACCCTCTACCGTCTTCGGGAAGACTGACCCGCGCGTTCCTACTTCTAATAGGAAGACTTCCACTTTGTGTCGCGCTTTAATTTGGAATGACGCGGGATGTCTCGACAGACGTAAGGTCTGCGCCAAGGGCTCCTCTCGCCGCTCCTTCCGTTTTTCGCGACCAAATGAATTCGAACTTGTCCTCCTCACGCCGCGACCTCAACAAGCTTCTCTCTTTGCAGCGCCAACTCGCTCAGACGACGGACGCCGAGATTAGGTTCGATGCCGGGTCTCGAGCGGCATACGCTTCCGAAGCATCGAACTACCGACAGGTTCCGATAGGCATCGTCTTGCCGCGTACAGTCGAAGACGTCATCTCTGTGATGCGTGCATGCCATGGGGCGGATGTACCCGTACTCACACGCGGCGCGGGCACGTCGATGTGCGGTCAAGCCGTGAACGTTGCGGTGATTATCGACACGTCTCGTCACTTGACCCGGATTGAACAACTTGACGCCGAAAGCCGGACCGCCGTGGTTCAACCGGGCGTCATCTGCGACCAGCTGAAGAGCGCTGCTGCGCTCAAGGGTTTGACGTTCGGCCCGGACCCTGCCACGCACAGCCGTTGCACCATCGGCGGTATGGTTGGCAATAATTCCTGCGGGGCTCATTCGGTTATGGCCGGCAAGACGGCTGAGAACATCGAGTCGATGGAAATCCTGACCTACGATGGAGAAAGGTTCTGGGTCGGGCCAACGGACGAGGCTGCATTTCAGGCACATTTGGCCGCTGGCGGACGTCGCCGAGAGATTGTTCAGGCTCTACGCGACCTGGTCGACCGTCACGCGGTCGAGATTCGTGCGGGATTCCCCAAGCTCAAGCGCCGAGTCTCGGGCTATAGCCTTGACCAGTTGCTGCCAGAGAATGGCTTCAACATTGCCCGCGCACTCGTGGGCTCGGAAGGCACATGTGTCTCGGTCTTGCGCGCGACGACGACCCTGGTGCGCAACCCAACGGCTCGGGTGCTTACCGTTTTCGGATTTCCCACTATTTTCGACGCTGCCGACTGCGTTCCGCAACTGCTGCCGCTCGAACCCATTGCGATGGAAGGGCTCGATACAGGCATAGTCGGTGGCTTGCGTGAACGAGGGGTCGCGCTTGCTGACATCGCTGAGTTGCCGGATGGCAATGCATGGCTAATGGTCGAATTCGGTGCCGACAATCTCGAATCGGCGCTGCAGCGCGCGCAAGCGGCGGCGGACCTGACCTTCTCGCTGCCCGGTTGCCCGAATGCGCGCGTGGTGTCCGATGCGACACTGATGAGGCGGCTCTGGTCGGTCCGAGAGACCGGCGCGTCCGCGACGTCCATTGGCGATGACCCTTTGAAGCCGGACCCGGTGGTCGGCTGGGAAGACGCAGCGGTCGAACCGCGGCTGCTGGGCGCGTATCTTCGAGAGTTCGCAGCGTTGGTTGAGCGTTACGGTTACACCACCAACATGTACGGCCACTTTGGCGACGGCTGCATTCATTCGCGTATCAACTTCGACCTGCGCAACAGCCAGGGCATTCACGCCTGGCGCCAGTTCCTGGAAGAAGCAGCGAAGCTCGTCGTCAAGTACGAGGGTTCGCTGTCTGGCGAGCATGGCGACGGACAGGCCAAAGGCGAGTTGCTCTCGCTGATGTACCCGCCGGCAGTCATGGATGCGTTCCGCGAGTTCAAGTCCATCTGGGACCCGAAGAACCGGATGAACCCCGGAAAGCTCATCGATGCGATGCCTGTCGACGAGAACCTGCGGCTTGGCCCCACCTATCGTCGGGTCGACGTACCCAGCCACTTTTCGTTCGGGAACCTTCAGACGCCCGATACTTTTGCGCGCGCCACCGAAAGGTGCATTGGCATGGGGAAGTGCCGCTCCCTCGACGGTGGGACGATGTGCCCCAGCTATCGTGCAACGCGCGAAGAGAAGTATTCGACGCGGGGCCGCAGCCGCCTGCTGTTCGAGTTGCTCAAGGGCGAGGTCATCACTGACGGTTGGGACAACAAGGACGTCAAGGACTCGCTGGACAACTGTCTCGCGTGCAAGGGATGTCGCAGCGATTGCCCGACGCATGTCGACTTGGCTAAATACAAGAGTCACTTCCTGTACGAGCACTATCAGAAAGCCAAGCGTCCGCTGATGGACACGATGATTGGACACATCGGCACATGGCTGCCTATAGCAACTCGCATCAGTGGCGTCGTCAACACCGCGATGAAGATGCGGCCGTTCCGAGCAGTAGCAGAGAAATTCGGGCTTGCATCGCACGTCAAGTTCCCTGCCGTCGCATCATTGGCCTTCCGCAACAGCGAAACCTGCAGACAGCTCGTGCAGGACACTCACACGCTGAATGGCGAATTTAGAACGGTCTTGCTGTGGACCGACACGTTCAACAATGGGTTCTCTCCCGAAGTCCTGGAAGCGTCTGTCCGAGTGCTGCAGTCGTACGGTGTGACGGTTCGGCTCATGAGCAAGCAGATTTGTTGCGGGCGTCCCTACTACGACGCCGGAATGCTGGACCACGCCAGGCGCAATCTCGTCGACATCATGGCGGAACTAAAGGAGGTAATCGCCCTGAAGTTGCCCGTGGTTGTTCTCGAACCTAGCTGCCTCTCGGTCTTCCGGGACGAACTGCGCGCGCTTTTTCCTAAAGACGAAAAAGCTGCCGCGCTGGCTACCTCCGTCAAGACGCTGGCCGAATACCTCGAGGCAGAGGGCTTCGATGTTCCGAAGCTCGACGAGAGCGTCTATGTACACGGGCACTGCCACCAAAAAGCCTGTGGCGGAGTGCAAGCAGAGTCGCGCCTTGTCGGCAAAGCCGCCCAATCAGGAGCAGTTCTGCAGACAGGATGTTGCGGGATGGCTGGCGCATTCGGTTACCACACGAAGACTGCAAACGTCGCTCGGTCTGTCGCCGAATCTGAACTTGTACCAAAAATCCAACCCCTCGATGAGAACGCAGTGCTGGTTAGCGACGGTTTCAGTTGTCGTTCACAGATTCGGAACACCACGGGACGCTCCGCGATACACCTCGCGCAGTGGCTCGATGGCAGGGCTAGAAAAAGTCCGGCACTACGCCCCGTCAAACCTTCCACGCAGGAAGAAACTGTATGAATCGTAGAAACTTCACCAGTCTCGCCGCATTAGGCGCTTCGGCCGTTTTCCTCTCTCGGCCGAGCAACGCTGCAACGAACGTCAATACCAATGGCCGGTCGGCGACGCTTGCCCAAGGTCAGACCGCGATTCGACAGGCGACGTCGAGAGGCTCTGCAATTCAAGCGTGGCTCGAAGTCGTCAAGCTGCGACTGCCGTTTCTTCAGGCCACTGCACTCGTGTCGCGCCCACGCCCAGATGCCCCTAAAGAACTTGGCGCGGTAAGACGGATTTACTCAACGGTCCCCCGCGCTTATCCCGTGGGCGGATGGAAGCAGCTCTCGGGGTCTGACTGGGCTCGGAAGGTGCTCGAACGAGGCGACGTTCTCGTGGCCAACAACGACGTAGACCTGGAGCATTACTTCCCTGACCATCAACTGCTCAAGTCGCTTGGCACCGCCACTCTCATCAACATTCCTGTCGTCGTCTGCAAAAGGACGGTCGGCGCATTCGCCTTCATGTGTGCGGAAGTCGTTCCCGAAACCGCGATAACCGAAGAAATTTGGCTGCTGACCGCACTGACCGCGCCGCTGTTCTCCGACGACCTAGTGCCGACAGCCTGACCAGACAGCAGAAAATGCCGCGCGGAGCGCTGAGTTGAATTGGGGAACCCATACATGGCACGGACGGGCGAAACCAAATGCCGTAGCCTCCAGATATTCTGAGGTTAGGCAGAAACCTATCAAGGATTGTGAAATGTCACTAGCAACGCTTATTGAGTCAGACCGCAAGCATCTCATCCATCCGGTCGCCAACTACCGCGCACATGAGAAGCGTGGCGTCACCGTTCTGGAACGCGGCAAAGGCGCTTGGTTGTACGACGCCGAGGGCAATGAGCTGCTCGACGCGTTCGCGGGACTCTGGTGCGTGAACACCGGCTACGGTCACGAAAGCATCGTCAAAATTGCGGCGGAGCAAATGGCAAAGCTGCCATACGCGACCGGCTACTTCCATTTCGGCTCTCAGCCGGCAATCGAGCTTGCACAGCGTCTCGTAGAGCTTTCGCCGCAGAGTCTTCAACACGTCTACTTCTCGCTGGGCGGCTCGGACGCAGTGGACTCCGCATTGCGTTTCATCACCCATTACTACAACGCCATCGGCCGGCCTAGCAAGAAGCACTTCATCGCTCTGGAGCGTGGCTATCATGGCTCGTCCTCCATTGGTTCGGGCCTGACTGCAATCGCCAGCTTCCATCGGAACTTCGATGTGCCGCTGCCGACTCAGCACCACATTCCGTCGCCATATCCGTATCGCAGCGGGACGCCGGACGATGCGCAAGCCATCATCGCAGGCTCGGTGAAGGCGCTTGAAGACAAGGTCGCTCAACTCGGCGCTGACAATGTGGCGGCATTTTTTTGTGAGCCTGTTCAGGGCTCGGGCGGCGTCATCGTGCCGCCGAAGGGATGGCTCAAGGCGATGCGCGACACGTGCAAGCGACTTGACATCCTGTTTGTGGCAGACGAGGTCATTACTGCCTTCGGCCGTACAGGTCCGATGTTCGCGTGCGAGACCGAAGGAGTGGAGCCCGACCTCATGACCATCGCGAAGGGCCTGACGGCTGGTTACGCTCCGATGGGCGCTGTCCTGATGTCTGACGCCGTGTACCAAGGCATCGCCGACGGCAGCAAGCCCGGCGAAGCAATCGGTCACGGCCAAACCTACTCCGCGCACCCCGTGAGTGCGGCCATTGGACTCGAAGTGCTGCGCCTTTACACCGAAGGCGGCCTTCTGGCGAATGGGCAAGCGCAGGCGCCGCGTTTCGCGAATGGCCTGGACAGTCTTCTCGACCACCCACTTGTTGGTGACTCACGACACGCTGGCCTTCTGGGCGCAGTGGAACTGGTTGCGGACAAGGCGACCCGAGCACGCTTCGACCCCGCGCTGCACCTCGCCGACCGGATTTTCGACGCCGCTGCTCGCAACAAGATTATCTTCAGGGCGTTCGGGGACAATATTCTCGGCTTCGCGCCGGCCCTCTGCTACACGGCGGGCGAAGTCGACATGATGGTGGAGCGGGTTCGCAAAACGCTCGATGACGTTCTGGAAAGCGCCGACGTGCGCCGTGCGATTAAGAGCTAACGCCCGTTTCAGTAAGTTGCACGGGTGATAAGCAACGTATTCTTTGAGGGTATCGAGTATGGAACTGAGACTGAAACGTGAAGAACTTCTGCGTCGGCAGAACCTGATTGGTGGCGAATGGACGGATGCGGCCAATAACGCCCGCTACCCGGTTACGAATCCCGCTACCGGTGAACTCATCACCGAAGTTGCAAACAGCGGAAAGGCCGACGCACGCGCGGCGACGGACGCGGCAGCAAAAGCGGCCAAGGACTGGCGTGAACGTCTGCCCCGCGAACGTGCCGAGATTATCCGCTGCTGGCACGCTCTCATTGTCGCTAACACCGAGGACCTTGCGACAATCATGTCCATGGAACAGGGAAAGCCGATGGCTGAGAGCCGCGGTGAAGTGGCCTATGGCGCATCCTACGTCGCCTGGTTCGCAGATGAGGCAACTCGCGTCTACGGCGACCTCATCCCGCAACAACAGCGCGGCAAGCAGATGCGCACCATCAAAGAGCCTGTCGGGGTTGTCGCGGCCATCACGCCGTGGAACTTCCCGCTCGCGATGATTGCACGCAAGATTGCTCCTGCTCTGGCAGCAGGCTGCACGGTCGTCGGCAAGCCCGCAGAAGACACGCCGCTGACGGCCCTCGCGCTTGCAGCGCTTGCTCAAGAAGCGGGTGTTCCCGCCGGCGTTCTCAACATGCTCAGCGCGTCACGCGACCAGGGCATCGAAGCGGTAGGAGACTGGCTTGCCGATGAACGCGTCCGCAAGATTACGTTCACGGGCTCCACGGCGGTTGGGAAGTATCTCGCTCGCGAGTCGGCCGGCACGCTGAAGAAGCTTTCGCTGGAACTGGGCGGAAACGCTCCCTTCATCGTCTTCGACGACGCGGACCTCGATGCCGCTGTGGTCGGCCTGATGGCTGCAAAGTTCCGTAATGGCGGACAAACGTGCGTTTGTCCGAACCGGATTTACGTGCAGGCGGGCGTATTCGACAAGTTCGCTGAGCTCCTCGCCGCACGAGTGGGCGCACTCAAGGTCGGGCCAGCGACCGACCCGCAGTCGCAAATCGGGCCGATGATTAACGTGAGGGCAATCGACAAGATTGACCGCCACGTGAGCGACGCTGTTTCGAAGGGTGCAAAAGTGTTGACGGGTGGCAAGCGTCTGATGGAGATGGGGCCGAACTACTATGCTCCGACGGTATTGGCGCATGCGAACAACGAGATGCTCGTCACCTGCGAAGAGACTTTCGGGCCTGTAGCCCCGTTGTATTGCTTCGAATCCGAGGAAGAGGCAATTCGCCTGGCTAATGACACGCCTTTTGGTCTCGCTGCGTACTTCTACACGCAAGACATGCGGTGTGCTGACCGCGTCTCCCGCGCTCTCGAAGCGGGAGTCGTTGGGATGAACGAAGGGGCGGTGGCAAGCGAAGCGGCGCCGTTCGGCGGTGTCAAAGAGTCCGGTTACGGCCGCGAGGGCTCGAAGTATGGCCTCGACGACTACCTGTCAATCAAGTATATCTGCCAAGGCGGTCTCGACTAAGGTAGCCGGCCTGCCGCGAGGCCATCATCCAGCACGGACGGTGGCCTTTTTCTTCGCCGGCTCAGAACGCCTGGCGAACGCCGACGCGTACAAGTGCGATTCAGTGAAGCAGAGCCGTCAGCTCGGACGCGCACCATTTCTGGAACGCGGCGGCCCGGCCGTAGTTAATGTGGTATCCAACGGCGACGACCGCCCTGTGGCTCAACAGGTACTTGCTCCGGTCGTACTGTTTGACATCGATGTCTGCGTTGATTTCGCCGGTCGCGCCGACTTGCCAGAGCAACTGGGCCGCCTTCTCGGGCTTGATGCCAAACAGATGGGCAACTTGATGGAAGTCGAACCAAGCCACGTTCTCGTTCAGTTTTCCGTGGATTGTCCTGCTGCTAGAGTTGCAGACGTACTGAACCCTCGTCATCCCGCACATGCTCCGTTAGTCGTCTTCAGACATCAACTTGTCGAGCGGCACTGTTTGCTTGACGAACGTTGACCGAATCACGATATAGCTGAAATACTTCTCGATTCCGATATTGCGGTCTACCAGCTTTTCGATGACTTCCTGGTAGTGCCCGATGTTCTTGACGATGGACTTCAGCAAGTAGTCGTATCCACCACTGACCAGGTGACACTCCGTAATCTCATCAAAGTCCCGCAGGTTTGCTTCGAAGCGCGTGAAGTCTTCGCGCCGGTGGTCATGCAGCATGATTTCGGTGAACACGGTCACCGTGCTGGTCAGCTTGGCCAGGTTCAAATGCGCCCCGTAGCCAGAGATGATTCCCGCTGATTCGAGACGCTTCACACGTTGCAGACAAGGGCTCGCGGACAACCCGACGGCGCTTGCAAGGTTGGCGTTCGTCATATTGCCGTTCCTCTGCAGTTCGGCAAGGATTTTGATATCGGTCCGGTCAAGCTTCTGTCGCATATCGTGCGTGCTCGAATTGGCTACTGTGTCAGTCGAAGGCGACTATGCTATCCGTTAGCCAGGTCCTCATGATGCGCCTTGACCAACTGCGCCATGCTCGTGAATTTATAGTCGACGGCTGGTTCGACAGATGTCTTCAGCGTTGCGCCGAATCCACGCTGCTCGTAGCGCCGGTGAATCCAGCATGAGCGAAGCTGCAGCTCACTCGCAGGCTCATGGTCGTGGTAGATGCTATCTGCGATATGGAGTGTATCGTCCTTCTTGATTCCCATCGCTGACAACGTCGAGAAAAGATACTCGAAGTTATTTCGCGATGGCTTGTATGACCCGACATCCTCGGCCGTCACGATTGCATCGAAATCAACCCCCAGCTTCGCGTTGCTCGCTTTGAAGCTTCGGTTATCCACGTTAGACAGGACCACCAGCTTGAAATATTTTTTCAGATATTGAAGCGTGCTAGCTGAGTCTGGGAAAGCGGGCCAATCGCCGACCGAGGCACCATATGCAACCGCTTCATCCCAACTGTAACGTACGCTCCAGTCCTCCGCTAGACGCTTGAACACAACCCGGAGAAGTTGGTCGTAGGGCATCGCAGGCGTGATTTTCTGCTGATACGACTCATGGCGCGCGTGCGCTTCAAGGATTTCGTCACGCGTTAGAGGTTCTGCCACCCTCGATGCGAGTTCCGACAAACCTGATGCGATGCCTGACTCCCAGTCAATCAGAGTCCCGTAGCAGTCGAATGTGAGTGCCTTGAAATCTGTCAAAGCCACAGCGCCTCCTGTGTTTCAGTATCTTCAAAAACCCCATCACGCGGCAATGGTCTTGTCAGCATCCTGAATACGAGAACAGCACGCGTGTCTTCGATGCCGACAAGACATTATTGTCTTACTTCTTCGAAAATGCTTCCTCGTGTGCCTTGGCGAAATCCGCCATGCTGTTGAACCGGAAGTCAATTTTCGGCTGCGAGCCAGGGTTCATCGTCGCACCGAAGCCCGTTTGCGAATGACGGCGGTAAATCCAACAGGATGCGAGCCCGAACTCATTCGCGGGTTTGTGGTCATGGAAAAGGCTTTCGGCCGTATGAAGGATTTTCTCCTTTTTTATCCCACGGTCGCCGAGCTTTTCCAGCATGTATTCGAAGTTTCGCGGTGATGGCTTATAAGAGCCAACGTCTTCCGCCGTGATGATTGCGTCAAACTCGACCTTCAGCTTGGCGTTGCTGTAAGTGAAGCTCTCGTTGTCGATATTCGATAGGATGACAAGCTTGTAGTGCTTTTTCAGGTACTGCAGCGCAGCCGCAGTATCCTCAAATACGGGCCAATTCCTGACGGACTGACCGTACGTCACGCATTCCTCGTGTGTGAACGACAGGCCCCATTCCTCGGCCAGTCGTTTGTAGACGATGGGCAGCAATTCCTGGTAGCGTTTCGCCGGCGTGTACTTCTGCTGCGAAGACTCGTGACGGGCATGCGCTTCCAATACCTGGTCTCGCGTGAGCGGCACCTTGGCGCGCTCGAGCAAGGGCCGCAGTCCCGCGAAGATGCCAGTCTCCCAGTCAATCAAGGTTCCGTAGCAGTCAAAGGTCAGTGTGTCGAAGTCGGTGAGTTCCACGGTAGCTCCTATCAGATGTCCAGATGAAGACCACAGTGTATTGAGCACGGACGGCAATCAGAACTTTAATCCAGCAGTCGAACAGCAGCTTTTACTGTCTTCATCAGGTTCCGCAGCAGGTTCTGCTGGACGTCCCGGTCGCTTTGTTGCTCGCGGAGGCGACGACATGCCACCGCGCGGGAACCTCATTTGAAAACAAAGACACTCGCTTACGGCCTGTTTATCTCGTCTCTCTAAAAGCTACGAAACGCCATCGTTGAATTACTGTTTCAGGCAGGAAGACAGCGGCAGGTAGGTGCTGCAGATTGGTCATTTTGGGAGAGACAAGATGGCCCTTTTTGGTATTGCGATGACGATTCTGATGTGGAGCACGCTTGCGACTAGCGTTGACCTCCTGCACGGCATACCCATCTTGTTCGTCAATGGTATTGCTTTGACGATAGGCGGCGTTATCGGTCTGCCATGGGTGCGGCATTGGAAGCTACCCCTGGGCCTTCTGCTGCTCGGAAGCGGGTTGATGTTCGCCTACCACGTCATTTACTTCTTCGCGCTAAAACTCGGCGACCCCATCGGCGTGAGCCTCGTTCATTATTTGTGGCCGATTATTATCGTGTGTATGGCTGGCCGTCCATCATCCGGAGAAGGAGAGCGCCGAACTCTGTTCCTCAGTGCTCTTCTCGGCTTCGGGGGGGCAGCTGCCGCGTGTTGGTCGGTCCAGCAGCCGCTCTTGGCAAGCGACCCAACAAGCCTTGTCGGCCAACACGTCCTCAGACAAGCCGCCGCATACTTCCTCGCTTTGGTATCAGCGTTCGCTTGGGCCGGATACTCAATACTCGGCAAGCGTTACAGCTCCGTCTCCAGCCTCTCGGTTGGTGCATTTTCACTACCCGCGGGATTGGCGTGTCTCGCATTACATTTTGCGACGAGGGAAACGCCGAGCTTGACGGCACAGGACTGGCTAGTTCTGGTCTACATGGGCGTAGGCCCCATGGGCCTTGCGTTTTACCTTTGGGACTTCGGAATGAAGAAGGGAAATACGGGCACAACGACTGCGTTGAGCTATGCGACGCCCGTTCTCTCGACCATATTTCTCGGGTTCCATGCGGAACAAAAGTTATCACCTACGTTGTGGCTAGGCGTCGCCATGGTCACTGCTTCCATAGCCTTGGCTCGGAGCGGCAAGAAGGCCCGAGCGAAGAAAAACAAGCTCTACGAAGTCAAAGGCACTGTTGGGTCGAGCGGCGACGCTCCTACGCTCTGACTGAGTCGTGAAGACCTTACTTCGGCTCCTGACTTGTAGGCGGCGAGCTAGGCTTGGCGATTCGTGGGTGTGTCGGAGCGCAGCTGAGCATTCAGCCGACCCAGCCATTAAATTGATGCATCTCTCTGCGCAAGAGAAAATGAGTAAGCGCATCGTCATGCGGGATGTTCGTAGCGATGCGTTCGACGAAAAGGATTTGCTAACCGGATAGGATGCGAGCCGGATAGACGGCGAAGTCAGAAGCGTCGACTATTGTCGCGAGACCGATGCACGCGGTGGGTGCAGCGGCGCTAAAGGGAGACTTTCCGTGCGCACGACAGTTTCTTCACATGAAAGCAGAAGCTTGCGATACCTGGCGACGCTGTGGATGGGAGGCTGTGTCGCGCTCGGAGCCGTTACTGTGACCTGCGGCCTTCTGGAGCAGGAACTGGGCACCGCCGGCTTCTTTCTGCTGGTTATCGTTGTTCTCCTGTCCCTGCTGGACAGCTTCATCTCATCGCTTATTTTCTCGGTTGCCGGCGCCGCGTTGCTCGGCTATTTTTTCATGGAACCCATCAATAGCTTCCACATCAGCAAACCCGGGGATTTATTCTCCCTTGTTGCCTTTCTCGTCACGTCAATCGCAATCACCACCCTCGTCAGGCGGATTGGCCGCGTGGAAAAGACGCAGCGCGCGCAGGCACAACTGCTGGAACTGACACACGACATCATCATCGTGCGCGATAAAAATAACGTGATTACGTACTGGAACCAGGCAGCAGAGACACTCTATGGATGGAAGAAAGAAGAGGCGATTGGCAAGTTCATTGACGAATTTCTGTGTTCGGCGTTCCCGCTGCCTCGAGACGAGCTCCAGCGGATTTTTCTTCGCGACGGCCAGTGGGAGGGCGAGTTAGTCCACACTAGGCGGGACGGCACCAAGATAATCGTGACGAGCCGCTGGGCGCTGCAGCGCGACGGCGCGGGAAATCCGTTGGCCACGCTTGAGACCAACAACGACATCACGCAGCGCAAGCATGCCGAAGAACTGCTCCGGAAGAGTCAGGCGCAGTACTTCGCCGAAGCGCAGAAGCTAAGCAGGACCGGCAGTTTTGGCTGGAATGTCTCGAGCGGCGAACTCCTCTGGTCCGACGAGACTTTTTCTATCTTCGAATACGACCTGGCGGTCGCGCCCAGCGTTGAACTTATCAGGCAGCGGGTGCATCCCGACGATATGCCCCTGTTCGAGGAGAAGATTACAAAGGCACGCGGTTTCACCGTCGACTTTACCATCGAGCATCGTCTGCTTTTTCCTGATGGACGCATCAAGCACCTCCACGTCGTTGGGAGGTCAGCGAGCGGTCAGCCGGACAATAGAGCGTTCATCGGGGCTGTGATGGACGTGACGGCGGCGAAGCAGACAGAGGAGCGGTTGCGGCATGCGCAAAGCGAACTGGAACGCGTAAGCCGGGTAACGGCGCTGGGTGAGCTGAGTGCATCAATTGCCCACGAAGTGGGACAGCCCCTGGCCGCCATCGTAACAAGCGGTGAAGCATGTCTGCGCTGGCTGCATCGCCAGCCTCCGAACATGGAAGAAATAGAGGGTTGCGTGAGCCACATGACAGACCAGGGGAATCGAGCTGCAGAAATCGTGCAACGTGTGAGGGCGCTCATGAAGGGGGCGCCGCCGGACCGGGCAGCGATTGCAATCAATGACGTGGTCGAAGAGGCGATTATCCTTATCAGGCGGGATATTGAGCGGCAGAGTGACTCGCTGACACGTCGGCTTGCCAGGGACCTACCGCTGATACGGGGCGACCGTGTGCAGCTCCAGCAGGTGCTCGTCAATTTAATCATCAACGGTCTGCAGGCGATGGCGAGCGTCGACGGCAGGCGCGAACTCATCGTCCAGTCCCGCCTTGACCCTGAAGGCAATGTTGTCGTGGCGGTAAGGGATTCGGGGGCTGGCATCCCGGAGGCCAATCTTCCGCAACTCTTTGAACCGTTCTTTACGACACGCAGTTCCGGCATGGGAATGGGGCTGGCTGTTTCCAGTTCTATTGTTGAAGCCCACGGTGGGCAAATCTGGGCCTCCAACAACCCTGACGGTGGTGCGACGTTCTCGTTCAGCCTTCCGCCATCCATAGAGGAGGAGGTGTGAAAGTGACACACGGCGACCGGCGTGCACATGGTTCGGTTCACATAAAAATTCGTACGATGTCACTGAACGCCGTTGCGCAGTAATCTGCTGATCAGGAGAGACGGGCGGCACCGACCACACGTTATGCCGAGAGAGAATAGTCGAGGGCCTCGTTTTGCAAATTACGCCAGTCGTTTCGATTGTCGACGACGATTCAGCTGTCCGTGTCGCGTTAGGCGGCCTTATCCGGTCGCTTGGCTGGCAGGTGCAGATGTATGAGTCGGCAGAAGAATTTCTTGCATCCGGGCAGGCCGCCCATACCTCCTGCCTGATTTCCGACATCCGCATGCCCGGGATGTCGGGTATCGAGATGCATGAGCGCCTTTGTGCCCAGGGACATGCCCCGGCCACCATCTTTATCAGTGCATATCCGACGCCGGCATTGCAGGCAAAAGCGGCGAGTAACGGCGCACTTGTGTTGTTGCAGAAGCCTTACCAGGCCACTGCAATGATTCACTGGCTCTCGGTCGCTGTCGGAAATCCCTAGCGAGTCATCGACGCTTTGCAGAAGTGCTAACGCACGACGGCGCTCAATGATGACCGCGGTGGAACAGACGGGGCTGGATACCACGCGATTCGGCCTTGCGGACAAGGTCTGGCATCGAGCGCGCATTCATCTTGCACATTACCTGTCCACGGTGAACCTTGACCGTGATTTCGCTGAGGTTCATCTCGGTGGCAATCTGCTTGTTCAGCAGGCCGGAAAGCACAGAGGCCATCACCTCTTTCTCGCGCGTTGACAGGGATTGGTACGAGGCGCGCAGGCCGGCTAACGCGGCCTCTGCCGCGAGCCGCTCACTGTCTTGTGCCAGCGCCTGAGCCACTGCGTCGAGCATGTCCTGGTCGTTGAACGGGTTGGCGAGGAAGTCCAGCGCGCCGGCCTTCATCGCCTTCACTTCCATCTCGATGTCTCCATGACCGGTCACGAAGACGACGGGAATGCGCATGCCGCTATTGACGATTTCCTGGTGAAACGCCATGCCGCTTTTCCCGCGGAGCCGCACGTCGAGGATGAGGCGGCCTGGCCCGGTGGAGCGAGGAAACCGGAGAAATTCGTCCGGGGACTCGAACGTTTCGACGCGCAAGCCTACTGAGCGCATAAGCGTGTCGAGGGCATGCCTGATTCCCTTGTCGTCATCGACGACAAAGACGACCGGACCGTCGGCTCCAGCGGTTTCAGTCGTCATTCGGTGGGTCGGACCAGCAGTCACCTGGGTACCGCGCGAAGCCGCAACGCGGTCGCATCACATCGCATGATAGTGGAGGGGGTACTCACCATCGCCGGACAGCGCGGCAAACATCACGGTACCTTCCAGCAGAATCAGCGGCAACCCATCGAAATTACCTACGAGCCAGGGCCAGGGTCAGAGCCATCCGTTGACGAACCGAGGAACAAGCACCGATTCCCTCAGTGTGTGCCGCCCCCAACGACGACCGATGAATGGTTGACCTTTTCGCCACCGTTCCACCCGGCCGAAATCTGACGCGTACTGTCCTTCAATTCCGGGACGTCCGGGCATCGTGCTTGCTGTAAGGTAATTGTATTAAAGACGCGCCGCCTGTAGCGTCGCATCGGACCTTGGAGCACGTTATGAAAACGCCGGATGCAACGTCGCGCGCGGGCGGCCTCGTTGCGGTGGTGGTCCTGTCCGCAGCTTTGTCCGGTTGCTACTACTACGCGCCCTACGGCTACGTTCCATACGGCGAAGTGGCGGCGGCCGCGCCGCAGCAATATCCTTTCTCGATGCCCGATGCCGCAGCCGGTACAGCCGCGTCAGATGCGACTGCGTCGGCGACCACTTATATCGCACCAGCCGTGCCCGTCTTCGTCGCCCCTGCGTATTACCCCGTCGCGTATCCGTACTACGGACGGCCCGCGTGGTGGGGGCCGTCGGTGTCGCTGAGCTTCGGCTATTGGGGCGGCTGCTGTTACGGCGGTGGCCGGCACGGCTACTGGGGCCGACACGGCTACTGGGGCCACCACGGCTATTGGGGTCACGGATATCGAGGCGGTCGGGGCGGTCATGGCGGCTGGGGTGGCCACGGATACCCCGGGCGTGGTATGGGTGGCGGCCATTACCGGGGCGGTGGCGGAGGCCACGGGCATTCGCATTGAACGCTAACAGAGATGCGCTCGTGTTCAACAGTTCCCCCGACAGCTGAGCCCGTGGATGAACTGGACGCAGCTCGCCAACGCGCGGCAGCGTCGCACCGTGCGGTGACTAGTTTCAGCCTTCATTGCACGTCGACGAGTCTTTCAACACTTCCACTAACAATTAACTGGTGTATGAAGTTAAGCAGAACTATCTGCCAGCGGAAGAGCGCGGACTTCGAAATTTGACTACAAGGCCTTTCTGGCGGGGCTGTCAATTGCCCGCGATAGAGAGTGAGGCTAGGCAGGTCCCGCGCGTTGAAGCGAAGCCCCGGAGCCCTTGGGGCTGCGCTGCTGCCGTTATGTCCTGTTATACTTAGATATTAATTTGTAAAACTAACGTATAGGCAACGCCATTTAATAATATCTTATTACATAAGAAGCATTCTTGGCAGCGCCGCGAACTTCGCGTAATAAGGATATTGAATGAATGTGCTCGTCGTCGACGATAACGAGTTCGTCGCGGACAGTCTGGTCTTCCTGCTCGACTGCATTGGTCACCGCGCCGTTATGGCGCCCGACGGGGAGACTGCGCTGGAGCTGCTCCGAGCCGGCGCTTTCGACCTCGTTCTCCTGGACGAAAACCTCCCCGGCATCAACGGCAGTGCCGTTGCGCTGTCGCTGCTTGACAGGCCAGTCTTCCCCAGGCCCTTTGTTGCCTCGATGACGGGTGACAGCGATAGCAATGCAGAGTTTGCTCGGCTCTTCGATGTGTGTCTGCAAAAACCATTCTCTCTGGAAACGCTCTTGCGGGTCCTCGAAGACGCGCGGCGCGACAGCAATGCGAGCTGTCTTCTGGCAGCCTAGCCCCCCGTCATATTCGCAGTCCACAAACAGGATGACGAATTCCTCGCCGCCGTATGGTAGCCAGCTATTTTTCGGGATATCGATATGCCCAGGACTCCATACGACGTCTCTATGATTTGGGGCAGTACTGTCCGGATAACCGCGGTGGATGCCTGGCCGGGTACGGCGGGAACTGTCGAAAGCCTCTTTGCCTAACGTGGGCGAACGACCTTTCGCAACTGAAGCAGAGGCCCTGATGGCCGGATTTAGCTTGTTCAACGGCTGATTGAAAACGCGCTCGAACAACCGTGAGAGCTTACCCCTCCGCAGCGATGCGAAGGGTTCTGGGCTCATCACGTCGTATGATGGTGGCGAGGATCTGTTTGCGCACTTCTCCGAGTTTCAGGCACAAGGCTTCAAATCGCTGCAGGAAAACCAGAAGGTCAGCTTTGACGTGAAGCAAGGCCCGCGGGTAAGCAGGCGGCCAAACATACAGCTCATCTGACACCGCAGCGCTCTCGCTGTCGCGTGGCCACAGCATGTCATGTTGGTTCTCATCGGACGCGACTTCGCAAGTGGTTCGACTTGTCACCACTCACTGCCACCTCGGTCGGCTCACGTGCCTGGCCCCTGCCATTGACCGGCGCCACGGTCGAAATGGCATGTTTGAAAACAACTTGCACACCTGGACCAGACTCCAGCAGAACTGCAAACTGGTCAAAGGCGGCCAGTTGACCGTTCAGTCTGATGCCGTTTACGAGGAACACGTTTACCGCGGTCTTGTCGTTTACGAGCATCCGCAAAAAAACGTCCTGTACGGCCGGGGGTGCGGTCATGTTCGAGGTCCTAGCGATAGGTCCTTCGATTGTACCGGCGACACCTGGAACCGCCAGTCAATCCAGATGAAGTGCGTTACTGCGGCCCTGCGGCGTAGAGTCGCACCACGCGAACACGAACGGTCTGCGATTCTCTTCTCATTATGGATGTCTAATTGTCTCTCTTCGCTCAATCAGAAACTGCTCGAACTTGCTCGCATCGGCGGGGCTGGGCACATGGATATCGAAGCGCGTCTCAACGGCTGCCTTCCTGCCCGCGTCATCGGCATGACCGGTAATCGCCACAAAGGTCGTCGCGGCAAGGCACTCCAGTTGACGGAATGTCCGGACCAGTTGATACCCGTCCCATGTCCGGCAGTCCGATGTCACTCATGACTCCGTCACGATACGGCTTGCCGGTGCCTATTACCTGCCCGGATTCAACTCAGGGTGCCGGTGTGAGTAAGGCGCTCCGTACTTCAGCTCGTAGTGAACACCGACGCCAGTGCGCGTTGGCGGGAAGCGGTCACCCTCAACGCATGTGGCATCGAATGTCCGGCCCTCGTTGTCGCCACCTTCAAGAACGACCGAATAGACACCCGACACCGTGACGATTTCGCCGGGTTTGAAAGCGTCTGCCATGATGCCTCCTTTGCTTGCGCCTCTCATTACTCGGGCGAATCTTCATCAGTTGCAACGGGCATGCCCAGGAACCCTGCACCGCGCTGCTCGCCTTACGTTTTGAACCCGAGCAAGATTTCCCATCGAAAAAGTGTAGCAGTAGCTCTTTGCAGGGCGGTTTCCACGAGGTGCGGTTGGTCGTTGGCTTGCCTCTGCCCTACCAAACGACGTCCTTCCGCGGTCTCACGTGGGTATAGCGCTTGCTCACCTCTGTTAATCCCTATTTTGACAGGAGGAAATCATGAGCGCACTCGACCCGCAAGGAAGCCCGTCTGGCGCCGGGGCCCGCATTGTCGGCACGGGAGTAGGCGATGGCCCGGGCCCGGACGTCATGGCTGCGGACACCCTCGATGGAACCAAGGTGGTGACTTCCGATGGCGAAGACGTCGGAAAAATCTCGGACATCATGCTCGACGTTCGCGCTGGCAGGATTGCATACGCGGTGCTGTCCGAAGGCGGATTTCTTGGAATGGGCACGACGCTGCACGCTATGCCATGGAGCGCATTGACACTCGATACCGATGCGAAATGCTTCCGCGTGGACATCAGCGCGCAACAGCTCAAGGATGACCCTGGTTTTGACAAGGACCATTGGCCTGCAATGGCAGATACAACGTGGGGGACTCAGGTACATCAGTATTACAACCGTTATCCCTACTGGTCGGCGACGCGGGACCTCGACTCGGGAATAGACACCGATATTTGAACGCGCGAACCAACTGCATGGTGATAGCCGCGCCACGATTGACGGAAACGGCATGGCGCGGCAACCAAAATTTTCAGGAGGGATGCAGTCACGTTTGAACCAGATGAACGTTAACGGACAGACGAATCCTTCCTTCGAACGTTCACCCAAGTTGGAAATCATGGTGCCGTGGTCTTCACTGCCGTCCAGGACGAACTCTGCTGTGAACGAACGCATGTTTTCCGCTCCGGCGTATCGTGACTTCCCAGAAGACCCTATCGAAAAAAACTCTTTTTACGCGGGCCCTAGGACCGTCATCCACGATGGAAAAAGACTGCCATCCAGTCAATGGCTTGGATGTCAAAGGCAATTCTTTCTCGAAGAAAGAACTTAAAGACATTTCTAGCTAAACGAACTTATATTTTTCGCGACACACCTCGGTCGTAGCTAGGACCTCGGCGACCTCTGACGGAAAGCAATCGGCATCTTGCCAGCGTATTTAAGGGCAATCCGCGCTAGCCGAGGGTGCTACAAAGGCTCGATGTGGCGCTGACCGCCGCGGAGGTGCGTCACGTGTTCTCAAAAAGCACAATCGGCCCAGGACCACGCCGACAAGTTCTCGTCGCGTCAAGGAACTGCACGAGTTCGTGGAGGCCAGCATCTGGCTTCGTGTTCTCAGGCGCTCGGAGTAGTATGGTCATGTACACCTAACCACTAGGAAGGGAGACCATGACTACCTGTCAGCAATGTGGTGGCCAAGGAAAAATCAAGTGCGAAAAATGTGGCGGGACGGGAAAAGTGCAGATAACTGAAATCGAGACTGTTTCAGACATGTCTCACACGTCCAACACCATCACGTGCCCAAAATGCGACGGAGGGCGGTGGCAGCTCTGTACACGATGTTACGGTTCCGGAGAAGTCCACAATAACGAGACCTCCGATACTTTCTACCCCGAAGGCAGAGATACTTGACGCGTGTTGTCGCTCCGCCTCCTGGACCACTCGCGAAGTTTTGGAGACGACCGGCCGCTCGCTGGTCTCGCGAACTTCGACACAATCTCCTTCAGGTCGACGTGGGCGCCGGACGGTCGACCGGGCGACGCCCATCAGAAGCATGTTCCTCGCGCAAAACCGAACGCCAGCCGTCAGGCGTCAACGGGCAGGACTGTTGGTACGTGTGCCCCCACTTCCGCGTGCGGCGCGTACTGCGGCGTCGCTGGACGAGCCGCCTCCTTCCTCGTAAAGGGGTTGATGGCGAAAGCCGAGACTGCCGGACCCCAGAGCGATGATTGCGCCCACGACAAGCGCGGCGAACGAAAACCACGTCGCGCGAGCGACGGCACGGGCAGCGGTATCCGCAGCCTGGCGTGCGTTCTGCTCGGCTTGCGGGCTCGAAGCTACCGAGGCTGCCGACGCGACCACGCTCTGAACCTGTTGTCTGACCGAGTCGACCACCGGGTTGCCGCCGGGCGCCTGGCCCTGCGCGGCGCCTACAGTCGCGCCCGCCGTGGCGACGTTGCCGGCAACGCTGACAGCACCCCCGACGAGGGACGCCATGGCGTACACGACGAAAAGAATCATGACTGCCCACGCGAGCACGCCGTGCAGCCATCCGAGGACAGGTGCACATCGACCAGCGAGATACGAACCGGTGAAGACCGCAACGACCGTCGTGACAATCATCCAGACGCCTGAGCCAAAACCGAATGCGCGCATCGGGTCAGGCTGCGATAGCGGAGACAGGAGTGTTGCGCCGATGGCTGTCCCGAGCACGCTGAGGACGAGATAGACAATGAGTGACAGGATTACGCCGGCGAAAATGGCACCCCATGACACGCGAGGCAGGCCGGTTTGAGTGGCAAGAATCTGCATGATGGCGTTTCCCAGGTTGAAGGCTGTTCAAACGCGGTCTCAACAACTAAGAAATCCGAAGCTTCGACCGCGCAATAGCGACGCAACAGGCGTTCCCGGGAGACTTGGATAGCACAAACGGCGTCACGGTCCGGCTCCGCGTAGACGCACATCGTAAGTGGATTGCGCGACGGTTTTGGCGGCATGGGGGGCTGGGTGCGGGGCGCTCGGCTTGCACCTCTGAGGCGGAATAATCGGCTCGTATCATGGCGGTGTCTGTTGCGGCTATTTTGCTCGCCGTGTTGAGCGTTCTCTCTTTTTCGCACCTCGCAGTTTCGCTAAAGGCGACCAGTATTTCAACATTGAGCAGGTCCCGCCGCAACTTCGAAGCTAGGCACAATGTCGCATGGTGTGCCCGCATCACCGATGAACGGTGCGACTCTGCAACGGCTGCGTGCGTTAACGTGGTTCGCCGCATTCGCTCGGTTAGCCAGGCACTTCCCACCACGGCGTCGCAAAACTGGCCGTCGAATCAAATCACGATTCCTGGCTGCGGCAGACCTTCCGGTGGGGTGAGAAGCGCCAGTGGCCGGCCGCGTCCTTTACTGCGAGCGCGCCATAGTCGTAAAGCACCTCGCAAGCGGTGGCGGGTCTCAGGCCAGTTATGTCCTCAATAATAAGAAGCGTACGCGAGGCTGTGTCCACGCCCACGGGAGCCACAGTGTCGGCGCTGAGGCCAAAATCTTCCGTCTCCGGGTTGTATCGGTTCGCGCCTGCGCACGGACGCTCGCCATGCGCGGCATACTCCGCGAACTCGTGGAGGTGCCAATCCAGCTCTGGAGTATTGACAGGAACAGGCATCGCCGGGGCTCGTTTTCCTGCCTGGTATAAATGTCCACGGTCCAGGCTTAACCCCAATGCCTGCAGCGCGCGAAGCGCCTCGTCGCCGTCATGATATGAGCCGAACAGCGCAACGATAACTTGCGGCATGCGGTTCCTCCATACGTCATCAGCTGATGCGCACTCAAGCGCGCAAGGGCTATACCTGGCCGGGCAAGCGCGCAAGCAGCATGACTTCCAGTTCGTCGTACCGTCTGTGTTTTGGCGCAGCGCCTATCTCTCTCGCCTCTTATTCCGGTGCGTCTTCGTCGCGCATTTCGTCGTGCTGTTCGTTGTCCTCGGACTGTAGGATAGGGGCAGCATTGTCCGGCGTCGCTGAGTCACGGTCGCTGTCTGCGATATCATCCGCGAGTTTGTCCTGGTCATCTTTGCGGCTGACACCGCGTGTCTGTTCCTTTGGATGGTTCGTCATCGCATGCTCCGAAGAGGAAAGCAGTAACTCGGTGCGCCACCCGCACGCGATGCTGCAGTCAGGGTTGAACGATTTGCGGCCGACGGTCGAACCGTTACGCTGCCAGAAGTGGGGACGGGCTCGCAAGGAAGGGCTTGCGAGCAGCTAGTGCCGGTGGCCGTCATTTCGCGGGCAGGTACTCCGCATCCGTCTCTCCGGCTGCCTGTTCCCAAAATTGTGCGTCGCGTCCTTCCGGGGCACCGCCCTGTTCCCACAATGTTCGCGCGCGGGCACGGATACGGGCGTCGCGTTCAGAAGTGCACTCGAGTTCTTCGACTTGCGCGCCATTTGCATCAACATGAATGCTCACGACATCGTATCCATTGGCGACCGTGGCCCAGTTCGAGACGTGCTGAGTTTTTTCAAATTGTGCGATGGCCGCTTCCACCGCCTCCTGTTTCGTTCCCTGGGCGACCGAGACGCGCATCAGCTCAGTGTGATGCGGCAGGCCCGCATAATCCAGTATTTCCTTGTAGAAGATGACTTCGTAGGGGCGCCGTTCCGAGGCACCACCCTCCACATCGCTCATGGAAATGATGCCGACCAGATGTCCGTCGCCGTCGATGACCGCGAGCCTTTGTACATGTGCCGTCCGCATGGTCAGCACTGCAGATTCGACTGAGTCGTCCTTGCTGCACCGAATTACGTCCAACGACATCACTTCGCTCACTTTCATCCGATTGGAGTCACGGTCATCCGCCACGCCGCGCATCGCGATGTCGCGGTCGGTAATCATTCCCAGAACTTTGCCGTCCAGGCACACGAGAAGACAGCCGATATTGTCCCGCTTGAGCAGACGCGCTGCCGCGGCCAAGGTCTCCTCCGGCTCCAGACAGACCGCCGCTTTCATCCGTTCTCTAACTAGCATGGTATGCCCCTTATTAAGGTCAATTGTGAAATAGGTACGCGCGCGCGAACTACCTTGCGGATTGCGGTAGTGGACACGGGTCTGGCCATTTATCGGATGGCCCCGATGGACGAGTGGCCCCGAGCGAGGGTGACGCGCCCGGACTGGGCATCGTCTGGCGGATAATAAGCCGCTCCAGGGCCTTCGCCAGGAAGTCTATGTGCCTCGGACCAGACACGCAACAACAGCAAAGTCACTGAACCAGTGGCAGACAAAACGACATCAATCGGGCGCATCGATTTTTTGAGGTGACTGTTCGATGCGACAGTCTGAAGAGAATCGCGTGCCGACAAGATGGCGAAGGCTGACCCTGGCGGGAGGTGCAGCGGCCAATCGTTTGGCCCGCCCTCGCGGATGTCACTGAGGTCAACAACCGACTCTATACCGGCGTTTTTAACCGTCGGTACTTCGACCGCGAACTGGCACTTCAATCGCAGCCGGAGTTCTGGAAAGAAGGCCGCAGTTTTGTCGGGATTGTCATGGTCGATATCGACGGATACAAGAGCTACAACGACCGATACGGTCATCAGGCTGACGATGAATGTGTGCGCGCAATAGCGCAAGCTATTGCATACTCGGTGAAACGTCCTGGAGACACAGTCGCGCGCTACGGTGGGGATGAGTTTTCATTGATTCTGAAGGAAACGGACCCGGACGGAGCGCGCGTAGTTTCCGAGCGCATCCGGCAGGCCGTTGAAAGTCTCCAGATTCCACATGTCGCTTCCGCCGCCGGTATTGTCACTGTCAGTTGCGGAGTGGCGGCGCAACAAGTGGACAGTGGCGGAGCCAGCCTTAGCCTGGTTGCGACCGCGGATAGAGCGCTATATGCGGCGAAGCGGCGAGGACGGAACCAGACATGTGCGGCCGGGGCCGACGACAAAGATGGCTCAGGATTGTGACGCGAACAGTGCATAGCAAACCACGGACAGCGGCCCTCTGTACTTGACGTAGCGAGTGCGGGCAAGCATGTTGCCGGGCGCGCAGAGCACCAGCCCTCTGGCGCCGGCAAACTTCAAGGCATTTACTGACACAAGGCACGTCCCTTGCGGCACCTATTCATGTGAGCGGCACACGCTTGCATGGAGGTGAGCCATGAAACATATAACCAGGACGTTTTTCGCTTCGACTCTCGTGATGGCACTCTCGCCAATTACATACGCACAAGCCGGCGGCGCCGCTGGCGGGCTCCCGACACCCGACGTCGGCGCCGGTTCGATGCAGACCCCGAACGAGACGGGCTACGGGTCTCCCGACGTCACGGGTAGTGGCGACCGCGCGGCGCGCAGTAATCCTGCGACGGAGCGTTCCAATAGCGGCAAGACCAATGGTCTGAACAGGGGCACGCGTAGCGGCGCGAACAGCGACGTCAACGGTGGACCGGGCGGCTCAAGGGAAAACGGCCAGTAGTACGAAGGCTCTCGTCACGACTGTAGTGGCGTTCTACGCGCTGTCGGGCATGGCGTGTAGGCCACGTTGTGAGCTGGCACCGACGCGATAACAGCGGGTTGCACACCGAGTCAACATCGCTCAAGGGGCGAGACTTGGAATCGACAGCTTTCGACTAGTGCAACTCGCGACTCGCTGCCGCAATGCTGGAATGCGGGAACCGAGGCCCGCTCGAAGGGCTCGACGTCCG